>CAZEWS010000139.1:381-9630 GCA_964515985.1 uncultured Rikenellaceae bacterium | reverse complement strand
TTCACCGGCAACATACATCGATAAGAAAAACTATCGAAACCTGGCCTTCCGCAGGCCTGCCTACCATTCAAGCAGCTATGATTACAACCTTACTGCACAACTGGTGACCGATGGAATCAAGGATACCGGGTATCCTAATTGGTTTTCAGCTTCTACCAGCCAGCACGGTACGCTGAAGAAGAATGAACGTGAATGGCTCATTGATCACAATACCATGACATCGGTGAGCTTTGAAGATTCCGGAGGCTGGATGCAAATTGAGATAGGAGGTGGTGATCAAGTGCCAGAAGTGAATCGGATAAGTATTTCCGGCATGTTAACGTTTAAGGAGATTCAACGAATCCATCGGTCTGCAAACACCTTCCGGTAATCGTTTCTACCGGGTTGATTTCAAAGCTCCGAATGTAATCATATGGAATATTGGCGGTATGGATTTTTACCATAGTGATAACCATGTAGAAATAGCTCCTTCACACATCTTTACAAGTGCATGGATGAGCGCAGGCAATGAGGAAGAGTGGGTATACGTCGATTTGGGTGCTGTTTGTAAATTCGACCAAATCAATCTTTATTGGATCCGTCGCGCTGCGGTGGGTTCAATTCAGGTATCGGATGATGCATCCGAATGGAAAGATATTCAGGATTTGTCAGCAAGTGAAGAACTAACGGATGAGTTCAGGTTCGATTCACCTATTGAGGGAAGATATGTACGTGTTTTAATGAAAGAACCTGCTTCATCCAAAGGTTATTTAATGAGTGAAATGGAAGTTTTTGGGCGTGGAGGGCCGGTAGCGAAGCCAAAACCTTCCCCAGCTATAAAGGACAATGGACGAATGGATTTGGCAGGCGGAGCATGGCGGGTTCAACGTGAATCGCTCGTAAGTGCTGAAGGAGAGACCTTGTCCATGCCGGGATTCCAGGACAGCAACTGGGTGATTGCAACCGTGCCGGGTACCGTGCTTATAAGCTACCGGAATGCAGGAGCACTACCTGATCCAAACTACGGAGATAACCAGCTGATGATCTCGGAATCATTCTTTTATTCTGACTTTTGGTACCGAAATGAATTCCTGGTACCAGATTCCTACGAAGGACAACATATGTACATCAACTTCGACGGAATTAACTGGAAAGCAGAAGTTTTCCTGAACGGCCGGAAGATAGGGCGTGTCGAAGGTGCATTTACACGCGGACAATTTGATGTTACTAACATTCTGATTCCCGGACAGAAAAATGCATTAGCTGTACGGATCGAAAAGAATGCAAATCCGGGAAACATAAAGGAGCAAACTACTTTGAGCCCTGACAAGAACGGAGGAGCACTGGGAGCAGACAACCCTACTTACCATGCATCAATTGGCTGGGATTGGATCCCCACTATCCGCGGACGAAATACAGGTATCTGGAACGATGTTTACCTGACCGTCAGTGGTTCTGTGACAATTGAAAATCCTTTCATTACTATAACTCTTCCACTTCCGGACACATCCCAGGCAAACGTAAACATAGAAGTCACCCTTCGTAATCATGAACCCAAAGTGGTGTCAGGGGTTTTACACGGACACTTCGGGGAGGTGGTATTTAAGCAGCCTGTGACCTTAGAGGCTTTGGATACTCAGAATATCAAACTCAACCCATCAACACATCCGGCACTGCTATTACAGAATCCGAAACTATGGTGGCCTACCGGATACGGAGATCCGAACCTGTATGATGTAGAACTCCGGTTTGAGTCTGAAGATAAGACGGTATCGGATGTGAAGTCTTTTCAATCCGGGGTACGGCAAATGACTTACAGTGAAGAAGGAGGTATTCTGAAGATCTGGATCAACGGGAGACGATTTATTGGCCGTGGCGGGAACTGGGGTTTCCCCGAATCAAATCTGTGCTACCGTGGCCGTGAATATGACATTGCAGTAAGGTACCATAGCGACATGAACTTCACCATGATCCGGAACTGGGTAGGACAAACAGGTGATGACGAATTCTACGAAGCCTGCGACCGGCATGGCATCATGGTATGGCAGGACTTCTGGCTGGCCAATCCGGTGGATGGTCCGAACCCGGATGATAATGAAATGTTCATGCGGAACGTGGAAGACATTGTACTGCGAATCAGGAACCATCCTTCAATGGCATTGTACTGCGGTCGTAATGAAGGTAATCCGCCGGAAGTCCTTGATACAGCTATAAGAAAAATAATTCGCAAGATACATCCGGGGCTCCACTATATCTCCAACTCTGCATTTGGCGTTGTGAGTGGTGGTGGGCATTACAGGGCATTACCGGCAAAATTCTACTTTGAAACCAGGGCAACCACAAAACTGCACAGCGAGATGGGGATGCCCAACATTGTAACATATGAAAGCCTGAAGAAAATGATGCCTGATTCCGCTATGTGGCCGCAAGGCCGTATGTGGGGATTACACGATTTCTGCATGGAAGGTGCCCAGGGTGGTGAATTCTTTCTCAAAATGATGGATATCAATTTTGGAGAAATTAATAATGTGAAAGATTGGGTATCCCTCGCACAATGGAGGAATTACGAAGGGTATCGTGCCATGTTCGAAGCACAAAGTAAGCACAGAATGGGGCTGCTGCTCTGGATGAGCCACCCTGCATGGCCTTCGTTTGTATGGCAGACCTATGACTATTATTTTGAGCCAACGGCTGCCTATTTCGCATGTAAGAAGGCATCAGAACCATTACATATACAATGGAATCCCTTAAGTGATACAATAGAGGTAGTTAATTACAGTGCAGGAAATGTTACCGGATTAACGGCAAGTGTGGAAATACGTAACCTGGATGGTACCGTGCAATGGGAGAAATCGGCTTCCCTCGAAAGCACTGAAGACAGCAACGTGCCTTGTATAAAAATGGAATATCCATCCGGATTGACGGATGTGTTTTTCCTCAGGCTGAAACTGGCTAAAGGGGATGAAATCCTTTCAGAGAATTTCTACTGGCGGGGATTGGATAAGAATAATGAAAAACTACCAGGATACTGGTTTTATAATGAACTGGAGGAAAGTAATTACCAGGCTCTTCATAACCTTCCAAAAGTGGACCTGGAATCTTCAACCCAAGTTGAAAGGCAAGGTGACAAATGGTTCCTGATCACCCACCTGAACAACCCATCAGAGCATCCGGTGCTTATGGTGAGATTAAAAGTAGTACGGGAAAAAAGCGGTGATCGCATCTTACCCGTTCTTTACAGTGATAATTATGTATCATTAATGCCGGGCGAACAACGTACCATCCAAATGGAACTGGAAAATGCTGATACACGTGGTGAAAAACCAGGCGTGGTGATTACGGGCTTTAATACAGGAGAGGTATTGGAATGAGGTTAAAGTAGTATTCGTGTTAAAACACATGTAGATTGTTGATCTTATATTCGTGTTGAGTGGTTTGATGTTGTAACATATTGAAGTTCAGTGTGACCTTGATTCCCAAACACTTAATATTAAAACGCGCAATACTTTAAATATTTCTAATCATTCATCAAAAAAAATAGTCATGAACAATTTAAAAATCAAATCCTGGTTAATGACCACGTTGGTCATAATATTTGTCACGAACCTGTTTGGCCAGAATGACCCTGTTAAACCGGTCACACCAAATCCTTCACCGGAGGCTGTAAAGTTATTAGAATATATTTACAGTATATCCGGTAAACAAATAATTACAGGTCAGCACTGTGCGCCACTTGTCGGATCAACCCGTCTTTCTGTGTTACACAGAATGACAAGACATTATCCTGCATTATTCGGGCAAGATTTTGGATTCAGTTATCCGGGTTACTGGGATGGTATCAACTTTCGCCAGCGAATCGTGGATGAGGCAATCCGCCGGCACAATGAAGGTTTTATCATCACCATAATGTGGCATGCAGTGCCTCCCACTCAGGATGAGCCGGTAACTTTCCGTGAATCAATTCAAAGTGATCTTACAGATCAGGAATGGAACGATCTGGTCACACCCGGAACGGAGATCAATGAGCGATGGAAGTCTCAGGTTGATGTGATTGCCTGGTTTCTGAAACAGCTTCGGTATGCCGATGTGCCTGTTCTCTGGCGTCCTTATCATGAAATGAACGGCGATTGGTTCTGGTGGGGCAAAAAAGAAGGAGAAGATGGTTATAAAAAGCTATGGAGAATGATGTATGATCGGTTGGTAAATTTCCATGGTTTAAACAACCTCATCTGGGTGTATAACTGCAACGAAGTGAAAGAAAATGTGGATCCTTATGAGACGTATTATCCCGGAGATGATGTAGTAGATATTTTTGCTACAGATGTGTATTCAGAAGGATTTAATCAGGAGAACTACGATCAGATTCTTGCACTGGCAGGTAACAAACCCATAGCCCTGGGGGAAGTGGGAAATCTGCCCACACTGGAGAAAATCAGAAGTCAGCCCCGATGGACATGGTTTATGAGTTGGGGTGAACCCGGTGGTTTTGGGAGAGATTTCAGATCTGTTTTTGAAGTTTATGGAAGTGAGGAGGCCCTGACCCTGGAGGAACTGCCCTGGGCTAAAATAAAGGAACCAAAGATACATTACCCGGTTTTGAAATAGACTTTTCACAATAATTGATTCTCCTTTTACCAGTTAAAACTAATGTTATGAAGTACTTCATCATTCTTTTTACCATTTTATTGTTTGGGTGTACCTCAAACAGACCGCCTAAGTATAAAGACCCTTCTTTACAGATAGAAGAAAGGGTTAATGATCTTATCAGCCGGATGACCCTGGAAGAAAAAGTCGGACAGCTGTCTTCCCATTGGTCCAGGGATACCACTTCGTTTGATGAAAACGGTAATTTTATTGGAGGAGAGGATAGTGATATTCTTAACCGGGGAGTGGGATCCTTTTTCTCATTTGGATTTTTTGATCGCACATCTTTCAGAAGAAGTATCAGCCGTATAAACAGCTTTCAGAAATATATGCTTGAAAAGACCCGTCTTGGAATACCTGCTCTTATGTTCAGCGAAGGATTACACGGTGCAATGATCCCGGGAGCCACAAGCTTTCCCCAGGCTATCGGTCTTGGAAGTACCTGGGACACAGCACTGGTTGAACAGGTATTTACCGTCGCTGCTTTAGAGGCTAATTCATGGGGTGCCTGGCAGGTACTTTCACCGGTGCTTGACCTGGCGCGTGATCCGCGTTGGGGAAGAACGGAAGAATGTTACAGTGAAGACCCGTATCTGGCATCTCGTATAGGTATGGCAGCCGTTTTCGGCTTTCAGGGCAGGGGAGAAACGATAGATGATAAACATGTAGCGGTAACCCTGAAGCATTTTGCCGGGCACGGACAGCCTGAAGGAGGCAAAAATCTGGCGCCTGTGAACTATTCCGAAAGAGAGTTTCGTGAAACACACCTCTATCCTTTTGAGATGGCTGTTAAACGGGCAAATGCACAATCAATCATGGCATCATATAACGAATGGGATGGTGTGCCCAACCATGTCAATAAAAAATTGTTAACGGATATTTTAAGGAATGAGTGGGGTTTCAAAGGGTTTGTTATGAGCGATGGCGGCGGAATGGATCTGACGTATAGAAACCACCTTGCAGCAGCCGACTCAGCAGAATCTGGAGTAATGTCGGTAGTGGCAGGAATCGATTATGACCTGGGAAGCAACGGGTGTTTTACTGCACTGGTTGACCAGGTAAAAAAAGGGAATGTTTCAGAAGAGTATATTACGCGGGCTGCAAAAAATATTCTCAGGGTTAAATTTACCATCGGATTATTCGACGATCCATATATAGATGAAGAACTTTTTGAAAAAGTAGCAAACAGTAAAGAGCACAAAGAATTGGCTTTGAAAGCGGCTCATGAAGCAATGGTATTATTGAAAAATAAGAATAACATTCTTCCCCTGGATTCATCAAAAATAAAAACATTGGCTGTAATCGGGCCGAATGCAGCAGATATACATCTGGGTGGTTACTCGGCTGTACCCATGAGAGGAGTCAGTATCCTGGAGGGAATTAAAGCATTTGCCGCCGGGAAATTCAATGTTTTGTATTCCGAAGGTTGCAAAATAACTCTGAACGAAGAATGTAACTGGCGTGTAAACGAAAAACCTATATTAAATAATCCGGAGAATGATAAAATGTTAATGGCTGAAGCAGTAAAAGTGGCAAAGAAAAGTGATGCGGTTATCCTTGTGATCGGTGAAAACGAGTTGATCCACCGTGAAGCATGGAGCGATATTCATCTGGGCGATCGTGATGATCTGGATCTGATTGGTATGCAGAATGAACTGGCAAAAGCTATTCTTGAAACAGGTAAACCCACCGTTGTTCTTCTAATAAACGGTCGGCCAATTACGATAAATTATTTACAGGAAAATGCACCTGCTATTATCGAATGCTGGTACCTGGGACAGGAAACAGGCCATGCCGTGGCCGATGTTATCTTTGGTAAGGTAAATCCCAGTGGTAAACTTTCTGTGACCTTTCCGCGTTCCGTAGGGCAGTTACCCTGTTTTTATAATAAAAAACCAACCAATCATCGTTTCTATGTATTGGCCGACCCCACTCCGCTTTATCCGTTCGGTTTTGGATTGAGCTATACTACCTTCGGGTATGAGAATTTAAGAATATCACCCAAAGAGATACCTGTTGACGGTACGGCAGAGGTACATGTGGATATTACCAACACAGGAAAAGTGACAGGTGATGAAATCCTACAGCTTTATATTCATGACCTGGTAAGTTTTCCAACACGTCCTGTAAAAGAGTTAAAAGATTTTGCAAAGATTACTCTGGAACCCGGTGAGAAAAGAACGGTTAAATTTACTATAACTCCCGAAAAACTGGAAGCGTTTGATCTGAATATGAAAAGAGCCGTACAACCAGGCGATTTTGAGATAATGGTGGGTAAAAGTTCTGTGGATGTATTGATGGATACCCTGAAGGTATTGGAATAGCTATTGTTAAATTGAAAACCAATTATTTTACAGATATGTCAATCAAAGTCCGAACTTTCAGATTCAATTTGTATCTGGTTATTTTTTTCTTAATTTTACAAAGTAAGGGAATTGGTTCCGGATTATTGAGTTGCAATCTACAATGTACAGAGAGTTTTCCTCAAGGTTAAAATCATTGGCAGGAATTACAGTTATGAATAATAATACAATGGCTATTAGGGAAAAATATCTTCTTTTACTTTTAATTCTTGTTCTATCGCTTATGACCAGTTCAGCAAAAACATTAAATCAATATCTACCAAAAGCAGTTAATGGATGGGTAACAGTTGGAGAAGACCATTATTATAATCCGGAAACTTTATTTGATTATATAAACGGAGGAGCAGAACTGTTTATATCGTATGATTTTGAACAGGTCATCAGCCGGACATATAAGAAGTCCGGACAACCAGATATCACTGTCGAGATTTTTGATATGGTTAAAGCAAAAAATGCATTTGGTGTATTTACACATGCCCGTGAAGATGTATACAGTAACTTTGGGCAAGGTTCACAAACGTTTGAGGGCGCAATTCTATTCTGGAAAGACCGGTATTATATTTCCATTGTATCTGATGTGGAAACAAGTGACTCGAAAAAGACCCTGGTAGCTACGGCCAAAAAGATTGATAAAGCAATAAAGCAGACAGGTATGTTACCTGAAATCCTGGATTGGATACCTGAGTCGTTACTTGTACCTGGGAGTATCTTTTACTTTCATCATTATGTATGGCTAAATGCATTTTATTATATCTCTGACGAAAATTTGCTGAACATAACTGATAAAACCGATGCTGTACTGGCAAAATATGGTGAGCCTGAAAAGAGATATTATTTACTTATTATTCAATATCCGGATAACACTCTGGCAGGTGAGGCCTATAAGAACTTTGCGGAACAGTATGCTCCGGAAATTAAAACGCATCCGGTTGTTAAACTTGAAGATGGTAAATGGATAGCATGTAAAGTTGACCACGATCTGTTTGTTTGTGTCTTCAATGCCCATGAAGAAAAGAATGCTGGTACATTGCTGAAAACTGTTTTGGAGAAATACTCATTATCAGGTGAATAAATGATTATTAAGCTAATTTCATCCTAATTAAAACAAAATATCATGAAAAGAAAGCCTATTACACGAAGAAAACTATTGAAGAATACAGCCCTTGCTTCAATAGGCGGATTTCTGTATCTGAACTTTCCTGGTTCAAAACATGTAGCTAAGGCTTCCGGACTTAATATTAGAAGTAATTACCCTGGTGAAAAGACCCGGGTTGTCCTGATCAGAGACAAAGACCTCCTGACAGATTTCAACAAACCGGATCAGGTTAAGATTCAATCCATGCTTGATCAGGCAGTTGTCGCTTTAACTGGAGTATCTAATCACACTGAAGCTTGGAAGAAGCTGATTAAACCTGAGGATATCGTTGGCATTAAGTCCAACAATTGGAGATCACTTCCTACGCCTCCGGAATTGGAAATTGCCATAAAACAATGTGTTTTGCGTTCAGGAGTACCGGAAAAGAACATTAGTGTCAGAGATGGGGGAATCATTGAAGACCCAATCTTTATGGATGGAACTGCTCTTATTAATGTCAGGCCTATGCGAACTCATGCCTGGTCCGGAGTTGGATCATTATTAAAGAATTACATTATGTTTACGAATAACAGACCTGCACTTCACCCTGATTCATGTGCAGATCTGGCTAAACTCTGGAAATTACCTAATGTTGAAGGCAAAACCAGACTGAATATTTTGGTAATGTTAAATCCTCTTTTTCACGGAGTCGGGAGGAATCACTTCAATAAAGAGTTTACGTGGGAATATAAGGGATTAATTGTGGGGTATGACCCTGTAGCAGTTGACTCTATTGGAGTTCGTATTATTCAGGCAAAGAGGAAAGCATTCTTTGGTGAAGACCGGCCGTTAAATCCTCCGGCTAAGCATATCTTCCTTGCCGATACAAGACATAATATCGGAACGGCTGACGCTGAGAAAATTGAGCTGGTCAGGAAAGGATGGATGGAGGATTCGTTAATCTGAAATAGTATTTGGCCTCTTCTTTTTTACCAACTTGCCAAAAAGAATATCCAATCCTGTACATGTTATAATCTATGATATAATTATTGTTTTAGAATTTATATTTGAAACTGAGAGTAATGACTTGTGTTTCATTATAGTTAATGGTGTTTTGGTACCAGTTAAAACTACCGTTTAGATTCCATTTGTCATTCACCGATTGTTCAAAGGCAAGCTCGAAACCAA
>CAZEWS010000139.1:0-371 GCA_964515985.1 uncultured Rikenellaceae bacterium | reverse complement strand
GGTCTAATATTAAAATTTAAAATGTCTTCAAACTCGAAACCAAGGTTTGTTCCCTGGCCCAGATTTTGAGGTATGGTATGAACAATGGTATAATCAGATATTGTATCGCTGGTATAAACCCGTGAGAAGAAAATAATAAAACCATAAAAACCGGGAGAACTATTTTGAAGACATTTTAAATTTTAATATTAGACCTGATTAATTACTGAATTATTCCGGGAAGACTAAAATAAACAATCAAAGAACGCAAGTAAAACAAAAATTCTTTCAAGTTTCATACATACGCAAACCAGGAAAACCGGCACCAGCTCAAGGAAATATTTGAGCAGAAAAATTATATATTATCTTTTGTTGAAGATGAAGCAGATACA
>CAZEWS010000138.1:0-9715 GCA_964515985.1 uncultured Rikenellaceae bacterium | reverse complement strand
ATATTCTTCAAACCAAAATTAGCATAAAGAAGAATATTCATCAAATACTTGAGGAGGTATGCCAGAAAAAGAATATTTGAAACATAAAAAACAAAAGTAACAAGATTGATTTTTCTTATATACCTGAATACGAAAGGAACAATATCGTTATGGTGTAATTTGGTGAGCAAGTGATATTTTTGTTCATCCTGCAGTTCTGGGATGGAAATGTTCATGCTTGTGTTAAAAATTCAGAAAAACCGACTTTGAATCTATTAAAGGCAAAGTTATCAGAAAATATTTTAAAGGATAGGTACTTAAATCAGAAATTTTACTCCCGATTACCGGGATTGTCTCAAAATGTTCAAATTTGTTACTTATCTGCAAATTATACAGTCATTCGATGGTCATTCAATAGTCATTAGGGTTTCCCCGCGTAGGGATGTCATGGCGCAAAACCCTAAGGGTCTTTTCATAATTCGTAATATTCCTTAACCTTTTTTACACTTTAAGGGTTAACTTTGCAAATGGTATAATTATTGAACTTTATCTGCGTTATAGAATATTATGTTTTACAGGTTCATTCTAACCATATTAATCTTTTTTAACCTGGGTTTACTTAACGCCCAGGACACAACCAAAAATGTTTTCAGAGATACAATAAAGCTTAAGGATTTTGAAGTGGTTACTACTACTTTTTTCCAGGGTGAAACCATACCTCACCGGACCATTGAAGAGGTTATAGTATTCCCGGAGCGCAAATTTAAGAATCGGCGCCAGGCAAGAAAATACACAAGGTTAATTTACAACATTAAAAAAGTTTATCCTTATGCCACTTTAGCAAGGGACAAATTGTTTGAAATGAACAACCATCTGCTTACGCTTCCCACCGAAAAAGAACAAAAAAAATATATTCAGCAGGTTGAAGATGAATTAAGAGAAGAATTCGAAAATGATTTACGAAAAATGACCATAACGCAAGGACGATTGCTGATAAAATTAATCGATCGTGAGACAGGCAATACGACCTATGTTTTAATTAAGGAGTTAAAGGGTTCATTTTCAGCTTTTTTTTGGCAAGCGATTGCAAGAATTTTCAAATCAAACTTGAAAACAAAATTTGATGCAAGAGGGGAAGACAGGATCATCGATGAGATTATCTATATGATCGATGCCGGTTTAATCTGACCAATCTTATTTTCCCTATAATTTCATCATTGTTTTTACCACATTATCAGCTCCTTCGGCAATTTGAACAATGTTGGCATCGAGCATATAGCATGGTGTTGTAACCACTTTATGCCGGGAATCCACAACTACCTCTCCATGGTTTGTTTTTCTATGAGTTGCGCCCATGTTCGCAACGGCTTCGGCTGTACCTGCATCCTGTCCGATAGTCAGCACAACGTCACCCAGGATTTTGGCTAGAATAACCGGTGAGATACACAATGCTCCAATGGGTTTTTTTGCATCCGCCATTTGCCTAATACTGTTTTCAACATCTTTATTAACGGAACAATTAACTCCATCGAAGGCAAAAGAGGATAGGTTCTTGGCAGCACCGACTCCTCCCGGGAAAATAATCGCATCGAAATTTTTTTCGTTAAACTTACTCAGGGGTTTTATTTTACCCCTTGCAATTCGGGCTGCTTCAATAAGCACGTTCCTGGTTTCGTTCATCTCTTCACCGGTAATGTGATTAACTACATGGTGTTGAGGAATGTCGGGAGCAAAAATTTCGTAGGTTCCCCCGTTTTTCACTATTGCATAGAGGGTTAATGTGGCTTCGTGAATCTCTGCTCCATCAAATACACCACTACCTGACAGAACGACGGCAAATTTTTTAGAGTAACTCATTTTCCTTAAAGTTTAAAATTTGGTAGTCCGTTGAGTTTTTGAGACAAAATTAAATCATGGTATATGCATGTCTCAATAATAATCTCAGTCATGGACTGTTTTTTTTATTTACTTTACCAAGGTATTGAATTTTTATTTAATTCAATAAAAAAAATCAAGAAAAATGAAACGGACATTTATAGCCGTTCCGGTTCCTGTTGAAGAACCGTTAAGAAAACTATTAGGTGAATTAAGACATACTTTTCGTGAGGATAAGATCAAATGGATTGAACCGGAAAATTTGCATCTTACCCTGTTTTTTTTCGGTGATACAGATGAGGATATCATTCCGTCTGTTTCTTCTGCCCTTGTCCGGTCGACAAGCAATTTCAATGAATTTAAGTTAGACTTTGTTAGCTTAGGTGTGTTTAAAAACTTAAAAAATCCAAGGGTTCTATGGGTTGGTGTTGAAGGGTTTCAGGTTTTAGCAGAGATCAGGAAGGCTTTGGAGAAAGAAATCATTTCGCTTGGATTTAAAATGGAAGAACGTGATTTTGTTCCTCATTTGACATTGGCCAGACCTAAATGGATTGAAAACAAGAAAAAGTTGGGAGAGTGGCTTGACAGGTATAAAAATCGAATTATTCAGAAAGTAAAAATAACAAAGCTTGTATATTATGAGAGCATATTAACAAGGGAAGGACCGGTTTATAAGCCCATTCAGGTAGTAAAATTAAAAACTGGCAAGAACCGGGTAAAAATCAACCTTTAAATAAGGCAGCTTTGAAATACCCCTCAAAGGGGCTATAAATCTTGCTGTTTATGAATATTGAATATCCAATAACGAATGTCGAATTATGAAATCTATTCTTTATTACTGATTATTTATTGATTTTTGAAATAAATTGTTTTTCTTAAACCTAACCCAGATAAACCCCGTAGGATAATTTTTACAACGGGGTAAACCGGAAATAACTGCCAAAGGCATTCCTATGGAAGAATTTATAATTTGCGTCTTGGAATTTTCTGCCAATCCCGAACCTGATAGTTATCGGGTTTCGGGAGGTAGAATTTGAATATTAAGGCACTAAATTATTTTGTGTTATTTCGGGATTCGATATTCTTTGTTCATTATTCGATATTCAGGAATTTGAGGCATAGCCATAAGAATACAGGCAGGTGACCACCCCATTAGGACGTGGATTTCTAATTTTTATTAAATTCCCTTACCCTTCAAAATAATAATCAGGGTATAGATCATAATTTTAAAGTCGACATAAAGAGACATATTTTCAATGTAAAGCAAATCGTGCTTTAAACGATCGATCATTTCATCAATATTCTCAGCATAACCGTACTTGACCTGTCCCCATGATGTAATGCCGGGTTTTACTTTTTGCAGATGTATATACTGGGGTGCCCTTGTGAGGATATGATCAATATAGTACTTCCTTTCCGGTCTTGGGCCCACGAGTGACATTTCACCTTTTAGTACATTAATGAAGTTTGGAATTTCATCCAGCCGGTGTTTCCGCATAAACCGGCCTATGGGTGTAACCCTATAGTCGGTTTTGCTGGATAATTCCGGTCCGTTTTTCTCCGCTTCGGCAAACATGGTTCGGAACTTATAAAGTTTAAATGGTTTACCATACTTGCCGATCCTTTCCTGGCTGTAGATCACGGGTCCTTTTGAAGTGACTTTAATGCCTATTATCAATGCTATACTTATCGGTAATGATAAAATCAAAGACATAATCGAAAGCAGAATGTCCAGGAACTTTTTCAGATTTGCCTGCCAGGCGGGTATCAGTTCGTGTGAGATTTGAATTAATGGTGTACCATAAATGACTGACATTTTCACTCTTCCAATGAGAATATCATACATGCTTGGGACAGCTTTAATGATTATAAAAGTTTTCTCGATTTTATTGATAATTTGTTCAATCGCATCCTGTTCATTTGATTCAATAGCAATAATAACTTCTTCGACCCGATAATTTATAATCACCTCCGAAATATGGTTCATATCACCCAAATGATCAAGGTATTTATTCAGAGGGTTTTTTGAATTATGATTAACGCTGATATAACCAATAAATTTATTTCCCGATGATTTTTCCTGTTCCTTTATCTCCTTGAAGATCTTCACAGCCCTTCCGTTACTTCCTATCAGTAAAGTATTGAATCCGATTATTCCTTTGTGGATCTTATGTATGGTTCGCGTAGTAATAATTAACCTGGGTACATACGTCAGAATAAATTGAATAAAAAACAAGGCAAGAAATGATATAAAGTATTTATTGTATACCGGAAATTTATCATCCGGGATAATGGCGAAAAAAATTACGGTACACCCGATCAGGATTATCAGCAGAGACTCACCCAAATCCTTTAACCTGGATTTTCTGTATATATCCTTATAGTACCCGGTTAAAGAATATAGAAAAACCCAAAAACAAGGGATTATAGATAATCCGATAAAATAATGTGGATCAAAATAAATAGTCAAAGATGAGGTAATATGTTCCGGTTTGATATAATTCTCCCCGAGGATATAAAACAGGGTCCAGCTTCCGGCAGCAGCCAAGATATCGAAAATCAAGTATTTAAAAACATGAGCTTTCTTGTGCATTTAGGAGTTATGTGATTTACGAATTTGGCTGCTTGGTTTAGAAAGATTTGAGGACTGAATTATGACGGATATCGTTTTTGTATAACAAAAATAATTGAAAATTATTTTCAGGCTATGTAATATTTTATTAACAAACGGAATTTATCTTCTGAGGGCAAAAGGGTTTTCATGTACATTGATTTTATCAATGATTTGTAAAGCGATTGAAAGTGTAATGAATCCTTCCTCAATTCCAACTACAAGATTCCTTTTATTTCGTATTGAATCGCGGAATAAAGCAAGTTCCTCAATATCCTGGTTAACTGAAATAATTTTCGGCCGTTCAAGGAAAAATTCTTGTTGAAATTGATTTTCTATGGTTTGGCTTACTTTGTCCTGGCCTTCCTTTAACCTGACTATAATGGCTTGCTTTTTGATGAAATCGATGGTAATGTATTCCCCTTTCTGATACAATTGGACTTTCAATGTATCCGACAAAGACACACTATTCAGGGTTAACATTGCGACGGATCCGTTGTCAAATTCCAATCGTGCATTTACGATATCCACTTTTTCTCCACCTATTGAGACCCCAATAGCATTGACCTTTTTAATGTTTGACCGGTATAGACTGGTTACAATATCAATATCCTTAAACAACAGATCCAAGATCAACTCCTTTTCATTTATATACTTTCCTGGCTTACTATATCTTTGTATATCAATAAATACCGGGTTTTTTATGTACTTTAGGGAAGCCTTAAATGCAGGATTCATTCTTTCGGTGTTTCCGAGCTGAACGACTACATTTGCTTCCCTGGTTAATTTTACTAATTCGTTTGCAGATTCCAACGAAATCGATAATGGATTTTTAATCAGAAGATGCTTTGAACATTTCAGAGTTTGAATTAAAAGGTTAAAGTGGTTATCAGCAGGCAAGGAAAAAATTATCGCATCACATTGTGCTATCAGATCATCTGGTGACTCGTAAAAAGGAACAGATAATTGGCTGGAAACTTTTTTGGCATAGATGAAATCAGGGTCGAATATTCCGGTTATTTGAAATCCCCCGGATTTTTTTATTTTCTTAATTTCACCAGTACCCGATCTTTTTAGCCCGATAACGCCAATTTTTATCATGTTTTTGTACTGTTTTTGCAAACTTATAGTTTTTTACAGGAATCAGTATTATTTTTAATATCAACTTATTAACGTTCTTTTGTTGATAACCTTACGCCTGTTAAGTTACAAAATCATTATATTTATACTGTTTGCAACAAAATATGTAACCTGATTAATTACCTTCGGTGAGATCAGTTACTCTCCGCCAGCCCTGTGAAATACCGCTTTGCAGTAGAGGCTTCGCCTTTATTTCAAAGGGTCAGCTGGCGAATCAAAAAAAGTGTAGTCTCATTAATTTTAGACATTTTAGACATTTCTTTTTTAGGCATTTTACATTTCAAATGATAGAAGATACATTCAGACACAAGGGTTTACGAAAAAAACTGGTTGAGGAAGTCAGACGTAAAGGTATTAGGGATGAGAAAGTTTTGGATGCACTTAATAAAGTCGCCAGGCATTTGTTTATGGAAACAGGTTTCATCAATTTTGCCTATAAAGACCAGGCTT
The DNA here is from genome assembly GCA_964515985.1 of uncultured Rikenellaceae bacterium. Classification (GTDB taxonomy): domain Bacteria; phylum Bacteroidota; class Bacteroidia; order Bacteroidales; family VadinHA17; genus CAZEWS01. The sequence continues at coordinate 3,660 of CAZEWS010000138.1, read as the reverse complement.
TTCCAATCGGTGCCGGACAAACTATCTCCCAACCATATACTGTGGCATTTCAAACCGAATTACTTGAGGTAGAAGAACATGACAAAATCCTGGAAATTGGTACCGGTTCAGGATACCAGGCTGCCATTTTGCTTGAACTTGGTGCCAGGGTTTATACCATCGAACGGCAAAAGAAACTTTACCTGAAAACCCGGAAACTATTAACAGATTTAGGATATAAACCTCACTTCTTTTATAGTGATGGTTTTGAAGGACTTCCGGCATATAGTCCTTTTGATAAGATCCTGATCACTGCGGCTACTTCAGAAATACCGGAAAAACTGCTTCAGCAACTTAAAATTGGCGGCAGGATAGTTTTACCTCTTGGTGGTTCATTTTCGCAGGTTATGACAAGGGTCATAAAAAAAGGAGAAGACAAGTTTAAAAAGTCTTCACACGGATTTTTTGTCTTCGTTCCCCTTTTGAAAGGTACGGCAAACGACAATAATTAACATGATCAAGATTAAATCTTTTGTTTTTAACTTTTTCCAGGTAAACACCTATGTGCTTTATGATGACATTAATGAATGTTTGATTGTTGATGCGGGTTGTTATGATGATAAAGAAAAAACCGGGTTATTATGTTTTTTAAAGGATAAATCCCTTAAGCCGGTAGCATTACTTAATACTCACTGCCATATTGATCATCTGTTAGGAAATTCTTTTATACATGAACAGTTTGGTTTGTTAACCCAGGCACACAAATTTGAGAAACCGATGCTGGAGGGTGCAAACCAACAAGGTAAATTATTTGGGTTTGAGATTGAACAACCTCCTGCGATAGGAAATTTTCTGGAGGAAAAAAATAAAGTAAAATTTGGAAATTCAGAATTATTAGTGATCCGTGTGCCGGGACACTCCAGGGGCAGCCTGGCTTTTTATAACAAGACCCAGAAATTCGTTCTGGTTGGTGATGTGCTTTTTCACGGCGGTATTGGTCGTACCGATTTACCAGGCGGAGATTATGAAACACTTATTGAGAGTATTACCGGCAAACTTTTTTCTCTTGATGAAGATGTAATTGTTTATTCCGGTCATGGCCCAAATACCACAATCGGTGAAGAGAAAAGATTTAATCCCTTCTTTCACTGAACCTGCCAACCTTGCGTTTCGGCAAGTAAACCAGCAGGCTGGTATGAGAAAATCCGCAAACAAGTATAACTGGCAACATCTAAAAGAAAAAAAAATTAATTGAAGAAAAAATGAATATCCAATATCCGACAAGGAACTTAACCCCGGTAGCTATCGGGGTGATCTCACCGAAGGTAATCCTTGTTCGATATTCGCTTAATAATTAAAAAAACTAATAAACTTTGAAATTCCTGTACAATAAATTAAATTTCGAAAATGAAGTACTTATTAATATCTTTAATAGTTTTAATAGTTGGTCTAAATGTTAATGCACAAGCAGTTATGAAGTATAATAAACTAACACCTGAAGAAGAAAGAGTGATCATTGATAAAGGCACTGAAATGCCTTTTACAGGTAAGTACCTTAATTTTGATGGGAGAGGTACATATGTATGTAAAAGGTGTGGTTCACCGCTCTATCACTCCGAAGACAAGTTTGAGTCACATTGCGGCTGGCCTGGTTTCGATGATGAAATTCCAAAAGCGGTAAAACGGATACCTGATGCAGATGGTGTCAGAACGGAAATTGTGTGTGCCAATTGCGGTGCTCATCTGGGACATGTTTTTAAAGGAGAAAAATACACTGAAAAAAATATCAGGCATTGTGTAAACTCTGTTTCATTAGATTTTGTCCCGTTAGATAAAAATACTATAGTGAAAACCGGACGTGCTATTTTTGCCGGTGGATGTTTTTGGGGAATGGAGCACTTTTTTAGAAAAGCTAACGGCGTAATCAGCGCTTATGTCGGGTATATAGGAGGAGATAAAGATAATCCCACTTATGAAGAAGTTTGCAGTGGTACTACTGGATATGCAGAAGCCATTGAAGTGATTTTTGATAATTCTCTGACTTCTTTTGAGGAATTAGCAAAATTATTTTTTGAAATACATGATCCAATCCAGGTAAACCGGCAGGGTCCTGATATTGGCACACAATATCGTTCAGTAATTTTTTATCTTAATGACGAACAAAGAGTAATTGCTGAAAAGCTTATTAAAATACTGGAGAAAAAAGGTTATGATATTGCAACTGAAGTAACCAAAGCCACGGCATTCTGGAAAGCTGAAAATTATCATCAGGACTACTATAGCAAAACCGGCGAAAAACCCTACTGTCATTCTTATATTAAGAGATTTTGATCAAATGAAATTGGGATAGACTTATTAGAACATAGCTTCGCAAATTTACCCTGTGAAATATTGCTTTGCAATAAATCTTCGATTTATTTCACAGGGTAAACCTTAGCCTTTACATAAATTAATCATCGTTGAGAATGAAATTGTTATTCCTAAGAAGTCCGTTGGATAATTTAAGAATATAAGGTAAATTGTTACTTTAAATAAAATGAACAAAACATTCGTTTTATAAACTATATAAGTCGTTAAAGCGAAGGTTTACCTCGTTTATAAACAAGTTGGCAATAATTGCTAAAAAAAGAAATTAAAAAGAGAAATTTTCGTTATTCATTAGAAATTCCTAAATTTGTTGAAAAGAAGACTATGACGACATTACAATTAAAAAATGCTTTAATTCAAAGGATTTCCGAGATTGAAGATAAATCCTTTCTGGAAGCTATTAAAACAATTTTAGATGCAAAATCAGAATCTAAAATCATCAACCTGACTCCTGAACTTACAAATGAAATTAAAGCTTCTAAAAAGGAAATTGAACAAGGGTTATTTACTGAAAATGATCTTCTTGAAAAAGAGATTGAAGAATGGCTAAACGAAAAATAATCTGGTCAAACAGAGCCAAAATCAAAAGGTACGAAATCCTTAAATTTTACATTGACAGAAATAAAGACCACACTTATTCCATCAAACTAAACCGCCGAATAAACAAAGAACTCCGATTACTTATAAAGTATCCTGACTTAGGAATAAAAACTGATATAGAGGGTGTTCGGGGACTCATCATCGAAAATTTCATTCTTTTTTACGAATTAGACAAGAATGTCATTATAGTGCATTACATCTGGGATTCAAGACAAAACCCCGAGAATTTGATAATAAAATAGGATTGCAACTATTGCCAACAGGCGGTCATAGGTAATGCCGCATTCCTATTGGAAACTTGAGATGTAATTGAAAGTTTGTACCTTTATTGATAAGTACAAGCAAATTTTAAGGCGGCACTACCCATACCGCTAATCGTTAGCACACATAATTTTCGAACAATATGAAGACAATTACTACAGAAAAAGAAACGCAATTAATTGAAACATTGTTAGAAATGGATAATGTTCTTCACAGAATTGAAATTGAGAAGCATTATTGTAATGAAGAACCTGAAAAAAGCAAAATAGAGAATTTTGAAAAAATAAAAAAAGCGGAGTATGAGCAGGTCAAACAAGATTTACAGAGTCTTGATAATTATGAAGTAAGTAGAAGTGTTAGAGATGACTTAATCCAAGCATTTACTCAGATGAAACAATCTATTTCAGGAGTGAAAAATGGAATGCAAATATCAAGAAATCAATGTATGGTTCT
>CAZEWS010000137.1:4769-9758 GCA_964515985.1 uncultured Rikenellaceae bacterium | reverse complement strand
GGCGACTAAATATGGCATCACGTAATTTATAATTAACGGTACCGTATCCTTCACCAAGCTCCCTTATTTTTTTTATCACGGCATTTATTGCATCAGGTACTTCCATCCCTGTAATGAAGTCTGAATTGATCATTTTACCTTCTTTGGCATCATATGAATTTTCCCACTCACGGGGATTTTCCGGTACATCATCACCACGGGTTACAACCTGGATGATAGGCAGATTGAAATGTTTGGCAAAGGCAAAGTCACGACTGTCATGTCCCGGCACGGCCATGATTGCACCTGTACCGTACCCGGCAAGTACATAATCGGCAACCCAAATTTGGATATCTTCACCGTTGAGTGGATTGGTGCCGTAAGCTCCGGTAAATTCACCACTGATCTTTTTTACTTCCGACATGCGTTCTCTTTCTGAACGGCTTTTTGCCCGGGTGACATAACGTCGGATCTTTTCCCGGTGTTCAGGAGCTGTGATCTTTTCAACCAATTCATGTTCCGGTGCAAGAACCATGAAAGTAGCGCCAAACAGGGTGTCAGGTCTTGTAGTAAAGACTTTAATGATATCATCAAATCCTTTTATTCTGAAATTGACTGAAGCCCCTACAGAACGTCCGATCCAGTTACGTTGCACTTCCTTAAGGGAGTCTGACCATTCAATTTTCTCCAGTCCTTCCAATAATCGTTGTGCGTAGGCTGTGATCCGGAGAGACCATTGTATCATCAATTTTCGTTCAACAGGATGCCCTCCTCTTTCTGAAAATCCGTCTTTTACCTCATCATTGGCCAGAACCGTTCCGAGGGCAGGGCACCAGTTTACCCATGTATCGGAAAGGTAGGCTAAACGGTAGTTCATCAGAATTTCCTGTTGCTGCTTTTCGGTCTTCTTTTTCCACTCTTCGGCATTAAAGGAATCAACCTCATTACAGGCAGCATCCACTTCCGGGTTACCATTTTTCTCAAAATTAGTTATTAAGTGTGTAATGGGTTCGGCTTTTCTTGATTTCTTATTGTACCACGAGTTAAACAGTTGGATAAAAGTCCACTGGGTCCATTTATAATAGTTTGGGTCGCAGGTCTTTACTTCCCTGCTCCAATCGAATGAGAATCCAATTTTAGTAAGTTGTTCCCTGTAGCGAAGTATGTTTTTTTCGGTAGTTACTGCAGGGTGTGTTCCGGTTTGAATGGCGTATTGTTCTGCGGGTAATCCATAGGCGTCAAAACCAATAGGATGTAAAACGTTGTATCCTGAAAGTCTTTTGTAGCGTGCATAAATATCGGAAGCAATGTATCCAAGCGGATGACCTACATGCAAACCGGCACCGGACGGGTATGGAAACATGTCGAGTACATAAAACTTGGGTTTCGAATGATCAATTTCAACTTTAAAGGTTTGATTCTTTTCCCAGTATTTTTGCCACTTTTTTTCAATCTCTATAAAATTATACTCCATACATTCCGTGATTTATAAAGTGTCAATGAATTAACCCAGTTAATTTATGTGCCTGCCAAAGGTATTCCTATGGAAAAATATACAAAACAACAGTTTTGTAAGCTGAACGAAGTGAGCTTATGAAATAATTAACGTGGTAAATCTGCGAAATTAGAAAAACTTTGGTAATAATCCACTCATCGATCTAACTCCTAAACAAATAATTTTTAAATTTGCAGAGGCTTGGTCCCGTAGTTCAGTTGAATAGAACGTCAGATTCCGGTTCTGAAGGTCGTGGGTTTGAACCCCACCGGGATCACACCAAAAAAAATACTCCTGTAAGGAGTTTTCATTAGAACAAAATAGCCGCCAGAGCTTGCTCTTTAGCGGCTATTTTGTTCTAATGAAGAACCAGGCGTAGCCTGGGATTTTTTTTGGTATGAAGGCCCCCATTACGGATCACGAATGAAATGAGTAATCCCGCCAGAACTTGCTCTTCAGCAGTTTTTGGTGCATAAAAAAATACAAGGCGAAGCCGTGGTCTTTTTTATTTTGTGTTAGCCCAACCATTGGGATCACGAGCCACGTCTCCGGCGTGGTTCGTACTCCCGCCAGAGCTTGCTCTTCAGCGATTTTCTTATAATAAAAAAAACCGGCGAAGCCGAGAGGTTTTTTGTTTTGTATAGCCCCCACTTTGGGAGTACTAACCCCGCCAAGGCGGGATTAGTCAAAATTAGTTTGGAAAAACGTTTTCACACAGCCTCTGAAGCCGGGGGTTAGTCATATTGGACTTCTCGTCAGACCACTCGAGTTCGTTTAACGAGTTTATATTTACCCTCTTTCACTTATATTCCAGGCACTGTAATTCATATTGGTTAGGGATTATTGTTTGAAAAGATTGAATGGAATGGTGAGTATTATGTTGATAGCAAAAAACTCCACGAAACCAAAAGAGGAATCTTCTTTAAGGCTTCCTATTTGTGGAGATGGTAGTAATTTTGGGTTGATGGTTTTTTTAGCTATCCGTTTATCTTAATTTCTCGACCTTCAGGGATGAATAGCTTATTTTATAGGCTTGCGCCCTCCTTAGTGCAAGTTTGGTATCAACAATAACCCCCATTTTTGTATTCTCATCAACTTTCATGGAAACCATCATTTTATTCCTGTCATTTTCATCCATAGCGTCTCTTTCTTGTGCAATAAAGTCCTGAATATCAGGCACTTCTTTAAATTGATCGTTTAATTGTAATCGGGGTTCGGTACCAAACAATCCTTGATATGCCGGTAAAGGTTTCCCAACATAAATGAAACTTACAAGGGATTTTTTCTCGAGTTTCTTAGCTTGGGTTGCTTCAGGCACTCTTACCTGTATCAGAAGATCGACTTCACGCATGACGGTTGTGGCCATAAAAAAGAATAACAGCATGAATACAATATCCGGGAGTGACGCCGTGTTGATTGCGGCAACTCCTTTTTTCCCTTCTCGTTTAAATCTGGACATATTTATTTTCCTCCAATTTCTTTAGGTTCAGCTTCGGAAAGAGCAGATGAATAATATTTCTTTACAGCATCTTGCCGGGACTCATCGAGGTCATCATATTTCATGCCGAAATATTGTGTTGAAAGTTCGTCCCTCAATTCATCCTTTGCAGCCATCAGTTCATTCTGGACCCTAATATACATACCATAGGTAGTTCCCCGGTCGTTTTGTAAAGAGATTACAGGTCCTTTTGTTATAAACACTTTGCCAAAGTATGGTAATTCCTTTTCAACTTTCACAGGCAGATCAGGCTCGTTGTTTGGGTTGGCAATAAATTCTTTGGCTGCTTCCCTAAGATCGTGTATGTTCATTGGTTTACCCTCAACCAGAAGGTCATCATATTGGTTAACAAGCACAACGAAAACATTACGTTCCTTAATCTTTTCATCTTTATCCTGTTCTTCTTCATCCTGTATTTGTGGTAATTGCCTCATCAGACCTGTATCTACATCCATAGTCGTTGTAACCAGGAAGAAAATGAGCAGGAGAAAGGCTATATCGGCCATTGATGCCGCATTGATTGGAGTTAATCCCTTTCTTGCCATGGTTTTATCTTTTTAGGGGGGAACCTCAATAGAGGTTTCCCTGAATATTATTTAAAATATTTCGCAATTTCAGAATAAATAATTGAAAGTACGGCCAAACCGGCAAGGATATACATTGTTATTAATCCTGTACCGGTAAATCTTAATGTTTTGGCAACATTATCTTTTCCGTCATATCCCGGTATATTTAAAACCTGGTCGGAAGCAAGACTATATGCAATAAATATCAATACAGCAATTCCCAAAATAACAAATAATCCTTTTTTGACAGATTTTGGATTAAGTATTACATTAATAATGGGAAAAATAAGTGCTAATCCTGCTGTTAAACCACCCAATATGTAAGCCCATACAAGGAAAGTTTGTGTTATAACCGGTTCATACAAATTAGTATCTTCGGTTCCCGGGACTGCCTTTCCAAAATAAAACAATACAAGCAGAATGATAGATATTCCCATCAGGACCCAAAGAACTATTGAGATAATTTTCGAATACAAAGTTGACATGGTTATTCGTTTTTTAGGATTTTTTTAGATTATATTTCACAAGCATGTCCACGAGGGTGATGGATGAGTCTTCCATTGTATTAACCAGGCTGTCAATTTTTGACAAGATATAATTGTAAAATATCTGAAGTATAACAGCAACGATCAGACCTGATACAGTGGTAATCAGTGCAATTTTAATACCTCCGGCAACCAGTGAAGCAGATACATTACCTGCAATCTGAATTTTATCGAAGGCGTTGATCATACCGATTACAGTACCCATGAAACCAAGCATCGGGGCAATGGCAATAAACAGGGATATCCAGGACAGGTTTTTCTCGAGTAGTCCCATTTGAACACTTCCATATGAAATTACTGCTTTTTCTGCCATTTCAACTCCTTCATCGGCACGTTCAAGCCCCTGGTAGAAAATACTGGCAACAGGCCCGCGGGTATTCCTGCAGATGTCTTTGGCAGCGTCGACCCCACCAGATTCCAGGGCATCTTCAACCTTTTTCAACAACTTTTCAGTGTTGGTGGTAGCCAGGTTCAGGTAAATAATCCTTTCAATAGCCAATGCTAATCCGAAGATAAGGGTCAACAGAACGGCTCCCATAAAAGAAGCACCTCCTTCGATGAATTTTGCCTTGATTTGTTTGTGTAATTCTCCACCTCCCTCAGCTTCAGTAACTTCTTCCGGCTCCTCAATTGGGATTGTAACAGCGGCTGTATCAGCTACTTCTTCTGCAGCAGTTGTATCAGTTGGCTCTTCCTGTGCAACTGCGTTAATTGATGCTCCAAAATAAAGCATCCCGAATACTGCTATTAATGCAAATAATTTTTTCATGGTTTGTTCTCGGTTTTATGTTATTAACGATTAAATAGATACCAAAATTATGTTAAATGATAAATGGTTTAAAACTTTATCTGCGGAGAGGAAGGGATTACTCGCTCCCACCATCCTTCGCTCAATCCTGCTCGTGA
>CAZEWS010000137.1:0-4669 GCA_964515985.1 uncultured Rikenellaceae bacterium | reverse complement strand
GACATTTTATTCGCTACGCTCATAAAATGGTTACTCGCTCCCACCATCCTTCGCTCAATCCTGCTCGTGAGACATTTTATTCGCTACGCTCATAAAATGGTTACTCGCTCCCACCATCCTTCGCTATATCCTGCTCGTGAGACATTTTATTCGCTACGTTCATAAAATGGTTACTCGCTCCCACTATCGTTCGCTCAATCCTGCTCGTGATCCCCCCAACGTGATCGAAACAATTATCATCACATTTAGAGCAAACTCCCTCTGTCTCCATCAGCGGAGAGGAAGGGATTCGAACCCCCGGTACTGTTCCACACAGCACACACGCTTTCCAGGCGTGCACCTTCGACCACTCGGTCACCTCTCCTTTTGAACATTATTTCAAAGAATTTCAGTGGCACAAAATACAAAAAAAATATTAAAAAAAATACAACCCTAATTTATTTCTCCACTAATTGACTTATATAAGTGCATTTTAAGAGCCCTATCTGGTAATTTTTGACCGGGTAAAAACATTAACCGGATAAGTTCGGCAAAATTCAGATTCCAAATAACTCAATTGCATTGGCAGAAGTAATATCCGCAACTTTTTCAATATCAGTTGAAAAAATTTCCGCCAACTTATTTGCGATATATAAAAGATAAGCACTTTCATTACGCTTCCCCCTCCTGGGAGCCGGTGCTAAATAGGGGGAATCTGTTTCCAATACGATATGCTCCGGACTGATTTTTTCAACCACCTTATCCAATCCTGAATTTTTAAAGGTAACAATCCCGCCAATTCCAAGCTTAAAACCAAGTTCAATGGCTTTATAAGCCTGCTCCAGACTACCCGTAAAACTATGGAAAACACCACGAAGTTGTTGATCTTTAAATTCTTTCAGGACATTAATAATAACTTCGAAAGATTGCCGGGAATGAATCACAACAGGTAAATTATGTTCCAGGGCTAGTTCAATCTGATACCTGAATGCCCGGTTTTGTTCTTGAAAAAAATGTTTATCCCGGTAAAGGTCAATACCAATTTCTCCAATAGCACAAAAGGTTTCCTTTGGAAGCCAATTTGTAACCATAATGAGTTCTTTATTATAATCATCTTTTACTGAAGTTGGATGCAATCCCATCATTGGAAAGCAGGCTTCAGGAAATTGGCCGGTTAATTTCAACATGGGTAAGACCGTGCTGTTATCGATATTGGGAAGAAGAAATTTCCGGACGCCATCGTTCAGGGCACTTTTGATAACCCGTTCCCTGTCGTTATCGAATGCAGATAAATAAAGATGAGTATGAGTATCGATCAGGTTCATGAAAGTGCAATTGTTACGAGAGGATGTAAAAATAAAAAAAGGGACAAAATCTCAATAGTATTCATGAAACTATTTTCTCAGAGTATATACTTTCCCGGGCAGGCTTAAAACCATTCCTGAAAACTCCAGATTTAACAGGATTGGGGAAACCTTACTTACCGGAAGTTTAATTTTGAGACAAATTTGATCTATGGTAAGCTCACCGGCTTCGTTAAGAATTTTTATGACATTTTCTTCTTCTGCAGTTAGTTTTTGAAATAGTTTTTTCTGGACAGGTCTTTTACCGGATGGATGGGAATCCCAGCCCAATAAATATTCAATATCACTTACTCCTTCGATCAGGGCAGCTTTATTGGTTTTGATCAACCGGTTGCATCCGGCTGAGTAATTATCTTTTACCCTGCCGGGAAAAGCAAAAACATCCCGGTTGTATGAATTGGCAATATCGGCAGTGATAAGAGCTCCGCCTGTAATTCCGGATTCGACAATTATCGTTGCGTCGGAGAGTCCTGCAATGATCCTGTTTCGCTTAACGAAATTATTTTTTTCAGGTTGTTCAGCGCTAATAAAGTCAGTTACCAAAGCCCCGTGATTTATAATTTCTTTGGCAACCGACCTATGTATTGAAGGATATATTGTATTCAAACCATGTCCCAGAACGGCAACGGTTTGTAAATTGTTTTTTAATGCTGCTCTATGAGCAGTTATATCAATTCCATATGCTAGTCCGCTGATTATAAGGGGATCATGATTTCGTTCAACGATTTCGGAAATGAGTTGATTACAGCGTTCTTTCCCATAAGAGGTGGCATTTCTTGTTCCAACTATACTGAGAATCTTTGGATGGTTTAGGTTGATATTGCCTTTGGCAAAGAGAATTACAGGTGCATCCTCACAATGCTTGAGTCGCTCGGGATAATCATTGCTAAGGTAGAAATATGATTTGATATTGTATTTCTGAATGAATTCAATCTCTTTTTCAGCTTTTAAAAGGACATCCTGTTTCGTAATGTTTTGCGCAAGTAAACCGCCAACGCCAGGTATTTTCAATAATGTTTTTTTCGATTCTTTAAATACGCCTTCTAAACTACCTGAATATGCGATTAATTTTTTTGCAGTAATACTTCCTACACCGGGAATTAAGCTTATGGCAATTTGGTATCTAAGGTTATTTTCTTCCATAAATAAAGATCAAAAGGGATAACATTACAAGTCAGGTTCAGAATAATGACCACTGTAAAAAGGGAAAAGATAAATACTACCTAATGACTTTATACCAGGCCCAGATCGAGCATAGCATTGGCCACTTTCAGAAAACCGCCAATATTTGCTCCCTTAACATAATCAACATAACCATCAGGTTGTTTACCATATTGTAAGCAGGTCTCATGGATGTTAGTCATAATTTGGTGTAACCTTGCATCGACTTCCTTGGCAGGCCAACACAGTTTCGATGCATTTTGTGCCATTTCAAGCCCTGAAGTTCCTACCCCACCAGCATTGGCTGCTTTCCCGGGACCATAGAGGATTTTATGTTTTTGGATAGTCTCGATAGCTTCAGGTGTACATGGCATATTTGCTCCTTCGCATATACACAGGCAACCATTATCAATCAATTTTTGGGCATCCTCTATATCCAATTCATTTTGAGTTGCACAGGGCAAGGCAATGTCGACCTTAATTTCCCAGGGGCGTTTATCCTGATGAAATTCCACATTTTCAAATTCGTATGAATAAGGTCTTACAATGTCTTCATTAGTGGCTCGCAGTTCAAGCATGTACTCGATTTTTTCTCCCGAAATTCCGGCGGCGTCATATACAAAACCATCGGGTCCGGATAAGGTCACAACTTTTGCACCCAGTTTGGTTGCTTTTTGTGCAACTCCCCAGGCAACGTTTCCAAATCCGGAAAGCGCCACAGTTTTTCCTTTAAATGTTTCTCCAATTGTGCCCAGCATTTCCTTGGCAAAATATACAACTCCAAAACCGGTGGCTTCAGGCCGTATCAGGCTTCCTCCCCAATTTAATCCTTTACCGGTAAGAACTCCTGTATTTTCTCTTGCGAGCTTCTTGTACATCCCATAAAGGTATCCTATCTCCTGACCGCCTACACCAATATCTCCTGCAGGAACATCTGTATTAGGCCCTATAATTTTCCATAATTCTAACATAAAAGCCTGGCAGAAACGCATGATTTCCCATCTTGATTTTCCTTTTGGATCAAAATCACTGCCTCCTTTAGCTCCACCCATGGGAAGGGTAGTTAAACTATTTTTAAAAATCTGTTCGAATCCCAGGAATTTTAAAATACTTAAAGTTACACTAGGGTGAAACCTTAAACCACCTTTATACGGACCAATGGCATTATTGAATTGGACCCTGTAGCCAAGATTGACATTTACATTCCCCTCATCATCAGCCCAGGGAACCTTAAAGGTGATTACCCGGTCAGGTTCAACGAGCCTCTCAATGATACCTGCCGATTCAAATTGAGGATTTTCATTATAAACTTCTTCAATGGATTCCAGGACCTCCCGGACAGCCTGAAGATATTCAATTTCTCCCTGATGCTTTTTCTCGAGGTCGTTCATGAATTTATCCACGTTCATTGCATTTGGATTTAATGATGATTTGGAATTAATTATTTTTTGGCATACCTGGAAAGAGCCTTTTTTAATTTGATTTTTTCCTTTTTTGTTAGTGACGAAATGCTGATTGGAGGATATTTTGCCACCCCGGTTTTAATTCGCTGGTAAAGTACAAGGTTTTCTTTAAGGTTAAAAAATTTATTTTCAAAACCGTACCGGATGAAATCCTTTTTTGGTATTTCAATGGAATTTTTCCGACTGGAGAATATCCTGAGGGAATAGTACCTGAAAATGATGGAATGCCCGTTGTCGGAATAATATATATAGTTTAAATTCAGGAAGTAACTATACAGCAATAAAAAAATATAGATCAGTGCAAAAAAGATTGTAAATTGATGCTTGGTTAATCCCAAAACCGGTGAACTGAGAATACGGGTGGTATAGATAATAATTATGATCGTAGCGAAAACTACAGTGCCTACAAATGCTCTGAGACGGACTTTTATGGCAGTTTTTCGGTTTTCGAGAATCATTAAAATATAACAGATGGTTAACGCTGAAAGGTAATCAATTTACTTAAAAAAATACAAATGTTTATTCAAAAATCAAATCAAATTTCCATGTCGAATTTGATCCAATGGGTTATCCGTACCTTTTAGATTTAAAAAATTCCTTCAGCATTGCACTACACTGGTTTTCCAGAATTCCCCCTAAAACCTGTGTTTTAGGGGGAAGCACAGGGATTTTTGTTTTTCTGTATCCTCTTTTTTCATCCGA
>CAZEWS010000136.1:0-9773 GCA_964515985.1 uncultured Rikenellaceae bacterium | reverse complement strand
ATGTCAAAAGTCAGAGGTCAAATGTTGGGGTTTTTTTTCTTCAATGTTGAAACTGATTTCGCGATGATATTAATCAATTCCTGATTTTCTTTTTCAAAACTTTACATCAATGAATTTATGCTCCACATAATACATTTGACATTTGCCATCTGACATTTGACATCAATTACTCAATCTCTCAATCTCAATCTCAACCTCAATCTCTACATCTTTCATCCCTTCACAGACTCTGCCAGGTCATCCAGACCCTGGCAGGTCTTTTCCCAGGCGAATACAATTCGGCTCTACATTCTTTGCCCTTAGCACTGTTTTCAACAATTTAACAATTTAGCAATTTAGCAATTTTACAATTTTTCCCTTTTTCTATAAAGCACCTGAATATATTTAGCATCTTCCAGGGGTGTAAAGATCTGGATCAGTTCCCACTCTTTATTGTAACTCTTTATTGCATTCTTCAGTCGTGTTATTCGGGCAAGAGACCGTGCAACTTCATCATCATCATTCGAATATTCATCTATTACATCCCAGGGAAAAGAGACAACCCTGAAATTATAACTCATTCGTTTCTCACCTACTTTTAATAAAATCTCTGCACTTTGTTCTTCACCAAAATGTGGTATGGGCACGCATAATTCTTTCATGATCAATCCTTTTAAAAATTCTTTCAATTTTAACAGAAAATTACAAATGACAATACCGATAACTATCGGTACAAAAATCAAATAATGCCTAAATTTCAAATATCAATGACCTAAAAATGTTTAGAATTTAATGCTTGTATTTTGGAATTTATTTGAAATTTGATGCTTGTGTTTTGGAATTTACAGTTTACCCCGTTGGAATAATTATCCTACGGGGTTTATTCAGGTTAGCATGAATCACTGCTTACAATACATGCTTAATATTTTCTGTCACGATATGCCCGTCGAATAATTGAATAATCCGGTGCGCATATTCTGCATCGGAAGGGGAATGTGTAACCATTACGATGGTTGTGCCTTCTTTGTTCAATTCGGTCAATAAGTTCATCACTTCTTCTCCATTTGCAGAGTCAAGGTTTCCGGTTGGCTCATCTGCCAGGATTAGTTTAGGTTTCGTAACAACAGCTCTCGATATTGCAACTCTTTGTTGTTGACCACCGGATAATTGCTGTGGGAAGTGTTTTTTTCGATGAACAATTTTCATCCTTTCAAGTACCTCATTCACTTTTTTCTTTCTTTCGGATGAAGAAACCTTCATATACAACAAAGGTAATTCAACATTTTCATAAACGTTTAATTCATCGATGAGGTTAAAACTCTGAAATACAAATCCAATATTACCTTTCCGTAAATTGGTACGATTTCTTTCAGAATATTTTGATACTTCCAAATCATCGAAATAGAGTTCTCCTTCTGTAGGATTATCCAGCATCCCCAGGATATTCAGCAAGGTTGATTTACCACAACCTGAAGGTCCCATTACAGCAACAAAATCACCACTGCTGGTTTCCATGGTAATCTTATTGAGAGCAGTGGTTTCAACTTCATCCGTTCTGAAAATTTTTGTTAGATTAATAGTTTTAAGCATAATTGATTTTTTTTTCAAATTAAAAAATTTGTAATTATTCTCCAAAGGAGTCCTATGGACAGTTTTTACGAGTCTGTCTTGTCTTGATATTTGTCTACAGGTTAAACATAAAAATTCAAAATTCACGATCCGAAATTACTCGTTCCCACAATCTAACACACATGCCACTCCCCGAAAAAACGGGACAGGCGTGAGGTTTTGCTGCGCAAAACGTTCAAAATTCGAAATTGGATATTCATTATTCAATTCCCTTCCCCTTCTACAGGGTTTTTATGTCAAAAGTCAGAGGTCAAATGTTGGGGTTTTTTTTCTTCAATGTTGAAACTGATTTCGCGATGATATTAATCAATTCCTGATTTTCTTTTTCAAAACTTTACATCAATGAATTTATGCTCCACATAATACATTTGACATTTGCCATCTGACATTTGACATCAATTCCTCAACCTCAACATCTTATCTATTCTTAAAGATCAGTTTATCTACATCACCAAAATTATCATAACTCGATGTAACAACTTTTTCACCCGGTTGAATACCGTCCAGGACTTCATAAAATCTTGGATTTTGACTTCCGAGGGAAATTTTTCTTTTTTCAGCAAACGATCCGGAAGGATCAACAACATATACCCACTGGCCACCAGTGCTTTGAGAATACCCTCCACGAGGGATACGAACGGTTACTTTCGGTTTACCTAATTCAAGTTTCATTCGACTGGTTTGTCCAATCTTTATTTGCTCTGGAACTTCATCAACAAATTCCATATCCACCGAAAATCTTCCATTTACCACTTCAGGATATATTTTGGTAATTATCCCTTTATACGATGTTCCGGCAAAATCACAGGCTGCAGTTAATCCTTTTGATACTTTTGCAATAAAATACTCATCAATATTAACGCGTAACTTATATGAATCCAGAATATTGATCTGTCCGATTCGTTGTCCTCTGCTGATCACCTGTCCGACTTCCAGATTAAGACTGGCAAGTTCACCAGAAACCGGAGCCCTGTAATTTAAACTCTCCAGGCGTTTATTAACTAATTTCAAATTATCCTGCATTCGTCTGACTGATCTTTCAAGAGCATCAACCTGAACGTTCCTGAAGACCGAATCCTGTTTTAAATTTTCCCGTAATAATTCCAGCTTTTCTAATGATAGCTCGTACTGCTCCCTTGAAAATTCGAATTCCTCAATAGAAATATGATTATCCTTAACAAGAACCTTATTATAATTATATTGTCTTTTTTGCTGTAATATTCTATACTGCAGATCGAGCAATTGACTCTTTGAATTAAGGGTTTGCTGTTCCATCAGCAATCTGGCTTGCCTTAATTCATTGGATGTCCTTGAAACTAATGCCTCGTAATTTGAAATTTCCAGAATAAGGCTCGTATTGCTGAGTATAACAATAATGTCACCTTCTTTCACCATGTTGCCCTCTTTAATTATAATTTCCTCTACCCTGCTTCCTCCTTCCGTCGCATCCAGGTAAATCGTCTGTATGGGTTCAACTGTTCCTGTTTGTGCGATATAATTTAGAAAAGGCCCTTTGCTTACTTCATCAATAGTAACTTTGTTGATATCAACATTAAGCTTGGTGCTTCTGTCTCCAAAAAAGATCTGGTAAAGAATGAGTAACAAAATGATCCCACTCACTGATATCCAAATAATCCGCTTGGTGATTTTACTCTTATTTTCAATTGGTCTGTCCATTCCCTGGTTTATTATATTGTTCTTCCATACATTAGCATTTATTGTGCCAAAGAGTCTAATATACTTTCTATCAATGCGTTAAAATACTTCCTAATTATTATCATATGGTAAAAGTGTTCGATTACGAAACATAAGTAGTACGAAAACGAACATTTTGGATGTAAATTACTTAGGGCTTTTCGTATCACAAATATTCAAATTTAGCAGTTCACTCTGAATTTTAATTTTCTTTTTAAATTTACCCTGTGAAATAAATTCGGAGATTTAATGCACAGTATTATTTCACAGGGTGAAATAAATCGAAGATTTATTGCAAAGCAATATTTCACAGGGTATATTTGTGAAGCAATATTCTTATTATTTGAAATTTTCATTTAAGATATGAATAAGAATTCCATGACAAAACAAATAGGGAAGATTCTGGCTATTGATGATAATGAGGACATTTTGTTTGCGATTAAGCTACTCCTGAAACCACATATGGAAACAATTGACACACTTAATAATCCTCAAAACATCCCGGATTATATCAGAACCGGCAATTATGATGTAATATTACTCGATATGAATTTCACAAAGGATGCAATCAGTGGGCAGGAAGGTTTTAATTGGTTGGCAAAGATACTTGAAATTGATCCATCGGCTGTGGTTGTTTTTATCACAGCATATGGCGATGCCGAAAAAGCTGTGAGATCCATAAAAGCAGGGGCTACCGATTTTATCCTTAAACCCTGGCAAAATGAGAAACTACTGGCTACCATTTCTTCCTCTATCCAATTGAGCAGATCTCGTAAGGAAAATGTTAGCTTAAGATTTAAACAAAAGGAAATTAGCGCCGTATTAGATCAGCCTTTTCATGAATTTATCGGAACCTCTCCTGAAATGGCTTCCGTTTTTTCCACCATTCAGAAAGTAGCTCAAACCGATGCGAACATTTTGATCCTTGGAGAAAACGGAACAGGAAAAGAATTGGTTGCCAGGGCTTTACACCGAAACTCTTTGAGGAAGGATGAAATATTTATCAGTGTTGACCTGGGATCCATCAGTGAAACACTTTTCGAAAGTGAATTATTCGGACATGAAAAGGGTGCGTTTACCGATGCAAAAAATGAAAAGGCAGGAAGATTTGAGATTGCTTCAGGAGGGACATTATTTCTTGATGAGATTGCGAACCTTACAGTACCTCTTCAAACTAAATTGTTAACCGTAATCGAAAGAAAGGAGGTTACCCGCGTTGGAGCCAACAATCCTCTTCAAGTTGATGTACGTTTAATTTGTGCAACAAATAATGATATTCATAGAATGGTGGATGATAATACCTTTCGCCAGGATCTACTTTACCGGGTAAATACAGTGGAGATCCATTTACCACCATTAAGGGAACGAACGGGTGATATTCCACTGCTGGCTGCTCATTTCCTGAAGAACTATTCGAAAAAATATAAAAAAGCAATAAGAGGACTAAGTTCTACCGCGCTTAAAACCCTCAACCAGTATCATTGGCCCGGGAATGTCCGGGAACTGCAACATGCAATTGAAAGAGCAGTGATAATGAGCGACTCAGAAATGCTGCAACCCGAAGATTTTATTCTAACCCCAAAGAAAAAGAAAGTGGCAGACTTCGAAATCGACTCTTACAACCTTGATGAGATTGAAAAAAACATCATTGAAAAAGTTTTAAAACAACATCAGGGCAATATCACCCAAACAGCAACTGATTTGGGTTTGACCAGAACCTCCCTTTACAGAAGGATGGAAAAATATGGTTTATAAAAACTTCAGAGTTATAATATTTATCAGGATATTGTTGCTTTCCGCAACAATATTTCTGTTTTTCTATACCCTCACAACACGGTTTCATGTTACTTCTTTTCTAGTTGGTTTTCTTATCCTCTACCAAATATATTCTCTTATACGTTATGTTGATAAAACCAACCGGGATCTGGCCAGCTTTTTGGAATCGATCCGGTTTTCAGAGTTTACCCGGTCTTTCCAGGTTGAAGGTATGGGATCCTCCTTTGATACACTAAATAAGGCATTTAACAATGTGATAAAAGATTTTCAGGAAATCAGATCTGAAAAAGAAGAACACTATCACTATTTACAAAGTATTGTTCAAAACATCGACGTTAGTATCTTGGCTTATCAAAAGAACGGGACAGTGGAAATGATCAATAAGGCAACAAAAAAGTTATTCCAGGTTCATAATCTGAAAAACATAAATTCGCTCGAACATTTAAGCAAAGAATTGGTAAATTGCCTTCTGAATTTGAAACCTGGGGAAAACACACTGGTAAAAGTACAGGATGATGATGATATACTTCAACTGGCTATATATGCCACCGAGTTTAAGATCCATAATAAACTGATAATCCTGGCGACAATAAAGAATATCCAAAATGTCCTTGAGGAGCAAGAAACGGAAGCCTGGCAAAAATTAATCAGGGTATTAACACATGAAATAATGAATTCCATTACTCCAATTGCTTCCTTATCCTCGACACTGGATATCATGCTTAAAGAAATTTCAAATAGACAGACCGAATCCAGTATTCCAAAAATAGACATGGCAACCGTAGAAGAAATCCAGCAAGCTCTCCAAACGATAAATAAAAGAAGTACAGGATTGCTCCACTTTGTAAATACCTACCGGAATTTAACCCGGATACCCAAACCTAATTTCCAGATCATCAGAATTAGCGAACTATTCAAGAATATTCTTCTTCTGATGGAAGAAGAAATCAAACAAACAACCATTAATCTTAAAGTTGATATTAATCCAAAAGACCTTGAAGTTTCTGCCGATGAAAAACTTATTGAACAGGTATTGATTAATTTGATTAAAAACTCGATACATGCATTGGAAAACAGAAAAGGTGGAAGAATATTTTTCAAAGCATATCAAAATAAAAGAGGGCGTGTTACCATGCAGGTTATCGACAACGGTCAGGGAATCATCAGAGAAGTAATGGATAAAATCTTTATCCCATTTTTTACAACCAAACAGAAGGGTTCCGGTATTGGACTCAGCTTGTCCCGGCAGATACTCCGGTTACATGGAGGCACCATTACTGCTTTTTCTGAACCGGAGAAAGAAACTGTTTTTACCCTGACTTTCTAGGTTATTTTCAAAACAAGTTTCAAAATAAAGCCATCTTCGGTGGGGTTGTCAAATTTAGTGCTATTTGGTGACAGTCATTCATGGTCATTCAATTGTCATTCATAGCCATTCATTGTTTTTCCAATGACGGCGAAGCCAAATGACAGCGAAGCGAATGACTTAATGACCCAAATATATTTTAATTGATATCGATCCCGAATGTGCGGGAGTAAGTTTTATTTTTTAAGCGCCTAATACCTATCTAACCAGCGGTATCTTCTGGCATTATCTCCAAATTTCACTGCAACCATGAATTCATGAGAGCCAAAACTATGCTTTCTTATATTACTTAAAGCATAATCAAACGCATAACCAAAATAGTACTGGTCGACTTTTATACCCGCCATTATGATCATAGCATCAGAACTTCGAAATGAAATTCCTGCCCAGTAATTGTTTTGGTAAAAAACTCTCGCTGATATTTCAACCTGGAAGCTATTCAGATCATCTGACGATTTTAATAATACGGACGGCTGGATTGAGAGATCAGGGCCAGGTACCTCAAATGTGTAACCTCCCATAATATAATAATGCCGTAACATTTGATAATTGCTTTCGCCCTGATTCCCGAGCAAGAGTACCGATTTAAATAGATTATGGGCAGAAAAACCCGCATAATAATCCCTTGTATTATAATAAATTCCAAAATTAGCATCCGGCACAAACATCACTTTGTCATAATTCATAAGGAACTCATCATCAAGATCGTATGGGATAATTCCTTCATCGTCGAGTTTGAATTGAAATGCGTTTGCTGAAATCCCGAAGGATAACCGGCGTGAACCTTTTGTAGTTTCGGTTAAATCAATATGATAGGCATATGTAAGCTGGAACCCGGTCCTGCTAATTATTCCATTCCTGTCATCAAAAATATATCCTCCAATACCGACACGTCCGCTCCTTGAAGGCCGTGTGATCTTTTTTCGAACTGAGGTTGATTTTGAAATATAACTTGTTTTTAATATCCTGGTTTGGGCGCTAATAGCATGTGTTCTCGGGGCATTGCTAAAACCAAGCCATTGTTCACGTGCGGTCAGATTAACCGATGTATACCCGTCACTTCCGGCTATTGCAGGATTCAATAAAAATTTATTCATCATATACTGGCTGTACAATGGTAATTGCTGGGAACTACCAATAGCCATGCCCATCAGAAAGATGGTGAACAGAGCAACTATCTTGAATCTACAGTTCATCAAGGTTTAAATATAGTTTGTTTTATGTAAATTCTACTTTATTATAGTAACATTCCCAACTCTTGGTTTCGAATCATCTCCCAAATCAATAATATAGTGATACGAATCCATTGGTAACTCCTTACCATTATAGGTACCATCCCAGGGTGTTTGGTGATAATTCGTGGAACTAAATATCAATTTACCCCAACGTGTATATATTTCAACCCTAGCTTTCGGATAATAGAGCTCAATATTCTTTATTCTCCAGACGTCATTCTTACCATCTCCATTTGGAGTAATTACAGATTGTATTTCTTCCGCACCCGGCACACAATTCACACCGATAATGTCAACAGTTACCGAATCTGTCTTTACACACATGCTGGCATCCGTAATTTGAACATTGAATACACCATCTGTAACATTGGTCAGATCCTCGGTTGTTTTACCATTTGACCAAAGAACACTATACGGGGCAGTACCTCCGCTAATATTCAAAATGATGGCCCCATCGGGAACTCCGGGACAACTTGCATTTGTAACTTCAGGATTTGTGATGATCGGAAGAGGTTCTGTAATTGTCACATTCTCAATCCAGTTACAGCTTATTGCGTCCGTTATGGTAACTGAATAATCACCCTCAGACAAATTAGTGGCAGTTTGACCTGTTTGTCCATCAGACCACAAGTAAGTATAAGGAACAATGCCTCCTGAAACGTTCACCACCGTAACCTGACCGTTATTATCTCCATAACAGGTGATATTCGTAATATCAGTGGTTACAATCCAGGCTGCCGGTTCAGTAATCGTAAAAGTGCTATCCAATGTACAGCTATTTGCATCTGTTACTGTAACTGTATAACTACCCGCGGTCAGATTGTTGACGTCTTCAGAAGTTGGACCATTACTCCAGGCATAAGTGTATGCTCCTGTACCACCAGTTACTGTTATATTTATTACTCCATCATTACCACTATTACATGTCACATCAAAATCCACATGGTTTATTACCAATGCAGGTGGTTCTGTAATAGTTATTGCGCTGTCAAGAATACAATTGTTGGCATCTGTAACGGTTACGGTATAAGTCCCTGCACTTAGATTACCTACATCTTCTGTTGTTGCTCCATTACTCCAGGAATAGGTATAATTTGTTGTTCCGCCGGTTACTGTAATATCTATTGAGCCGGTGTTCCCGCCATTACAGGAAACATTGGTCTCAACATGGTTAATAACAAGAGCCAAGGGTTCAGTTACAAAGATAGTATCTGATGCCGTACAACCATTGGCATCCGTCACCGTTACGACGACCATACCTGTACCGCCATTGGTAAAGCTGATATCAATTGCAGCAGGAGCACCCATTATAGCACCGGTTGTATTTGCATCAACAACAAAGACATAGGGTGAAGTGCCTCCGCTTACAGTAAAGGTTCCGGTAGCAGTTGAATCGCCATAACATAACAAAGCAATATCACCTGTTGTACCGAGAATTAATTCGGCAGGTTCCGTGATAGTAATTGTAGCAGTTGCTGTACAACCATTATTATCGGTAACGGTAACTGTTACTTCACCGGCGCCCCCATTTGTAAAGCTTATATCCGTAGCAGAAGCTATTCCCATGCTTGCACCTGCTGTATTTACGTCGGCAGTAAATAATACATAAGGAGCAGTGCCACCACTCGCTGTAAAGGTTCCTGTTGCCGTTGAATCACCATAACATAACAATGTTACATCTGCAGTGGTGATACAATTACTTTTACTGCTGGTGGTACTAATTGCACTACATCCAGTAACCGTATCAAATACTTCAACCGTTACAACATCTCCATCACTTAATGAATCCGTAACATAAAGGATATCTGTCGATATGGATTTAGCAACTATTCCATTCACCAGGAATTCATATTCATCACCACCACCAGCAGTAAAAGTAATTGTATCACCACTGCAGATTATATTATCAGTATCATCACTCACCAGGGTAGGTACAGGTAATGAATTCACCGTGAAGACAATATCTGTGCTTGTAGCACTGCAACCATTAACATCAGTAACCTCAACCGTTACAGTATCTCCGTTATTTAATGTACCGGTAACATAAGTATTCGAGACTCCGGGTCCCTGGGTACTTATACCATTAATAAAGA
>CAZEWS010000135.1:9565-9784 GCA_964515985.1 uncultured Rikenellaceae bacterium | reverse complement strand
CGCTATCTTCTTAAAATCCCGCAATATTAAATTGTACTTGATTAATTAATTTTTCTTAAATTTCATACGGGTAAGTTTATATAAAACTAAATGAGTATAAATAGTAACAACATCAAACAAGGGACAATTATTAAAGGTCCTAATTGGCCGGAGCCTGTCGAAATAAAGCTTATTGAAGAAGCTGGTAATTATATCCACCTTATTGGCGCTACAACAAAT
>CAZEWS010000135.1:0-9310 GCA_964515985.1 uncultured Rikenellaceae bacterium | reverse complement strand
ATTTGAGTTAGACCAATTTCAAACCAACTTTACAGAAGAATCATGGAAAGTTTTTCTGGCTCTTGAGACAACCCGGTATCGTTTTGCTTCAATGTACGATCCGCTGATCGCCATGAATACTTCAAAAATTGATCCGTTGCCACACCAGATTGAAGCTGTTTATGAGTACATTCTCAAAAAGCCAAGAATCCGGTTTATGATTGCCGACGACCCGGGCGCCGGTAAAACTATCATGGCAGGACTTCTAATAAAAGAATTGAAGATTCGTAGTTTAATCAAAAGGATTTTGATTGTAGCTCCGGGCCATCTTAAAGATCAGTGGCGCAGAGAATTAAAAGATCGATTTGAAGAAATTTTTATACCGGTTGGAAGACAATATATTGATTCACTTTTCGGGCAGAATGTTTGGATGCGTGAAAACCAGGTTGTCACTTCCATTGATTTTGCAAAAAGAGAAGATGTACTTCCGTCTATTGCTGCAGCACATTTTGATATGATCATCGTTGATGAAGCTCATAAAATGAGTGCATACCGATATGGTGAGAAAATAGATAAAACGAGCCGCTATAAATTAGGAGAAACATTATCGAAGAATTGCGAGCATTTATTGTTCTTAACGGCAACACCCCACAAAGGCGATCCTGAAAATTTCAGATTGTTTTTGGATTTGATTGAACCCGGTTTCTTTGCTACCAATGAAATGGTAGAAGAGTCGATTAAAAATAAAGACAATCCCCTTTTCATCAGAAGAATTAAAGAGGATTTAAAAGATTTTGAAGGAAAGCCACTTTTTCTGCCCCGGCATGTTGATACAGTAGGATTTTCATGGAGGACCAATTCAACGAATGAAATTGACCTCTATAACGATTTATCAAGATATGTTGAAACACATTACAATAAAGCTCTGAATAAAGACAAGCGGAGAAATATTGCTTTCGCAATGGTGATATTACAACGCAGATTGGCATCCAGCACTTATGCTTTATTTAAATCATTACAGCGCCGGAAAAAACGTCTTGAAGAATATCTTGAAGGAGCAGAAACCAGAAACAGAATGCCTGAGGAATTTTATAATCAGGATGTAGTGGACGATATGAGCGAAGAAGAACGCTGGAAGGTTGAAGAAATCTGGGAAGCTTTAAGCACAGCAGAAAACAGGGAAGAACTTCAAAAGGAAATATATATAATTGATAAACTTATTGATCAGGCTAAAACGATCATTCAAAATGAAGAAGAGAAAAAATTAAAGGAATTTAAAAATTCACTTCGTGAACTTTCTAAAAAATATCCAGATTCTAAAGATAAAAAAATACTCATTTTTACAGAATCACGAGACACACTTGAATATTTGGAGAAAAAGATAAAAACCTGGGGTTATCATACAAATACAATCCACGGAGGGATGAAACTTGAAGAAAGAATTAAAGCAGAAAGTATATTTAAAAATGAAACCGATGTGATGATCGCTACGGAAGCTGCCGGAGAAGGTATCAATCTTCAATTCTGCCATTTGATGGTTAATTATGATATACCCTGGAATCCGAATCGGCTTGAGCAGCGCATGGGACGGATACACCGCTATGGTCAGCAAAAGGAAGTGTTTGTTTTTAACCTTGTGGCAATTGATACCCGTGAAGGCAAAGTTCTTCATAAACTATTTGAGAAACTGGATGAGATTAGAAAAGCAATGGGAAGTGATAAAGTTTTTGATGTACTCGATGAGGTGCTCTATAACCAAAATCTTTCCCATCTGATGATGGAAGCTGCCGCTAACTCAAGAACTATTGATGAAATCTTAAAAGAGATAGATATAAAAGTTGATGATGAATACATCAGTCGTGTAAAAGAAAATCTTGGCGAAAGTCTGGCAACGCGTTATATCGATTACACACGAATTAAAGAGATGGAGCAAATGGCTCGTGAGCACCGACTGATACCTGAATATACCGAAAGTTTTTTCAGGAAAGCTTTTGTAAAAGCAAATGGCAAATTAAGAGAACGGAAAGATGGTTTCCTGGCAATTGATTCCGTTCCCTTTGGTATTCGTTCAATAGCAGATGAGGATAGTTTTAAAAAATCATTCGGGGACTTATTGAAAAAATACCCCAAAGCCACATTCGATAAAGAAATTGCTTTTAAAAATCAGGACGCAGAGTTTATCTGTTTCGGACATCCTCTATTCGAGGCGATGATGAATTATATTGATCAAAAATATTCAGATTCGCTGCTAACCGGGGCTACCTTTTTTGATCCCGACGGACAGTTAGACGGATATATCATTTTTTATGAAGGGGAAATTGACGATGGTACCGGTTCAATAGCCGGTAAACGTTTATTCAGTTTTTATGTTAGTGATCATTCAATCAGGCCGGTTTCCGCTTCAATCATCTGGGATTTGGCGGAAGCTACAAACAACAACCAGGAAGTTATTGACTTGCCTGCACAAGGTTCGCAAGCAGGTATTGAAGAGATAAAAAACAAAACGAGCGTAAAAGCGATTGAAGATTTGGAGGAATATAAAAGTGAATTGTTGATAGAGCGGGAACGGCAGGCTGAAATCAAACAGAAATATGGTTTCAAATCGCTGGAATATTTAATTGTTAAATTAGATGGTGATTTGATTGAATTATATGATAGAAAGGAACGTGGTGAAAATGTTGACCTGGCTATTCGAAATAAAGAAGAACGGAAAACAGGTTACGAAAAATCACTTGAAGAATTGAAAATACAAATAGAAAAAGAAAAAAGCCTGACCATGAGTATGCCCCGTTTTAAGGGAATTATCCGGGTTTTACCACAAACAACGGTTGATAAGGAAATGCGTAATGATCCTGAAGTTGAGCTTATCGGTATGGAAAAAGCAATGGAATACGAAAGAAAACAAAACCGGATTCCTGAAGATGTTTCAGCTGAAAATCTTGGTTTCGATATTCGTTCTCACGATCCCCAAACAAAAACAATCAGATATATTGAAGTGAAAGCCCGCTCGAAAACGGCTGTGGTAGCTTTGACCCAAAACGAATGGTTTAAAGCCAAACGCTTTAAGGATGATTATTATCTTTATGCGGTGATGCCAACTTCGAATAATCCGAAACTGTATATAATTCAGAATCCAGCGGAGAATTTAAAAGCTGAAGAAAAGATTGAAGTTGTGCGTTTTCTAATATCTGCCAATGAGATTATAAACAAAAGTGGTAATGTTACATGAATATTGATAAAATTTTGAGATCAGGTGAATCACTGACCGTTGAGTTTAAAGAATCATTTGATCGTGAATCTCTGGAAACGGTTGTCGCTTTCGCAAATACAAGAGGCGGTATAATTCTTATTGGTGTGGACAACAATGGAATAGTGAAAGGAATTTCTGTTGGTACAGATACAATGGTAAATTGGAGTAATCAGATATCCCAGGTAACGGAACCGACTGTAATTCCAGAGTTGGAATCCGTTCCGATAAACGGAAAATATGTTGTCATCATCAAAATTAAAGAATATCCGCTTAAACCGGTTTCCTTTCGCGGAAGATGTTTTAAAAGAGTTTCAAATAGTAACAGGCAAATGTCGCCGCAGGAAATTGCACAAATGCATTTACAATCGACCGGCAATAGCTGGGATGCTTTGGCCGCTGCTGTTGCTGATTCAGATATTCTTGATTTAGTCAAGATAAAAAACTATATCCTGTCTTCCACATCTTCCGGTAGAAGAAATTTTGCAAATACGGCTAAACCGATAGAAGTTCTTGAGAAGCTTGAGCTAATTAAAGATAATAAACCCACCTGGGCTGCGCTTCTTCTCTTTGGTAAAAATCCACAATCCCCCCTCACTCAGGCAACCATTCATTGTGGCAGATTTAAGGGTGAAACTAAAATCATCGATGATCGCCTGATATCCGGGACAATAATCGATCAGATTAATGAAGTGATGGATTTTATACGCAAAAATACTAATGTTGAATTTGTCATTACCGGCAAACCCCAGCGAGATGAAATTTGGGATTATCCGTTGGAAGCTTTGCGCGAGGCGGTTATCAATGCAATATGTCACCGCGATTACAGCGAACCATCCGATATTCAAATCAAGATTTTCGATGATTCAATCCATATTTGGAATCCCGGCGGATTACCTTTTGATCTGACTATTGACGACCTGCTCGACCCAGCGCATTCATCAAAACCCAGAAATAAACTCATTGCCCAGGTCTT
The DNA here is from genome assembly GCA_964515985.1 of uncultured Rikenellaceae bacterium. GTDB lineage: Bacteria > Bacteroidota > Bacteroidia > Bacteroidales > VadinHA17 > CAZEWS01. Next base: position 5,108 of record CAZEWS010000135.1, on the reverse strand, counting down.
TTACGACATGGCTTTAATTGAACGTTACGGCAGCGGCATTCAGCGAATGATTGCGGATTGTGTTAAAGCCGGTTTACCTGAGCCGATTTTTGAAGAAAAGTTTGGCGGGTTCGCGATTACGTTTTCTAAGGACATCTTTACTGAATCATTTTTAAAAGAATTGGGTTTGAATGAAAGACAGGTTAATGCTGTGCTGTATGTTAAGGAAAACGGAGCTATCAATAACTCAAAATATCAGCAAATCAATGATGTTGGAAAAACTACAGCTACCGAAGAATTACGCAAATTAGTTGATATCGGATTGTTGACTGAGCCTACTGCAAAAGGAAGAGGAGCAAAATATGAACTTAAAAACTAATTGGCCGATAATTGGCCGAATTGGCCACTTAAAGACCAATAATTGCTCACATTGCACATCGATTGAGTTTTTTTCACAATAATTGCACATATTGAATATCAATTGCATATTTATTGCACAAAAGAATTTTAATATTTCAAAAGCTACAGAAAGTGAAGATTTAATAATATTGGCAAACAATGGAATTTTAAGTCGGTATGGAAAAACAGGAAAAGGGACTAAGTCTGTTTTAAGACGCCTTAAAGACGCCAAAAAAGAAAAATGGAACCATAAAGGGGTCATAAACGGGTGCTACATAGGGATCATTAATTCAAAATGGTTAAATGGACTAATAAAGGGCTAATAATGGGCTAATATGTTGATTATTTTTCGTAACAAGTATTATTGAAAAAATTGAAAATAATTGGGCAATACTTGGGCAAAAGGGGCAATTTGGCAAATGAAAAAAGTAATGAAAACGTAACGCAAGTAATGAAAAAGTAATAGAAATATGCCTGGTGAGAATAACAGACATATTTCTTTCGGTAAACAAAACGTCCATTTAATGATTTGGCGATTATTTGGCAAAAGTGGTAATCTGGTAAGTGGGGTAACGAACAGGTACCTAAAGTAATTAGAATTTGTTGTTGTGAATAACGGACATTTATCGGACATATTTCGGACAAAGTATAAACCCGAAAAACCCGAAATGAAAACGAAATAAACCCGAATTATATTAAACTGGAAAAAGCGGAAGTAAACTGGAAACAAACAGGAAATACAATAAATGAATAACAATAAACGCTTCATCGAAGAATCTTTCCCGGTAAAAGAAGTCAGCGCAGAATCGGCAAGAGAAAAAAATATCCGGCACGGACATATTTCTACTTTACATATCTGGTGGGCAAGGCGTCCTTTGGCATCTTCGCGAGCCACGGCTTATGCGGCATTGATCCCGGCACCAAAAACACGAGAAGAATGGCAGCAGAAAAGTAATTTTATTATAGAGCTTTGTAAATGGGAAAATTCCAACAACAAGCAACTCATTGAAAAAGCCCGTAAAGATATTCTGGAAGCCAACGGGGGTAAACCGCCAAAAGTGCTTGATCCTTTTGCTGGCGGCGGTGCCATTCCGCTTGAAGCCCTGCGCCTTGGCTGCGAAACTTATGCCAGTGATCTAAACCCGGTTGCAGTACTGATACAAAAATGCACGTTGGAATATCCGCAAAAATACGGACAACCCATACCTAAAAAACAGTATTTGGATGAAAGACCATGGCTTAAAGAGGAAAAAAGAGAAAAGAAAAAAGAACTGTTTGACGATGACGAAACCGAAATGGTTAATCCCCTGGTGGAAGATGTTAAATACTGGGGAAATTGGGTATTACAGGAAGCCAAAAAGGAAATTGGCAGATTTTACCCTGAGGAACCGGATGGTTCTATTCCGGTTGGTTATATCTGGGCAAGAACCATTCCCTGTCAGAATCCTACATGTGAGGCTGAAATCCCTTTGATGCGCCAATTCTGGCTGGCAAAGAAAAACAATAAAAAGGTGGCGCTTTATCCTTTTACACCCCCCTTTGTCCCCCCTCAAGGGAGGAATTTAAAGGAGGTGTTATTCAAAGTTGTAGGTGACGGCTATGAAGCCATGCCCGCTGATTTTGACCCTGCCAACGGCACCGTAGCCCGAGCCGTAGCAACCTGTCCGGTATGTGGTTCTACTGTGGAAGCTAACAACACACGTAAACTTTTTAAGGAGGGTAAAGCCGGACAGCGTATGCTTGCAGTGGTTACTCATAAACCCGGAACGATCGGCAAGCATTACCGCATTGCCACGGAAAAAGATTTGCAAGTTTTTAATAAAGCTAAAACCTATTTGCAGGAAAAACGGGAAAAACTGATGATGGAATGGGGGTTGGATCCGGTGCCGGATGAAGAAATGAATCAAAATGATCCTACAACATTAGCTGGACGAGGATATGGAGTCAAAATCTGGGGAGATCTTTTTAATTTAAGACAATCTTTGAGTCTAACAATTTTCGAAGAAAATATTCGTAAAATTCATAAGTTGTTAATCGAAAAGCAATTAAAAGAGGAATACATTAAAGCTATTATAACATACTTGGCATTTGTTTTGGATAGAATAGCTTCATTTTCTACCAGTTTATGTAGATGGAAGAATAGTACTGAACAAAACATACCTGTATTTAGCGGAAGAAATGCAATACCTATGGTTTTTGATTTTTTCGAGGTGAATACAATAGGAGATATTAGCACCAGTTGGAGTAATTCTGTTGATACCATTATAGAATCTTTAGATAGTTTATCCAAAATATCAAACTTTGTTTATATAAAAAATGAATCTTCTACCTCTTTAAGTTTCCCAGATAATTATTTTGATGTAGTTTTAACTGATCCGCCTTACTATGATAATTTTAATTACGCAGAGTTAGCTGATTTTTTTTATATTTTATTGAAAAGAACAATTGGTGATCTATATCCCGATTATTTCTATACACCATTAATTTCAAAATCAAAAGAAGTTGTTGCAAATCCTGCTCGCCATGGGGGAAATGAGAAAGCAAAAGAATTTTTCGAAACTAAGCTTAAAAGTTCATTTAAAGAAATAAACCGTATTTTAAAAAATGATGGAGTCACAGTTATAGTTTATGCTCATAAATCTACTCATGGTTGGGAAACTGTAATTAATGCACTAATTGAATCTGGATTAGTTGTAAAAGGCTCTTGGCCTTTGGATACAGAGATGACATCAAGACTTAATGCAAGCGAAACAGCTGCTTTAGCTTCATCCATTTATATTGTTGCTCGCAAAATGCAGAGGCAAACCACAGGTTTTTACAACCAGATAAAAGAAGAACTGAATCAGTATATTTCTCAAAAACTGGAACGTCTCTGGCAAGAGGGCATTAGCGGGTCAGACTTTTTTATTGCTGCCATCGGTTCGGCTATTGAAGTTTTTGGCAAATACGAAAAAGTTATGGATTATGAAGGTAATATCATCCGTGCTGACCGATTGCTTTCCGATGTCCGTAAAATTGTTACCGATTTTGCGGTACGTCAAATTTTGCACCTGTCTACCGTGCCGAGCACGGCACAGGCAGGCAATGGTTTTGCCGGCGAAATTACAGACCTGACCCGGTTTTATGTGCTCTATCGCTGGGAATTTGGCGCCGCCAAAGTCCAATTTGATGATGCCCGCAAACTGGCACAAAGCTGCAGTATTGATTTGGCTCTGGAATGGAACCGGCATGGATTCATTAAAAAAGAAAAAGAATTCATTCGCGTTTTGGGTCCGCAGGATAGAAGTTCTGATACGCTAAAGAATCCTTCGGGAATGATCGATGTTTTGCACAAAGTCCTTTTACTCTGGGAGCACAGCAAACGGCAGGAATTGTTAACTTTACTTCAGGAATCCGGTTTTGGTCAAAGCGAAGCCTTTTATAGGGTAGCTCAGGCAATTTCCGAAACGCTGCCTAATGAAAACAAAGAAAAGAAACTATTGGATGGCTTTTTATCCGGCAGAGAACGTTTGAAAGAAGAAGTGAAAAAAAAATCAATAGACGAGGCACAACAGAAATTAGATATTTAATCCAAGAATAATAGGTATAAATTAATAAACTGAAAAACTGTTACTATAGTTGTTAAACAAGTATAAATTGAATTTGGTAAATTTGTATTATGGACAAGAGTAATAAAAACATGCCATTACACGGCTGGGATGATGAAAAAATCTATTTCAATGATGAAGAATTAGGGCAGGAATGGTGCGTTTCTGATGAAGAAAAATTGTACAACCAACTCGTGGAGATTTGCCGTGAATATTTTAAGAAAAAGCTAAACCAAAGGGGGCACACAAAATGAAACCTTTTCACACCATCGCAGTCCCGCATGATGATATCCTAAAAGGCCGTTTAACCATGGATGTTTTTGCGGCCGATCTGTGGGAAGTGAGCCGGAATCGCGGTGCCGATGAATACAGAGATGCAGATACTTTTTTCAAAAAAACATATCTGACCCAGGGCCTGAAAAATCTTTTGGATGTTGTAGAAAAACGTATCAGAGGCAAAGGCGGTGACCCTGTTATCCAGATACAAACGCCGTTCGGTGGCGGTAAGACCCATGCCCTGATTGCCATGTATCACAAGGTTCAAAACTGGGGCGCAAAGCAGATTGTTATAGTTGGTACGGCGTTGGGACCTAAAGAAACGCTTTGGGGCTTAATAGAAAAAAAGCTTACAGGAAAAATTGAAAAGTGCAGTGGTCAGGTTTCACCGGGCAAAGAAACCATCAGAAATTTATTAGCTGAAAATCAACCCATCATCATTTTAATGGATGAGGTCCTGGAATATGCCACCAAGGCAGCCGGCGTTAAAGTAGGCAACAGCAACCTCGCTGCCCAAACGATTGCTTTTATGCAGGAACTTACCGAAGCGGTCAGTACACTGGAGAAAGTCTGCCTGATCGTCACGTTGCCTGCCAGTATAATCGAACATTATGATGAAGGTGCGGAAAAACTATTTCAACAGTTACAGAAAGTTTCCGGGCGAATTGAAAAAATATATACTCCTGTTGAAGAAAATGAAATTTCGAAGATCATCCGCAGAAGGCTGTTCAGTGATATTAATTTAAATGGCGCTAAGGAAGTTGCATCAGAATTTGTTGAATATGCTGAAAAAGAAAACATTCTTCCAGGCAGTCTACAACCCAGTGAATATCGCACACGTTTTACAGATTCATATCCTTTTATGCC
>CAZEWS010000134.1:7381-9823 GCA_964515985.1 uncultured Rikenellaceae bacterium | reverse complement strand
AATCTTAATTGCCAACTTGTTTTTCATCCTTGTCTGTGAGAAAATGTTTTATCATTAAGGTTTCATTTCAAATTTCTCTTGTTTTTTCCTTCAACCAAATCTTTTCCTCCCCGGTAAGGTATGGTGAGATCAAATCGTACACTTTAATATGATAATTATTTAACCATTTCTTTTCCTCCGGAAGAAGTAATGATTTTTCAACCAGTTTTGTATCAATATAACAGAGGGTAAGGGTTTTGAATTTCAGGAACTGTCCGAATTCCGTTTCTCTGCTTTTTTCAATCAACAACAGGTTTTCAGTTCGAATGCCGTATTTCCCTTCTCTGTAAATACCCGGCTCATCCGAAAGGATCATGCCCGGTTCCAATATTGTTTCAAGGTTGCCTGAAGCACCTGTACCGATAGTCTGAGGACCCTCATGAACATTCAGGAAAAATCCGACGCCATGGCCGGTACCGTGACCATAGTTTAATCCATTTTCCCATAATGCTTTACGCGCAAGTACTTCAATCTGGAATCCCCTGGTTCCCAAAGGAAACCCGATTAGTGATAAAGCGATGGTTCCTTTTAGAACAAGAGTGAAATCTCTTTTTTCCTCAAGGGTAGGATTACCCAAAGATATTGACCGGGTTGTATCAGTTGTTCCATCCAGATATTGCCCTCCTGAATCAAGCAGAAATATTCCTTCAGGATTCAGTTCAATATCTGTATTCGGCGTAGGCTCATAATGCACAATTGCTCCATGTTCCCTGTAACCGGCAATAGTAGCAAAACTGGGACCCTGATAAAGGTCTTGCTGATTACGAAAATCATTCAATTTTTTGCTTGCTGATATTTCGGTTATTTTTTGTTTTCCGATAGTCCTTTCCAGCCAGAAGAAGAACCTGGTCAGCGCCACACCATCTTTGACCATAGTATTTTTAACATGCTCAATTTCAACCGGGTTTTTGATGGCTTTTAACTTTGCAGGGATACTGATACCTTCAATAATCTTGCAAAAAGACGGAATGGATCGATATAACCATGTATTGGTACTACCAGGTGATAAATATATCCTTGTCCCTTTACCCAGTTTCATCAGTGCTTTTGAAATTTCTTTATATGACATTAGTGATATCCCTGCATCTGACAGAATTTTCTTTAATTTATCAGGAATCTTTTTCTTATCGATAAACAGAGAGGTATTGTCAAAACCAATCAGGGCAAAGCTAACAGCCAGTGGACTATATTTTACATCATTTGCCCGGATATTAAATGTCCAGGCAATATCATCCAACGCAGTAAGCAGATGATAATCCACACCTTCCTCCTTCATTCGTTGCTTAACATTGTCTATTTTTTTCTCACGGCTTACCCCGGAAAATTTAATATCAAAATCAAAGATCTTAGAATCAGGGAGAGCTGGTCGATTTTGCCAGATCTCCCCTACGAGATCTTTTGAGGTATTTATCAGAATGTTTTTATCTTCCAAAAAATTTTCGAATTTTCTGGTAAGTCCGATTGACACCACTTTACTATCAAATCCGATAGTTGACCCGTCTTTTAATTTTTCCTTCAGCCAATCAATATATTCCGGAGAATGTGGTATTTTGAGTTTCACCAATTCTATTCCCGTATTTCTCAGTTGTTCTTCAACCTGCAAAAAATATCTTGAATCAGTCCAGAGTCCGGCAAAATCCCGGGTTATAACAATTGTTCCTGCTGAACCGGTAAATCCGGAAAACCAGGCAATACACCTCCAATGCGCAGGGATATATTCTCCTAAATGAGGATCCGTAACAGGTATGATGTATGCATCAAAATGATGCTTATTCATTAATTTCCTCAAGTTGGAAAGTTTGTTTTCTGTCTCCATAAGCTTATTCATTGACCCTGTTAAAGGATTATCAAAAGTTACAGTTATCTTCTATAACATAGTATAAATTATAATAGCCTAAACCGGATAAAACCCGTAGGAATTTCCAACAGGGTAAACCCCGTAGGATAATTGTTCCAACGGGGTAAACAGGAAATCGACAAATATTATCTGAGAATAAACCCTTCTTTAAGAGGATCTTCAGGATCAAAATAATATTGATTTTGTCCTATAATACTTGCCATACCCGTAACCTTAGGAATAACTGCCTGATACTGATCGTACTGTGTTAACTCTACAATTTCAACATCCATTGTCGTTCCCAGAATACTCTCTATGGTGATTTTTTCTCCCTGTTTCAACTCTCCTTTTGAAAAATGGATTGCTGCACGGGCACTAACACCTGAACCGGTTGCAGAACGATCCACTTCACCATCGGCAAAAACGCAAACATTCCGGGAGTGATTATTATAGTCATAAGGATTATCAATAAAAATTATCCCATACAAGAAACTGAGATCTTCTTCAAAAGGATGTCGAACATTGAAGTTACCCGCAACGGCGTTTTTGATCCTCTTACCATAATC
>CAZEWS010000134.1:6607-7371 GCA_964515985.1 uncultured Rikenellaceae bacterium | reverse complement strand
TGCTAAAATCATTTTTATCCAGATTAAGTCCCAGTTCCATAGCTTCACATATAGCGTAAAATGCACCTCCAAAAGCAATATCAAAATTTATCCTTCCTATCCCGTTAACCTCCAGCATTTGATCTTGCATTAACACAAACGATGGCACATTTATAAAAGAAACACTACTGACAATACCTTCTTTCCTGTGACCAATCGCTGTAATTTGACCCGGTGGAGCATCTATCTTCAACACTGGATTCTTCCCTTCTTTTTTTATAAAACCCGTATCCAGCACCAACTTGGTAAGGGCAATAATGCCATGACCACACATGGTACTGTAGCCTTCGTTATGAAGAAAGAAGGCACCAAAATCACCATCGGGCGTTGTTGGCTCAGTAATGACAGCACCATACATATCGGCATGCCCCCTGGGTTCCCAAAGGATTCCGGTCCTTATATAATCATAGTTGTCACGGAAATACCGTCGTTTTTCAAGTATTGTCCCGCCTCTGATTTCGGGCAGTCCTTCTGTAAATACGCGTAATGGTTCACCTCCGGTTTGAAGTTCAATGGTTTTAATCACCTTCCATTCCTTCGGTGGCTTCCAGTTCAAATTTTTAAATATCATGGTTGTTATAATTTAGGTTAAATAGCTTCGATGGTTGAAGGTGGTTTTTTAGTAATGTTATAAGTAACGCTTACAACCCCCGGCACTTCTGTTGTTATTCTTTCTGCCAGTTTATCCAGAGTATCATAGGGAAGTCTCGTTGGACTTCCTGTCC
>CAZEWS010000134.1:0-6591 GCA_964515985.1 uncultured Rikenellaceae bacterium | reverse complement strand
TAAACGGTCAAAAGATATTTATCCGGGGCGGAAATTGGATAGCATCCTTGCTTTCCCAGCATCTTACCTCTATCTGAAACCCAAAATCCCTTCTTCCATCCCTCATTCCGGTAACTCTGTCTTCATGCAGAATGGCTAAATACTGGAATGCTCCTGAATCCTTCAGTTCCTCTTCAACAATTCTTGTGGCTTTTCTTACAGTCTCAACTCTTTCCGGCCTGACTTCTCCAATAACCCTTGCTGCCAAGGCAGGGCCTGGAAATGGCGGCCTGTTATATGTTTCTTCGGACAATCCCAATGCCCTTGCAACTTCCCTTACTGCAGGTTTTCTGAGCTGTACCAGAGGCTCAAGAATCCTGTAGCCGAATGCATCTTCAGGGTCAATTCCCAACTGTTCAAAAACGTTGTGCTGCCTTTTTATTCCTGCAATTGTTTCATCCACATCTGTTAAAATCGTTCCTTGAAAAAGATATTTTGCTCCACCTTTTTTTACCAGATCACCAAAAACATCTTTGTAAAATGCTTTGGTAATAGCCTCTCTTTTTTCTTCCGGATCTGTGATGTTTCTTAATGCGTTAAAGAAAATCTCTTTAGAGTTTACAATTTCAACGCTTACCCCTAAGTTCTTAAACATTGAAACAATATGTTCCGGTTCTCCTTCTCTCATCAGTCCATTATCAATAAAATATGTTTTAAGCCTGTCACCCAGCGCTTTGTGTCCCAATATGGTAACTGCCGAAGAATCAACACCACCCGACAAAGCATTAATAGCCAGATCATTGCCGACCTTCGAAGAAATATCCTTCACTTTTTCTTCAATAAATTTTTTAGGATTTAATTCCTCTAATCTTATTTCCATGATTGTAACTATTATTGAAGTTTATGTGTGTTATCATCTTATCGAATTGGAATTTTCATCCCAGAAATATTCCATCCCTCAAGTTCAATCTCCGGCTTTTTTTCCCAATTGAGCTTTAACGGCAGTTCTATTGTTACCTTTCTTGATTTACCCGGTAAAATGGTAAAATAGTTCTCTTCATAGAATACAGGTAAAACCAACTCACCTTTCTCCGGATAAATAATCTTTAGCCGTATAAAAAAGGCAATCTCTTCATCCAGATTTTCCAATTCAAGAACTACCTGGTTGTTTTTCCCTTTTTTCAATATTTTTGCATTCCCATTCAGATTGACTCTCTTCAGATCCTTGAGGATGGTATAGTCCTTCCCGGGTTGCTTTAACCAGTAAAAGTTTTCCGATATCAGATCATTTTCCTGATTTGTTAATATTAATCTTACGAAAAAAACATCATTTGAAACACCGGAAGCATGAATAGTGAATAATTCGGAAACCGACGAAGGATTTATACTTACCTGTTTCTGTTCACGGTAAATTTCTTTGCCGTGCAAATCATATATTTCAGCAATGGCAACCATGTTTTCCAAATGAGAAAAAGTATGGTTTACAATACAAACAGTTGAATCATCAAGGTTCAACTGGATGTGAATGGGTTCTGAACCATGTTTAACACCGTAAAATCCCCCGGTCTGATCCAGAAAAAAGTCATACAACATCCCACGTAAGGCTGACCATGGATTTTGATTTTTCCAGATCAATACTCCCGTATACCAGTTCCACATATTAGCATTAAAGCCTTCCAGTAAAGCACGGTATTGTTCATAATTGACAATTTGCGCTTTAAAACAAAAATCCTTTATGTTTTCAGGAGTACCATATTGCTCAATAAAATTTCCATAACCTGAATATTTATGAAAACGCCAGACAGGCGGACCCCGGAATCCTCTGGGAGGAACCATGTCTTTTTCATTCATTATTTTTTTCAGGGTTTCAACATTGGGTAATCCCACCGATCCAATTTCCGGATTAAAGGGATATGATTTGAAAGAAAAGAACCATTCAGGATCTCTGATATTGTACGGTCCATCTCCATTTCCTCCTATGGTGTTTGTTAACAATGAGTCTGAAGTTGATTCATCAAGGTAATATCTTGTACCATCAAGCGCGGGGAATAATTCATTTTGTAAAACATCATTGATATCAGGTGGCGGAGGGTATTCATTCCCCCCACACCACACGTATAAACTGGGATGATTTCTCAGCATTTTTACCTGGTCAGCCACTGATTCAAGAAAAAGAGAATGATCATCAGGATAATCTCTTCTTCTGGCCTGTGAATCTTTTTTCCTTGTATCGTTCCATCTCCCGTTACAATCTCCTGTAATCCAGAGATCCTGCATAACCAGGATACCATATTTATCACAGGCATTATAAAATTCAGGCCTTTCAGTGATCGATCCTCCCCAGATACGGATCATATTCATATTCATTTCAGAATGCATCCTGACCTCGGCTTCATACCTCTCTGGTGACAAACGCAGCATGGCATCGGATGCTATCCAATTTCCGCCCCGGATAAATATCTTTTGACCGTTTACAAGAAAAACCCTGGCACCAATTTCACGATCGAAATAGGTTCCGGTTTGGCGTAATCCAAAAGTCGCTGACTCATTATCTGATAATTCCCCTGATTCCATCTCAACGTTCAAATGCAGCTGGTATAAATTCTGTTCTCCATAACCATTCGGCCACCACAACTTTGGATTCCTGATCTGCCACTCCGGGAAAGTCACCACAACTTTGTCTTGCGGAGGCAATTCAACCTTCACCGTTTTTTCTTCTCCATTGAGCATAATTTTAAGTACGCCCGTTTGCGGCTGTCCCGTTCCATTGACCAATTCAGCAGATACAGTGATCCAGGCAGGTGCCTGTATAGTACCCGGAAACCTTTTCCCCGGAATCCGGGCTTTAATAAACGGATTCCGGATATCAACAGGTCCTGTAATTTCCAGTGAAACCTTGTCCCATATTCCTGTATTCCTGTCTCTGATGGGTTGAATCCAATCCCATCCGGCAACAAATTGGTTGGTCACACTTTTTCCAATCTGTCCATCACCTCCCTGGCCTCCGTTTGGATTTCCTGCCGGATCAGGAGGTTCAACAAGAACCGCAAGCCGGTTTGGTTTAACCATGTCAACCAGTTGAGTAATATTATACTTCTCTCTTAAAAACATACCACGGTGAGGTCTTTTATTCACTCTGGTACCATTCAGAAAAATATTGGCTGAATAGTTAATTCCCCTGAATTTCAACCAGCAGACTTTTTTGTTTTTCCTTTCAGGTAATGTAAATGAATTAAAAAACCAATAGGTATAGAAATCCCTGCCTGTGAAATAGATATCAGGAATCTGTTCGTTATTGTTCCCGAAAAAAGGATCTGGGATTTTACCATTATGAAGAAGGGTTGTCAGAACTGTACCGGGAATTTTTGCATCCATCCAGTCATATAAAACGAATTCCTGGCTGGTAATCACACTACCATCCACCGGGATTTCGATTGACCGTTTTGCCTTCCATCCTGTATTTAAAATAATCTCCTGACCCTGGGAGGAAGCGGGTATATTTTCTAAAATGAACAGGAACCAGGTTAGAAAAAGAAAAACTTTTATCATATAACCATCGTTTTCGGGCAATTATTACTAGATCTATTTCTTTTCAATAATGCAACGGGGTTTAATGTAATAATTTATGTCTTTTCTGTTGAACTCAATTATCTCATAGGTAATGTCTTAAAGCCTTTTTAAAAATATCCCTCCTTTCACTATTTATTCCACCAAAAACGCAAATTCCCTTTGCACCGTTTTTAAAAGCAAGGTTTATAGCCCGTGGGATATCCTCTGGCCTGAAAGAATTGATAATCATTCCACTAAATAATCTTGTTTTACTGTTCTTCAATGCTTTTACATCAAGCAGGGTTGCTTCACCTATCCATTCCACGTCCTCATTATAATCCCTGTGATACATCATCGGAAAGATCTCATCCACGTTCCAGCGTGGCCAGTCCTGTCTTACAAGTGTTATTGCTATCTCCGGGGTCGGAAACACAGCAGCAGATATTTTTTTTCCATTTTGATGTGCTGTATCAGCTAACATGTTCACCAATTGAACCACACTGTTCAATCGAAATTCATTCCAGGCAATATGAGAAGGAGGATCTTCCAGTTCCAGAGGATCGATTCCTTCTTTCTCTTTAAATGCTTTCCTGCAATCTTCACAATAACAAAAATCATATTCAGGATATTCTTTATCCTGTACCAGATTGTATTTCGGTTGAATGTTTACAGGCAGGATTACATCCGGGTATCGGATGTAATCAAGGTGAACAGCAGCAAGTCCATCATATTTGCACAAATTCAGGACTCTCTGTTTCATATATTCCTGTACTTCAGGTTTGGTCGGACAAAGCCACCGGTAATAACCAACATATGGCGGTTTATCTATACATGAAACTCTATTACGATTAATCATATACCATTCCGGATGTTCTTCCATGGTTTTACCATAAGGATGACACAAGGCCCAGATCCAGGAATGAACTTCAAATCCTTCCTTTGCGGCAACAGGCAGGATGGTTTCCATATCTCCACCCCTCATATTCAAACCCGTAATACCCAGTTCCCTCAGATCTGAAAATCTTTTTTTTAACTCTTCAGTATCCCTTCTCCTGAATCCACCGGTCCACATCCAGTTTCTTACCGAATCTTCAGATATCTTGTCATCTACAGGTATGGCTGCCCACAAGGGTAAGGTAACCGCAACCGTTCCGTAACTCAGATTTTTTATAAATGTCCTTCTTTCCATCTGCCCTTTATATAAATTCCTGTGAAGATAGAAAATAAGTGGCAGAAAAAACCCATTTTACAACTACAAAGGGTCAGGATTAGCTATAGAGTCTTCCTGCTTCAATATACAATAGATACGGAAAGAAATCAGATCAGACAAAGCCTGAAACAGGTTTCCGGATTCACATGAAAATGGACCCGACTCCCGGGATCAAGCATACTTATAAAAACAATTAGATTGAATCAGATTCGGAAGAAAGTTTTTCTACCCAATTTTTACCCTGTTCAATTGCTTTCGATTACATGACCATCTTCCCTGTGCAGTTCAACTGGACCTTGTAACAGAACAGCAAGAACTGTAACCTGTTTATCAAGTACTGTATCAGGAACCTCAATATAAAGGATCCCGGGAACAGAACTCCAGTATTGTTTCATCATAATTTTATAGGAAAGCCTGGTGCCATTTTCTCACTTGTTCACTCAATTCTTTGGCTTTCCACTGCTCAGCCGAATAATCCCAATCACCGTCAAACCAGATCAGGTCCGGCTTATACCCGGTAACCACTTCCTTTAGCTGAGCCCTGTTAAAATCCAGAAACCTGTTCCACCGAACTGAGTCATTTGAATATCTATTTTTTTTACGTGTAAAATGGGGATAATCCTGATGAGACCAATCCAGCTGGGAAAAATAGATCCCTACTTTCAGATCATTCTTACGCAAAGCTTTTACATAAGGTTTGATCAGATCCCTGCCCGCAGGAGTTTTACTTACAGCTTCATTTATTGCTCTGCCAGCATCCTTCCCTGCGTTTTTTCCTAATTCCTCCCTGGATTTAAATATCTCTTTCTGCATGCGTTAATTATTATTTCGTCACAGCCCGAAGGTAAGTCGGAACCTGAATCAGTAGATTTGGATTTCATCACAAAACAGCCATACTTTTCCTCCAGCACCTGTGTGCCAATCCGGACAGACTCCAACACTTTTTACTTTTACCCGGACATATCGTGCATCGGTTTTGTTGAAATTAGTTGTAAACTCCTTAATTAAAGCACCTTCCTGTTTTTGTGAAACATCATTATCATGAGTTGCCAATATTTTGAAATTTTTCCCATCTTCTGATATATAAAATTCTACAGAAGTCGGAAGAAACAGCCATGAACCTATGTTTTGCAAAAAGTTTACCGAAATTTTTTCAATGGGTATTGTTCCACCTAAATCGACCGTTGCTTCAAGATCATCCCCCCGCCATGCCTGCCAGTTGCCATCGTTAAAAATTTTAGTCCCCTTGATCCCATCGACCAGGGCAATGTCTCCACCTGCAGGGTATGAAGTACTATATGGATAGGTAAACTTGACCTTTTTCCCACATCCTATGTGATCAACAAAATTATTCTCTTCAAATTCCTTACCCGGAACAGTTCCAAGATCTTTCAAATTGGAAATGGCCATATAGCGAAGCGTAATATCTCTTGTAAACGAAAAGGTATGATTCAGCATTTTAACTGCCCTTTCCATATCCTCTTCTGATAAATTATTGGCAATAGCGATATATACCTTTACTGCTGCATTAATAATATCCTGATCCGGTTCATTGTAATCCCACATTACCGGATCAAGCTTCTGGCAGTATTTTTTTATTTTAGGCAGGGACTTAGTATCGGCTATGTTTTCCATTCCTTCCAGGGCTTTAATTTTTATTTCTTTCAAATCAGTCCCTTTCAGAACCATATGATACTTTTCCAATGCTATATCAAAATCGTTATTACTCCGTTCTATATTGGCTTGTGCCAGTATCTTTTTAGCTTCGGCAGGTTTAAGTATTATTACATCTTTGGATATTTCTGGCTTTTCAGTAATATCTTCCCGTATTACTTCAATAAAGTTAATAACCG
>CAZEWS010000133.1:0-9833 GCA_964515985.1 uncultured Rikenellaceae bacterium | reverse complement strand
TCATTCGACCGTCAGCCGTCTCGATTAGTTGGCGTTTTTATTTGTCTTAAATTCCGTAATTATCATTTTATTAATACTCTCTATCTATTTCATCAAATCAAACTGAATTCTAAAATTATCGTCGAAACTAAGGTTATCTAAATAAAAAATTAGTCTCAATGATGATCTCTGATCTTTACTTGTAATTTTTTTTATTCTCATTCTTTATCTATTTTAAGAATTTCTGCTCACTATATAGTTTTACGTCAATATGAGATATATTGTTACTATCTACTATTATTTTATAATCTACGTATTGCGTATTTAGCATTTGCTTTATAAATGCAATGGTTTCCATGTTCTTCTTGTTTTTCTTCTCCAAATCATCTATAGAGGTACTTGCTACTTTTGCAATGTTCAGCTCATTTTGATCTGGTTCAGTAAAGGAGATTGATATTTTTCCATTCTTAAACCATAAGGTATCATTAGTGAGCTCAAAATAGAACATTTCTTCAACTAGCTCAAAAAAATATGTCAGTATTTCAGGCTTTTTTTGAAAACTTAAAACACTAGCATCAATAACTCTTAATGGTTGAAAAATGTAATTATTTAAATTGTAATATCCCAGATAAGAATCAGCATCACCATATCCTTTAATTAAATAAATGTCATTTGTATCAACAATGCTTATTAATAATCGATCTTTATAAAAAGCGTTGTTATAAATTAACTCTTGGTCATAAATGAAGCACTGAGATTTTTTCCAATATCCAGAAATTGAATATTGGGCACTTACAGATAACGTAACAATAGTCGTGGAAAATATTAATATAAGGAATCGTATCATATTAATTTAATGGGGTATCCATTCAACACCTATTGTTATATCATTGATTTACAATCTCTTTAAACGTTACAGGATTATGAACTACTGCCTGTTCAATTAAGCGATAAAACAACAATCCTCTGCTATTTGATGTTCTTCGATTATATCTGAATGTATATTCATCCAGATAATACTCCAGCTTATTTTTATTCAAATAACTTTGATGTGTACCTAACAACCATCTTTTAAGTAAAGAAGCTACTCTATGGACATGGGGCAATATTTCTTCATCACCTTCCTTAACTTTTTTGTTTTCAATTACATGGTTATATCCAGCTTTGTTTATGTTACTGTACCCTCTCCAATCATCAGTCTGATAGTTGCCTCTTTATGACACTTTTGACAAAAATATCGATTCCTTGACAATGACCAATAATCAACAGATTGACATTTGGGACAAATAAAATCATTTGGCCATCTGATTTTAATCAGATAATCCAAACAGTTTTGTTCTGTAAGAAATCGTTTATCAAATTCCATTTGGTTCTTTGGAAAATCCATGCCTACAAAGGTATGGATAATTGGTTATGAATGGATACCCCAGTTAATTTATTCTATCGTATCATCTTGTTTGTATCGGCCTTAAATGGCAACTAACTCATTTGTATCATTACCTTTTCATCAGTAAAAGTTCCTGATATCACTCCATTTCTTAAAGGATTACAGGAATTTAGTATTCCTGATATCACTTTTTGTAATTTGTCTTTCATATATCGTTAATTCGTTTAGCGGATTATCAATTATATTATTCTTTCATTGGTGAATATCTCGGTGCACTTACTTAATATGTAATTAATAAATAAACGCCAAGCTTACTACTATTTTCCTGTTAGCGGAAATATACCCGACTTGTTGCCTATTTGCTTAATCTAATTCCTTCGTTTTGTTATCCTTTCCACTAACCTCCTGCAAATTACATATTTTACAATAAAAAACAAGCAAATAGGCTGTTTATGCTGCCCCCGGCAATTTTTTCGGCGTCCGCAGTAACTTTTTCAATTTCCTCGGTTAGGTTTACGCTTTCCTGTACAATATTGATGTATGCCTGTAGTTACCTCTTCTAATCCTTTAGCCTTATTTTCGCTTTCCTGTGTCTACTTTTCATTAATCCTGTAAACTTTAACAAATTTAATGTAGCTTTTTTGCAATTCCCTGCAGGTAAAAATCGCTTTCCTGTCTTTGGCGGGGTCTTTCCTGTTGGCAGGAATTTGCTTTCCTGTAGTCTGTTCACAGGCTTCCTGTATAAAAATGATATTCTTTCTGTAATTGTTTTACTATTTCAGAGTATTACAGGGAGTGTTGATTAAGGTAGGGGAGTAAGTAAAACTGCCCCTTTCCCGAGGCAGTTTCTTACATGGATGAGCCCATGAACACTACATCAAGCTATTCCTTATCTTGCGGCTGTTTTTGTTTTCTTTGCCTGTTTTGCTGGCGCATATAGGCGCTGGCAAAAATAAGTTGTAAAAAACCAGTTTTATTATTTACATTTTTTATTAAAATGTTTATTCAACTTCTTAAAATCTTAAAACGACACCTATATGACTATGAATGAACTGAACATTGTTACCAAATGATGTATGATAATCTGCACCCAGTTCAAAGTTTATCAAACTATTATACTCGTAATTAAGACCCAAGCCAAGATTAGACCCAAATTCAGTATCACCGTTCTCCGGAATATATATTCCTGGTCCGACACCAATATAAACTGACCATGGGGTGCTAAAAGGTTTGTAGTATCTAAGGTTTGCTGATATATTTAACCAGTAATTATCATTAATACCAGTAGTCTTAGATTTGAAATCATTGTATCCAAACAATGCAACCAGTGACAATTGATTTGAAAAATGATAATCAACGTCTAACAAAAAATTTATTCCAGTTTTATAGTCATTGGAAAAATTACCGGTTGGAACGGCAGTACCGGCATGTAGACTTAAAGACAAGCGTTTTAAAGGAGGCTTAACCTCTGTAAATTTCTTACCATCTACATATATTTCAACTTCCACACCTGAATTGACTTCATCCTCTGTTAAAATAATTTCTTTAGAATAAGTACCATCAATATGGTCTGTTAATTTTATATCCCGGGTAGTCCCCTGGTAAGTAATTTTTGCTGTAACATTGTGACCTGGTCCCATATAATTTCCAAATTTATCCCTTAAAGCTACATTCAAATCATGAATTATACCATACGGAGTAATACTCACCTGCATAAAGCTAATATCAGAGAAATCAGGATTAATATTTACTTCATTAAAAAATGATTTGGTCCATTCACACGTTGAATAACGTCCACCTCCCGCTGGTATTCCTGATGCTAAAAATCTAAATGTATATGAACCCTGTGTTTTTGTATCAGTAAATTTATTTGCATATATACCATCATTTGCTGTCCCATCTCCATGAAGCCCATCATCAAATAACATCAGGCTTGTAGTATCTCTTGATAATATATCTTTTTTCATCGCATTAGATAAAATTTGTAATTTATGATCAATCATGCTTAGTGTGTCTCCATTAACAACTACTGTTTGTTGCAACTGATCCCAGTTTACCTTACCTTCATGCAGTACATTACCAGCACCAACATGCGGGACATCTCCATAGACTTTGATTGTTGCTCCTGTTATAGGTACTCCACCTCTTGTTAAATTAGCTTTTAAAAGCAATTCTTCACCTGTCAGGTTTGTTAATTTGTTCAAAACTACATCCAATTTAGGGCCTGATACCGCAAAAGCTGATGTTGAATAACGAACCTGAGTATTTTGACCTATCTGATTAGTACCAGTCAGTTTCATTTTCCACTCACCAGTCCATTCATTTGCAATATATGCAACCAATGGAAAATCAAGTTGATAAAATATGAAACTTGAATGTTTCCCATAACGGATATTTGAATATTTTGTATTATTTGAGATAACTTTTCCAGAAGGAGTAATCAATTCACAATTAATAGCATTATCTATTCCTTCCCAATAAACAGTGAATGTAACTCCCTCTTGATCTGGCTGTACAACTACAGGAATCATTTTCACAGCACCTCTAGATATTGTTCCAATTGGATCATTAATAACAGACCAGTTAACAGCTCCGGCAAGTGTCTCAATAAAAAGTTTTTGAAAGATTAAATGATCACTGGTTATCCGATAAGTTCCCCCGGTGGCTTCAGCAAGGTCAACCAATTTACTTTCATTTATTCCTGATCCATAACCCAAACCAAGAGCATGGACAGTTATATCATTTTCTATTAGGTCAGGCTGAACAGTAGATATCCATTCAGGTGTATTTTCTTTACCATCAGTTACTAAAAGTATAGACCTGTCATGTTCAGGTTCTTCAGAAGCATTTGTAAATTGATTTAAAGCTTCACGTAATCCATCACCAATTGATGTTGATCCTCCATGGAAAATTTTATCTTCAGTTATTATATTATCTAACAAATGAGTAGCCCTGGCACCATCTAATACAGATAGTTCAGCCTTGTCTTCAGGTTCATTAAACGGGACTACATTCTGATTAAACAGGACAACACCTAAACGATTGCCAAGGTTGGGTTCCATTATTCCTATAAATTGCGAAGAAGCATCCCTCAATTTTTCAATTTTAGTATCTGTCATACCTTCTGCTGCCATACCGCCCATACTCCCTGACCGATCTAATACCTGGATCACATCAATCTCGCCATTCAACTGATAATTAGTAGCAACAAGTGAATAACGCTGTGGTGGTTGAGGTAATGAGTATGGATCAACTACTACCCTCCAGGTACCTGCAACAATACCCTGGTCCACAAAAACCTGTTCCACATTATTTATATGGTCAGGTGTGTTCCTGACAGCAGGACTTGAAGGATTAGCCGGATCAAGTGTCCAGGGAAAATACTGATCATCATTTTGATTGTATACAATCAGATCCAAATCGTTTACAAGTGCTACGGCAGCATTGGCAGCAGCAGGGGGATCGTCCCATACCAGTGTTAATTTTACCGAATTCGCCCCTACTGGTACAGTAAATGTATAACGATCTGAACGGTTATCAGTCACTTTACCTTCCCTGAATGAAATAGATTCAACAAGCTCAACAGCATCATTTATTTGCAGCAATCCGTATCCTGATACGTAGTCTGGCCCCGGATTATACCAGGAAACGGTATTATCGTCTAAATCCTCTGCACTATGTATAAGCAATGCTTTTAATGTAGAAGGGAGAGGGTCGATGTCTGTGCTTAACCTGTTTCTATAATGCTCCAATAGCAATGCCAAACAGCCCGAAGTAGTTGCTGCAGCACATGATGTCTGACTAAACCAGCCATAAACATAATCACCTATGTAACCTGGAGTTCTATATCCTGCTCCATTTGTATAATACGGCGGATCTCCGTAAAAATTATCGTTATCAGCGATGGTGATGCCAGAATTGAGTCTGCCATTGTGATGACCAGATGCCACTATTTCAGGTTTTATTCGGCCGTCCGCTAAAGGCCCCCAACTGCTATATTGGGTCATTCTGTTATTATCGGAATCTATTGCTCCCACAGCTATTATATTTTTAGCGGCTTTGGGATAATTCATTGTTTCATAATTTTCATAAGGTGCATTTATATCTGTAATACAACTTGTGTTAATAGGATCACCATATCCAGCTCGTTCATTTCCTGCTGAAAATACAATTGAAACAGTTTTTCCAAAAACACCTCTCACAGCAGCATCCAATTCCAAACAAAGTCCCTCATAAACCCCGTAATCAATAACGTTGCAACCTGTTAGGATACCCCAGGAATTGTTCGCGATATCAATATTGTCTGTCCCGATAGCTGTTTCGAGGTCATTACTAAAATCTAAATAGTCATCAGCCGTAGTACCTCCGGAATTTGCATTGTATGAATATAGGTTTGTACCAGGAGCCATACCTTTCCATTGATTGGCCGTACCGCCATTAGCATTGCTTTGAGAACCATTTCCGCCTATTATACCTGCCACCATCGTTGGATGATGACCAGGATCATAAGCTGTTGCGTCTTTTCTAACCGCACGACCAGAAAAATCAGCATGATTTTGCAATATATGATTCCATTCAAATACGCCAACAGTTACATTATTTCCAGTAAGATTCAGAGGGGCATTTTGAGCCATATCCGCTTGAACATGAGCCCTGATCCTATTTGATTCCGGACCACCGGGTGGTGGAACTACTTCAATCCACATAATAATATCCTCAGCGGCAATATCGGTTATTTTTTGTTCCTCAATGGTTATTGTAAGATTGTTGACAACTTTGACTCCCCCTAGTATTTTAGCACCAAGGGTTTGAAGCCGAGTTTTCACAATATCTATATCAACATCTTTAAAATAGCTAACTACTAAATTTACTTTTCCATCCGGGGTGCGTGCCCAGTCTCCTATCCCTTTCTCCCTGATTTGTGGAGATATTTTATCTTCAACAGGAATTTCTTCTATTGATCGAACCAAGTTTAATGCCGGATATTTCTTTGTTATCCCAGTATTTTGGAAATGAATTGCTATGGAATCTGATATTGAAGCATACCATGTATTATTACCAATATAATTGAGTAGTTTGATCCCTGATGTTACTAGTAACTCCCGTTCATAAGATGTAGGAATTTCCGTAAATTGAATCATAACATGAGGATACTTCTTCTCGGCAACAATCTGATGCTGTAATTTTGATAACGTTTCGCTTTTGATTCCAACTTCAGGAACAAACTCACGCGTTTTCAATTTAATAGAAAATTTTTCTTCACCTTTAACTTGTGCATAGAGAGGATTATGTGCCAAAAGATATAGTAGTAGTACAAAAAACCATGAGTTTTTTATTGGTTTACATCGTGAGATGTGAATTTCTAACTGGCTTTTTGATTTCATGACAAATTATATGTTGGTTATTAGTAGGTATTTGATATTGTTATACAACAGTAACTTAAAAGCCATATGCAGCATTAATCACCTAAAAAAAACTTAAAAACAGCTTGCCTATAAAAATGCGATTAGTCATGCTGTATATGGCGTGTTAAAAGAATATTTCATCAATTCTATAAGCTTATATTAGCTATAATATCTGCAAGCATTCCTGATAAATCAATATTACGATCCTGATATTCTTCTAACTCGTCTTTTGCAAATAATATACTGTATGATTATTATTATCACAAAAATAATAATGATCAGATAAATAATAATTTTACAAGTAAAGAAAGGCTTAACCAGGTCTGTGGTTGTTGCTACATTTCCAATAACAACAGAAACCTTAACCGATCTAGGATCAACGGTACTACTTAAAACCACCGATCTTGAATATTCCCCATTTAAATGATCTATAATTTTCCCCGAAACATCACCTTTTGATACATTGATTTTTATTTTATTTGCATAACCCGGCCCTAAATAGTTACCCTTATTATCCATAGGTGTAACTATAATTTTGTATAACGATCTAGACTGATCTTTAAGGATCTGTTCTTTCACATTAATATTAATGTTTTCTGAAGTTACCCCCACTTTAACAAAAGGTGATATTTTTATTTCACGGGAGAATGGTATTCCTTTTTTTGTTTGACCTCGTGCCACAACATTAAAAATATATGATCCCTCCATTTCTGTGTTATTAAACACCGCGGTATAAACTCCATCGTCAGCATACACATCTTCATTGGTTCCATTATCCATAAATTTTACATTTAATACTTGTGTCCTGTATGGGAATTGTATTCCTTTTACATCAGAAATAAATCTTGCCGCCTTTTGAAGAGGATTTTTTATTTCGAAAGTAATCGCTTTGTCAACTTGATAATTATACATTGCTGTATCGAAATTCTTAACAAACCAGTTACCTCGTCCCATTTCCGGTACAGAAATGCGTGCGCTGATTTCGCTAAGACCTTTTATTAAAGTATCCCCTTGTTTTATGGTAGCTGTTAAAATAATACCGTCACCAGTTGAATAAGACTTTTTATTTTGTTTTACTTTCATTTTTACACCAGAGGAAGCTATTGCTCCATAAAGGCACTTAATACTCTCATCCTCCAATGTAGAATCTGTCTCCATGATCATTTTCCATGGCTCTGTTCCAACTTTACCACGCATTGCCATAAACTTTTTAGGAATACTCATTATAGTATGAGTTTCAGATTTAGTAACTTTTAATTCTGATGACGGAACAGGTTCTCCATCTGATGATATCAGTTTAAGACTGACCTTATCCTGTCCGGGGATTGCCCATGTAATAAAAAAGGAAGTCAGGATATCAGCATCACAAATAGCAACAGGTAAAGATAAAGCAGAACCTCTTTCTAAAGTCACCACAGGATCAGTAATGGCAGCAGCAAGCTCCAGGTCATTGACAAGTATGTTTTTATAAGTTTCTTTAAGGGCAAGATCAGGAATTTCTTGCGGATCTTCCCATAAATCAGGATCGAAAGTAGGGCCTGTAATACTATAATATCTTCCGTAAGTTCCTGTGGCTATATCATTAAGAATTGATTCATCAATGTCTTCTGCACGTGCAAATCCAATGGTTGACACTTTTATGTTTTTATTATAAAGATCATTAATTAAAGCACTTAGTTCAATATCACCTGAACTAACTGAGCCCGGGCAATTGTGATAACCATCGGAAAAAAGAACAATTGAACGATAGGTTATCATATTATCAGTAAACATATTTGACGCTTCCCAAAGGCCTGCCAAAAGAGGGGTATTGCCACCTGTTTGCAGATTAGGAATAATATTATTTTTCGCATTATTATAAGATGTTGTTGTGAGAAGGCCCAAACCTTCTATAGTATTCCCAATACAACCATTAGCAGGACTCCAAGGATGTTTTGGAAATTCAGCTATCCCAAGATGTACTTCATTTGCAGCATGTTCATTCAGTAAATCAAGGAAGAAAATGGCTGCTTTTTTGGCAATTGAAACCCTTTGATGATGTTCAGGGGGGTTATAGTCACCATTGTAACTCCAAGACATACTACCTGAAAGATCATGCAATAATGCTACTCCCTTATTGATTTCAACCGCTCCTGCAGATCGAACTGCCCAGGCAAAAAATTCATTTGTCTTAGGGAAATCATTTTGTCCCCAATCATCCAAATCTTGAGCCATAGCCTTATCGGTATTTTCCGGCCACTCCGTAGATGTCCAGTAGCTGCGATAACCAATATTTTCAAATGGTTCAGGTTGAAAAACATGTATTTGATAACCTTCCCATAAAGTCCAAAATTCAGTTTGAGTACAATTCCCATCTGGATCACTATTACACACATTTCCATCTGGATCTTCACCTGAAGGCAAACGCCAGTCATCATAACCGGCAAACTCAAGGTTTTCTGCCCAGTTGTTTGCATCTTCCCAATTCATTCTTGTATCTGCATAGTTGGCATTTTTAAGCCACATTAAACCTGAGTTTTGATATGAGATTGTTCCATCACTATTATCTATTAATTGAGTTAAACCTTGGGAATAAATACCAATGCTTAACATAAAAATTAAGGTTGATTTTTTCATTTAGTGGATTATTATTGGTTAATAAAAAAATAATTGCAATATGTATATTGCCATAATCTTTATATCCGATCTATTCTTCACAAGATATACAGGCAATCGTAATTCTGAAATTATACTTTTAAAATTTCTATGATCAATAATTCAAATTGAGAATAGGTTAAAAATGGATACCTTAAAAATCTTGCTATTAACCGTGCCTTTGTGCAAAAAATTCTTTACCAACAAATAGCATTCACCAAAAGTACAATTATAATATACTTACGTCAAATTAATTGAGCTATTTTTTTGATAATGTCCGTTATCTAATGTTTTTATAATTATTTAATTATTGGATATCGGAATTGCTCTGGTATAAATAAAACTAATAAGTAATGCTAATAAATTCCTTTACTTAGGGTTTCCTGTCCAAGTCAGATTAAATTGATTGTTTTTTTTGCTATTATTTT
>CAZEWS010000132.1:0-9892 GCA_964515985.1 uncultured Rikenellaceae bacterium | reverse complement strand
GTGGCACATCGCTTGCCGTAAATGAGTATTTCCGCCAGATTATGAAGGAAAAAGAAATTAAAGCCAGGTTTGTCAGGGGAGGAAGCAACAAATATCTTGTTTCGATTCTGGAAGAGGGTCTGGTTGATTATATCCTTGATGGACAAACTTTTGATTTGGAAGGGGTAAGATCGATGGCTGAAAATCCGAATCATGTCTGGACCAGTCCGTTTACTTCTTATAATTACCATGGTAAAGGAAATTTTGCCGGAATGGTGGATGTTGTTATTCTTGGTGCTACTGAAGTAGATGTTAATTTTAATGCTAATGTTGTAACTCATTCCGATGGCTACTTATTACACGGGATTGGAGGATGGCAGAATTGTTTGTTCTCTAAGACTGTAATTTTTCCGCTGCCCTTGTTCCGGGACAGGATACCCATTATTGTGGATGAAGTAACCACTCTGTGTGGTCCGGCAGAATTAATCGATGTTATTGTGACAGAGAGAGGAATTGCAATAAATCCCAGGCGAACCGATTTGATAGAGAAAGTGAAAGGATCTGATTTGCCGGTTAAATCGATTAAAGAGTTAAAAGAGGAAGCTGAGAAAATATGTGGAAAACCTGAAAAAGCAAAATTTGACGATCAGATCATAGCGGTGGTTAAGTGGGTGGACGGGACTGTTCTGGATGTGGTAAGAAAAGTAAAAGATTAATGAAACCAGGCTGTCCAATATTAATCAGGGTCTGGCTGTGATTGAATTTAATAAGTCTTTTTATTTTAATTTGTTACAAAGACCTTTTTCTTTTTATTTCGAATATCGTCTCGCAAAGTATTGTTTTTCCTGTTTTGTAAACCCAATTTAACTTTATGTCATTTTATGGCATTGTCCTCGTGTTTCCTTAGGAAATATTGGAAGAGGTAGTTGCATATCGAGTTTTTATTTGCTAATTTCCGGCATTTTGTATTTGCGACATGAAAGCCTTAACTAACTGATATCCTGAGATGGGATCAGGAGTTCTGAAGTTGCATAGACCGCATACATCTCATAGTGGATATACTCCATATGAATTACTTAGAGCGAAACTTGAAAATAAGAATATCGAATGCCAACCATAGTCGAAATTAAAACACACAGATTTTCATCATCATAAGTATTTTCAAAATCAATTAAGAATTAACCAGTAATGGTTCTGTGATTGTGTAGTATTTCTCTAATTAATTTGAAGACATACAATTATGGGTGAACTAAGAATTTTATTATCTACACTGTTTATTATTATTTTTTTATTTAATAATCCCGGTTATTCTCAAGAAGTTGATACTGTTAAATTTCAACAATTGCTTGAAATGTCACTTTATGATCTTCTAAATATTGAAATTGTAGTAGCTTCGAAGATTCCACGATTATCCTCTGACATAACACAAAAAGTTGATGTTGTTTCTGAACAACACATTAATAAAATTATTTCGGGCAATAGAAATATTGCTGAGTTAATTCAATACCTACCTGGAGCATCGGTTAAGGTATTATCTCGAAATGATGCTAACTGGGGTGCCTACGGGGGAATAGGTCCAAAGTATGGTACTTATATGGTACATGGTTTACCTGTTGATGCTTTTATAGATCCTATGAGTATGGATGCCATGGCAATTCAACATATTGAAATTCAAAGAGGGCCGGCTTCTGTGCTTTATCCTAACTATTTATCACAAGACTTTGCGGGAAATCAAAGTCCGTTAGCCAGTACAGTAAATCTTATTTTAAAGGAACTTATAGCCAAACCTCAAACGATGGTTTCGTTGGCATATGGTTCATATAATACCTTTACAGGCCAGGCTTATCATGAAAACCATTTTGGCAGATTGCATGTTTTTGGCGGTGTTTCCTATGAGAAATCAGATTATACAAATTACGGTTCCCAAAATTCGTGGTTGAATATGCTCAAGAACCCTGAGTATCAAAAGGGGAAAGCATTTTTTGGTGCTACCTTATTTTTAGACAAAGAAGAAAAACATAAAATCACTTTGTTCGGAAACCAAACTTTACACCGGGGCGATTTCGGACGTATCAACCGGGAATATGATAACCAATATAGTTTAATGAATGCTGGCTACACAGGGCAGTTGACGGATAATTTGGGGATTTCATTTAAAACAGGATTACGTTGGTAT
Organism: uncultured Rikenellaceae bacterium; assembly: GCA_964515985.1. Taxonomy (GTDB): domain Bacteria; phylum Bacteroidota; class Bacteroidia; order Bacteroidales; family VadinHA17; genus CAZEWS01. The sequence goes on along the minus strand of CAZEWS010000132.1, from coordinate 7,737 downwards.
GACCGTGAGTGGCAAGGAGATATTTATGATACGGTTAGTTTAGGCTTTATATTATTAGAAACATCCAAGGTAGAACAAATGATTGTTCCGGTTGATTTATCTCTGACTTTCAATCATTTGAACAATAGTAACTTAACAATTGGAGCCGATTATCAACATACATCTTATTTAACATGGGTGCAACCTGTAAACCTGGATAAAGCCACCCAAAATGATGCTTCTGCTTCACAAATGGGGGTTTATATCCAGGAAGAAATGCAATTAAACAAATTAACGCTCAGAGGAGGAGGACGATTAAATATGATCAGCTATGAGATTGAAAAATTAGGCGGTCTGTCTCCGGGCTTAAAGAGCCAATCATGGAATGTTGTATTATGGAGTGCTGGTGCCAAATATAGATTAACTGAAAAATTATCATTTTTTGCCAATGCTGGTAATAGCTTTATGTCGCCCGGATTAAAATCGATTGGTGGTACCTTGCGTTCAAGTGATATCTATGTAACAGGTATGAATGGACAATTACCCAATCCTGATTTGAAACCTGAAAATGGAATAAGCTTTGATTTAGGATTTGATTGGAAATTACCATTCAATATTTATACATCGGTTCGTGCTTTCAATACAAAAATTATTAATGCAATTATTGATAATGTTATCAGCCAGAACCCTTCACAAACAATGTCAATTAACACAGATGGAAAAACAATTGGAAAAGGATTTGAAGTTAGTGTAACACAACACATTGAAAAGAAAATTGATTGGTTTGCAAACATAACGTACACTAAATCTGAGATTGTTGACCCTGATAACCCCGATCAAGATGGAGTGGAAGTACCTTTTGTTCCTGAAGTGATGAGCAATGCGGGAATCACCTTCTATTTACCTCTTGAAATTGAAGTAAATCCCTGGCTACATTTTAGTGGACCTATATATGACAGCAGTTCAAAATCAGGCCGTAATTCATATGATACTGGGGAACTGCTTAACATGATCGTTTCAAAAACATTCAAGTTCAATAAAGATAAAAAGTTGAGTGTATTCATACAATTTTATAATATTACTAACAATAAATATGACATGCCATGGCAATTCCGTAATCCGGGCTTTAACATTAACTTCGGAACAAGAATGATATTTTAAACTATTTAATATTTATAAAGGTATTATACAATATATTGGCTGGAGATGGTTAGGTTATTGCCAGTCAGTCATTAACAAAAATTTTCTACCTTTACATATTAACCATCTAAAACTTTACCATTATGAGAAAAATTAAATGTTTTTTTCTGGCTATCTTCTTTTTGATCTTTAGCACTTTCAATAACAGCTGCTTGGGACATTTCAAATTAACGCACAAAATGTATGATTGGAACAACTCTATCGGCGATAAATGGGTTAACAATTTTGTGTTCTGGGCTTTTTTAATTATACCTGTATATGAAGTCGTTGTATTCCTGGACACTGTTATTTTTAATGTCATAGAATTTTGGGATGGCACTAATCCTATATCAATGAATGAAGGGGATGAAGAAATCCAGATAGTTGAGTCAGGTAATAAGGAATATATAATTAAAGCCACCAAAAATAAATTTCATATTGAGCAGATTAAAGGTCCACATAAGGGAGAGTGGGCGGACATCATTTTTTACCCTGAAGATAATTCATGTTACTTACACCATAAGGGAGAAAAGATCAAACTTATTGAATATATTCATTCTGAAGATGGAACCGATCAGGTTAATCTATTCCTGCCCAACGGCAGCATGGTCAGCATGGATGCAAATAAGCGCAATTTGGATGTAATTCAGACTACATTGCATACAGATTCACATTTTATGGCCAAAAAGGATTAGGACTGTAATTCAAAATATGATAAAAGTCGAAAAGAAGCTTTCATACCATAACCAGCACTATTTGAGTCCTTCAGAGTAGCCCTAATGGACTTTCTTTAACTTAGGTATACCATATCGGGAGTTTACATAGAGAATTTTAGGTTATTTATGGTTTGTTAGCCAGACTTCTCTACGGCATATTTCAGCTATGCTTTCTTCTCCCCGAAGACCTTCTAATACAATACGGATTTTTTCTTAGGATGAAAACTCTTGGCGGGTTTTCTTTTGACTTCTTTGATAATTTTCTAAAGAAGGTTTTTTCTTTTCATAATTACTGTATCAAAGTTATCCATTTTTTACGTTGTTCTTTTGACACAGTTTATTGAACACTCTCTTTATGTCCGATTAGAAATCAATTCTATAACTTATAACAGGTAATATTGGAAGTTGATAACTTTCTACAATTTCTTCCTTGGGGGAATAATAATATATTGTTACTAATCCATGATTGTTAGTTATATTTAGTATCTCCATTTTAATCAGCAAACTCTAATTATCATCACTATTAAATTTTTAAATTTTAAAGAATAAATTAATTTTAATCCAAATTATAATCAGCACATTAAACAATTTAAATGTGTAAGTCTAACATTACCATAGCAATAAGAAATCTTTTGAAATTTGAATTTCAAAATTGTAAATCATGTTCAAAAACTATCTGATAGTTGCATTTAGAAATATCCGGAGAAACAAAGCTATTACTTTCATAAACCTATCAGGATTTGCAATTGGAATTACAGCCTGTATTTTAATTACATTTTGGATTGTTGATGAGTTTAAATATGATAAATTCCACAAAGAGTCAGACAGGATTTATAGAAAAAGAACAGATCGTCATTTAAAAAATTATTAACTTAATGGTTAAAAGTGGTTTTCATTCATGGATGTAATATTTCTGATAGGGTCAGTTCAGGCTGTATTTCTTGCAGTGCTAATTTTTGGTAAAAAAAACAAAGCAATAGCCGATTATGTTCTGGCATTCTGGATGATCTTTATCGGTCTGCATTTACTATTTGAATATTTTAATTCTAATGAATTGTATCTGCAATTCCCTCATCTTGCCGGTGTTAGCTTTTGTTTCCCAATTCTGCAAGGCCCTTTTATGTTCGTCTATATTGCTATTTTAATTGACGAAAGGGAGACATTTAAAAAATCATATTTTGGGCACGCAGTACTTTTTTTACTTTCAGCGATATATTTAATTTTTGATTTTTATTCCTTGAGCGGACCTGAAAAGATCAGTTACTACAATGAACTGTCAATGTCCTTCCCTTTACCTTATAAAATTATAGGATTTTTAAATGTATGTGTAGGACCCGCATATATCATATGGTCATTAGTATTATTAAGAAAACACAGAAAAAATATTGCCAACCAATTCTCATATTCTGAACAAATCAATCTTGATTGGCTTAAGTATATAATAGCGGGTTTGGGATTTGTATGGGCAATAGTATTACTTACAAACATTGCGGAAGGCTATATTAAAGGAATACCATATATTTTAGGAGATAGTCTTATTTATGTTTCTACGACAGTTATGGTATTTTTTCTGGGATATTTTGGGTTCAAACAATCTATAATTTTTACCGATGTATCCCTGGAAAGTGCCAGAATTGCGATAAAAAAACATACGGATCAGGTTCCAACCAAATCACAAACAATAAAAGTTGAATCATACAGGCAACAAGCTGAAAAATATAAACATTCAGGACTCAAACCAGTAGATGCTGAAACATATATTGATCGTTTACTTGAGTATATGAAAAATGAAAAGCCATACCTGGAAAGTAAGTTAAGCTTAAAGCAGCTTGCCGATCAAATAGACCTTACCACAAATCATTTATCGCAAATAATCAATGAAATCCTAGGAAAAAATTTTTTCGATTTCATTAATGAATATCGCGTAGAAGAGGTTAAGTATTGTATGGCTGATCCTAACTTTAGAAATTTTACTTTGCTGGCTATTGCGTATGAATGCGGTTTCAATTCCAAATCTTCATTTAACAATATATTTAAAAAATATACAAACCTTACTCCTTCTGAATATCTCAAAACTATTGCAGCATAATCAAATATTCCCTATAATTCCGGACGTCCAAACTTATACTAATTTGTGTTAACCTATATGGTTGGACGACTGGTATTTGCTTATGGCTTATATTTGTCCCTTACATTTTTTATTAACTAAAAATTTTTATCATGAAAACAATTAGAAATTTATTTTTGGCGACCGTTTTAATAATAAGCGGGAACTTAATTGCTGGCACGACTAATGAAAACAGCAAAATTAATTCTAAACCAGATGCAACAGTTAAACAAGGCAGTTACTTCCAGGATGAAACAGAACTTACAGAAAGGGCGAATAAGACACTTGAAAAAGCAGTTAAGGCCCTGGACAATATTATGGAAGGCTCTGAAAGTAGTATTCCAGTATCCATGTTGCAAAAAACCGAAGGAATAGTAATTTTTCCTGGCACTGTGAAAATAGCTGTTGGAGCTTTAGGTGGCCAGGGTGGCCGGGGAATTGCAATGATTCATAAAGAGGATGGTTCATGGAGCAATCCATTATTTGTTACCCTCGGAGAAGGAAGTTTGGGATTTCAATTAGGTGCACAAGTCTCAGATATTGTTTTGTTATTCAAAGACCGGAATAACATTATGGCTATTGAGAAAGCAGAAGTAACTCTTGGAGCTGATGTTGGTGTTACTGCAGGTCCGGAGAGTAAAGGGGCATCTGCCAGCACCGATATTAAATTTGATGCTGAAATCTATTCATACTATCGCAGCAAAGGGCTTTTCGCCGGAGTGAGTATAAAAGGTGGGGTTTTGAAATACAATAATAACCTAAATAATGCTTTTTACGGCAAGGAAGAAATAACTACCAACGAAATATTCAATGAGTTTGAAACGCCTTTTAATGAAAAAGTAAATGACTTTGTCCAGACTTTGATTAAATATAGCAAATAAGATTGTTATAATATATAGATATTAAAATCATACTATTCTGGAATAATAGACATTGAAAGATGCCAAATGCGTAAGCAAGAAATATTTTGACCAGCTAGTATGCTCTGCTATCTGGTTTTAATTTTTATATCCTTAATAAAAGCAGCCAACTCTGAATTGTTTGTAAGAATTCATGATTCAGGTCACGAAGAAGCCATTATTTTGCTTCATGGAGGACCGGGAATCCCTGATTATCTGGATGAAGTGGCTACTTTTTTAAGTAGAAATTTTAAGGTTATTTCATTTGATCAGAGGGGGTGCGGTAAATCTATTGCCTATGATCAATCGTTTTCTCTTAAGGAATATATTTATGATATAGCTGAAATTGCCGATTTCTTTACACTGGAGCAGTTTCATTTATTTGGCCATTCCTGGGGAGGGATGCTGGCTCAACTTTATGCAGTTGAACAACCGGGAAAATTGATCAGTCTGTTTTTATGCAACCCAAGTCCGGGAGCAGGCAAGCAATGGAAGTTAATGGAAAAGAAAGTATTGGACTTTTATTGGCCAAGCATGAATACGATCGATTCAATACAAATGGGAATTAACTACTTTTTGGTACAATTGGGAGGCAAATTGGAAGATCTTGCAGTCAAAAGAATTTATAAACAAGTCTGGAGAACATACATTAAAAATATTAATTCTACATACAAAGCAGAAGAAGAGTGGTTAAATAACGTAAATAAAAAAGTTTTAACGGATACAAGGAGAGAAATTATAAAAATGGATCGGTCTTTTCTGAATAGAGCAGGCTCATATAGCAATTTACCGGTAATTTTCCTTTATGGGAGTCATGACATATACAGAGAAACAACCTATATTAACAAAATCAGATGGCCCAATGCTCAATATATCGAATTGGAAGACTCTGGTCACCTGCCATGGATACAAGACAGGAATAACTTTCGTTCAGTACTTTCTCAGTTTTATGACTTGGGCTTAACCATCATTTAGAAAAAAACTCTTTCGGATACCTGGTAATTTTTCATAAATTTGATTATTTGTAATGCATATGAACACTAAAATAACCAATCTTACTTTGCGTATTGGTGTTTAAAGTTCTATACTTCGTGAAAGCATTCTCAATGGTAAGCCAGGAAATTCATCTAATGAACAGACCTAATGGTTTTTGTTGTGTTATAGTTCACTCAATATCTCTAAAGCATATTACTACATTCGAAATTTTATTACTTGTTCTCAAATGAAAACCATCCATTTTCAGTAATACATTTAGGGGATATTCTGAAACCCGGAAACATAGAAAATCAATTATCGGAACTAGACCAATTTCTCAATCTTGTCAGAGACAAACCAAATGGAGACATTTATTTTATTCCCGGAGATAAAGACTGGAATAACTCTGGGAAAAATGGTTTGGAAGCAGTAAGAAAGTTAGAAACAGAAATTGAACTGAAACAAAATGGATCAAATATTTTCTTACCATCCATTGGATGTCCGGGGCCGGAAATAGTTGATCTTTCTTCCAATCTCCGGCTTATTGCGATCAACTCACAATGGTGGTTACATCCCTATGATAAACCTGAAGCACCTGATGCAGAATGCGACAATCTGACAAAAGAAGAATTTCTCGAAGACCTGAATGAGGTCATTGAAGAATCGGCAGGGAAAAATATCTTAATTACGGGACACCATCCTTTTGTTTCAAATGGTGTTTATGGTGGTTACATGCCATTAAAAAGACACATTTTCCCTTTTGCTGATAAAAATCCTGATAACAGGGTGCCTGTTCCTATTTTGGGCAGTTTTTATGCAGCCTATCGTCAGAATATTGGAACTGTAAGAGATATGGCCCATGAAGATTACCAGGAGTTCATCCATGAAATGAAAAATGTCTTTACTTTGTTTCCCGGTTTAATCTACGCCTCAGCCCACGATTATAGCTTACAATTAATTGAGAAAAAAACTGGTTTCCAAATCGTTTCAGGTAGCTTTAATGAAATTGAGCCAACCAGAAATGAAAGAGGTACGTTATTCAAAGCTTCAGAATACGGATTTACCAAATTGGAATATTACGAAAGCGGTGCCATTAAAATTGTGTTTTACAATCTCATGAATGAAAAAGTAAGCGAAATTTATTCCGGCAAATTATTTAAATCCGGGTGCTTTGACCTTGAAGACCATGATACGCCGGTTAACAGGCATTACATTCCTTGCATCGAAACAAAGACTGAAACAAACATTAAAAATGTTCCATATCCAGGTGAACCTGTTACCGTAGCTGGGGGCAAATATAAAGCAAAAGGCATTAAGAAAATGTTTTTGGGTTCATTATATAGAACTACATGGACGGAACCCGCTTCACCGGAAGCATTAATCTTGATAATTGAAACAGCAACAGCTGCACCTAATAACTCAAAAACAATAGATACCGTTGTGGATGTGGTTAATCCTAAAGTATTGAAGATATCTAATAGTATAATGTCAGTCATCATCACGGCGAGGAAGATGATCATGATTTCACCAAAATAAAACTTTTCAGGATGAAATATTCCTTTTCTGGCCACTTCCATCATTCCACTTGAAAATGTCACTCCAAATAAAATTCCAAGAGCGGCGATAATCATGACTATTTTAAATGGAGCAGCTTTTGAACCTAACGCGGAATTTAAAAAATTAACCGCGTCATTGCTTACACCAACAATGAGGTCTGAAATAGCAAAAACAAAGAGAACGACTACAATTATTAAATAATATGTTTCCATTTTGTGTTTTTAATGAACTCAGTGCAGCATAACAAAATTGCTAATTTACTTACTAATAATGCTAAATATACAACTATTTAAATGTATCGGAATTTATTCACTTCGTTCATGAG
>CAZEWS010000131.1:2555-9908 GCA_964515985.1 uncultured Rikenellaceae bacterium | reverse complement strand
AGACCAATCATATGGTATCGGAAGGGGCTTATGTGCACTTAGACCATTTGCAATAAATAGAGTATTTTTCTATTATTTGCTTATCGCATTAAAAGAGGAATTAATAAAACTCTCTACAGGAAGCACATTTACTGCTGTTTCAGTTGAGAATATTTCAAATTTAATGCTTCCAAATCCTCCTATCGAGGAACAGAAATTAATTGTAGAATTATTAGAAAAACAAGTTAAAAATTCAATGCAGTTAAGTCAGCAATTAACAGAACAAATAGAATTATTAAATGAATATAATTTATCCTTAATCACTGAGGCAGTGACGGGGAAGTTGGTAATATAATATATCAATATGTCAGCCCGGAAAGTCACTCACCAAAACATTATGATTCTGATATTGATTTACACGGCTATGCTCTCAAATATGCAGCAAATAAACTTTTGAATAATAACAGGAATTTTTAAATATCGCCCCAAAGGGGCAATAGCAATAACATAGGGCAACGCCCTATGTATAAAAACGAATAATACAAATTAGCCCTGAAAGGGCGAAAGCAAGAAACTATGCCACAATCATTATCAAAAGAGGACACAAGAATCACGTTCATGTATTGTGTCTGCTGTCACGTAAAGTCGCCCAGATGAAATTGTTAGAGGAAAGTTGAATACGCATCGCCGTCGGCAAGCCTATGGCGACCGATGGATGAGCGTTATGTGTGGGATTAGGCTTTCGCCCTTTCAGGGCTTATACTTTTGTCATCCAATGTCCACAGGGCGTTGCCCTGTTTTACTGCTTATGCCCTTTCAGGGCAAATTAGTAATCAATTTTTATCACAACATCTATTTATGAGCAATGCCTCAAACATACACACAGAACAAACCTTCGAAGAATCCATCGAACACAGACTGCTGACTTCAGGAGGTTTTCAAAAAGACCTTCCGGAAGACTTTGACCGCAAACTGGCACTGGACAGGGCAACCGTTATCTCTTTCCTGCAAGTCACCCAGTCTAAAGCATGGGAAAAGATTTCCAAAATTCATGGAGCGGATGTAGAGACCAAAGTCATCAACCGGCTGGTCCGTGAACTGGATTTAAGGGGCATCCTTGACGTGTACCGGAAAGGATTTACTGACTATGGGGTCAAATTCAAAATGGCTTATTTCCGGCCCGAAACCGCACTGAACCCCGAATCGGAAAGGCTCTATAACCTGAACCAATTAAAAATTATCAGACAACTCAATTATGATCCCCGGAACGAAAACTCCCTTGATATTGTCCTGTTCCTGAACGGTCTTCCTGTTGTTACCATGGAACTGAAAAACCAGTTCACAGGTCAGGATGTCTCGGATGCAAAGAAACAATTTGCCTACGACAGAGACCCCAAGGCTCCAATATTCCAGTTTAAGAAAAGAGCCCTGGTTCATTTTGCCGTGGATACGGATACGGTTTATATGACCACCCGCCTGAAAGGTAAAAATACAAAGTACCTGCCATTTAACCTGGGATATCAAAATGGTGCCGGCAACCCACCAAACCCGAAAGGGTATCGAACCTCCTACCTTTGGGAACATGTCCTTTCAAAAGATTCCCTGATGGATATCATTGGGAGGTTCCTGCACATTGAGGTGGAGGAATATGACTTCAGCGGACAAAAGAAGAAAAAGGAAAAATTAATATTCCCAAGGTTCCACCAGTTAGATGTAGTCAGGAAACTGACAGCAGACGCCAAAAGTACCGGTCCAGGGAAGAATTACCTGATACAGCATTCCGCGGGAAGCGGGAAGAGCAACTCTATTGCCTGGTTGTCCTACCGTCTTGCCAGCCTGCACGATACCAACGACAAAAGAGTCTTTAATTCGGTGATTGTAGTAACCGACAGAAGGATCCTTGACCAACAACTGCAAAACACCATTTACCAATTTGAACATAAACAGGGAGTCGTTCAGAAAATAGATAAGCATTCCGGTCAGCTTGCGGAAGCATTGGAGAAAGGCTCCAATATTATCATCACCACCCTTCAGAAATTCCCTTTTGTTTTAGATAAGATTGGTGAGCTACCTGCCCGTAACTATGCGGTAATCATTGACGAGGTTCATTCGAGCCAGGGTGGAGAAGCTTCCAGAAAAATGAATGAGGTACTGGCTGCCGGCTCCCTGGAAGAAGCGGAAGAGCTCGAAAGAACAACCGGAGAAGAAGAAGATATAGAGGATGAAATCAGGAAGACCATGATGACAAGAGGTCGTCAGCCCAACCTGAGTTTTTTCGGTTTTACAGCAACTCCTAAAGCTAAAACTTTGGAAGTATTTGGAGAATCAGGTCATGATGAAAAACCCAGGCCTTTCCACCTCTACTCAATGAAACAGGCTATCGAGGAAGGCTTTATTCATGATGTCCTGAAGAATTATACAACCTACAAAACATATTTCAAGCTGTCAAAAGCAATTGAGGATGACCCGGAGGTCAATAAACGTAAAGCTGCAATTGCCATCGCCAGGTTCCTTTCCCTGCATCCGCATAACCTTACTCAGAAAACTGAAGTCATGGTGGAACATTTCAAACAGATAGTTTCAAAAAAGATAGGAGGAAAAGCCAAAGCCATGCTGGTAACCGGTTCCAGGTTGCATGCCGTAAGGTATTACCAGGAATTCAAGCGATATATCACTGAGAAAGGTTATGATATTGGTGTACTGGTGGCGTTTAGCGGAACAGTAAAAGACCCGGACATTCCAGGGGAAGAATACCGGGAGACTGAGCTGAATAAATTCGGGGAGAAGCAACTTCCGCGAAAATTTGAAACATCGGATTACCGGCTTCTGCTTGTGGCAGATAAGTACCAGACAGGCTTCGACCAGCCACTCCTTCACACTATGTATGTGGATAAAAAGCTTTCCGGCGTAAAGGCAGTACAAACACTATCCCGTCTCAACAGAATCAATCCCGGGAAAGAAGATACTTTTGTCCTTGATTTCGTTAACGACGAGCAGACCATTTACGAAGCATTTCAGCCCTATTATGAGCTTACTACTGTTGAAGAAACCACAGACCCGAACCACCTGTATGATTTAAAGACAAAAATTGAGGAGCCTCAGGTTATCTGGAAAACGGAAATGGACAATTTCTGTAAGTATTATTTCAAATCGGTTGCAAACCTGACACTTCAGGATCAGGCCAGGCTGAATTCTTATATTGACCCGGCAGTAGAACGATTCAAAGCCCTTCCGAATGAAGATGAAAAGGAGAACTTCAAGCATGCGGTTTTCTCTTTTACGCGTCTTTATTCCTTCTTGTCCCAAATTATCCACTTTCAGGATGTGGAACTGGAAAAGTTGTTTACATACGGGAGATTCCTGTTGAGGAAACTACCCAAACGGGAAACTGAGCGTTATGCCCTTCATGATGAAGTAGCCCTGGAGTATTACCGCTTACAGAAAATCAGGGAGAGTCACCAGATTGTCCTCGAAAGTCAGGCGGAATATGGAATCCCGGGCGTAAAAGATGCAGGCATAAGGACTGCCGATGAAGAAAAGGTAATACTGTCGGAGTTGATTGTTGTACTCAACCAACGGTTCGGAACAGAATTTGATGAAGGAGACAGGCTGTTCTTTGAGCAGATTGAGGCTGAACTTGTTGCCGATGAGAACCTGGAGAGCCAGGCAAAGAGCAACACTTTGGACAACTTCAAATTTGGTTTCGAGGAGGTTTTTCTGAACATCCTTATTGACCGGATGGATCAGAACCAGGAAATTTTCACCCGCATGATGGATGACCCGGAATTTTCAAAGCTGGTCAAGGAACACTTGGTGAAAAAGGTTTACAAACGCCTGATTGAAGTTGGACCCTGACACCATTCGCAAAATGGCTTTATTGGGCTATTTTGAGTCTGTCAATAATATCAGCGAAACATGAAGAATTTATGTTAAATCAAAAAAATAAATACCTTGCCTCCCCTCTAAAAAGAGGGGATAGAGGGGTGTGTAATAATTTCTGATTTATTCATTTTTTTATTTTAGCGATATTACAAACAAACTCAAATTAAATAGCAATGATTTTGTGTATGAACAGGGTTAACCGGGTAAAAATAATATAGAATCATTCTAAATTACCCGGTTAATGCTAAAAATTGTAAATTTACTAGCTGATATTTTGTTGTACCTGGTATAAAGGGGGAAAATAGAATATGGATAAAACGGTATTTCCCGGAACTAAAAATTATAATGCTAAAGTTATTCTTGTAAGGAGTTTTGGGAAGTTTTTACAATTTAGAATAAAGGCAAGGCCTTAATACAACTATTTGCGAAAGCTACATTTAACTGTAAATAAAAAGATTTTCAAATGGATAATATTTATTCTGTAAATCCATTGCCATTAATTCGGATAGCAACTTTTTATGATGGTGGCTTCTTCTGTAAAGCAAGTCAGTATTACAAATATCATCATGAAAAAAAACGATACCTTACATTTGAGGGGGTTCATGCTTTTATTCGGAAGAAAGTTGCTGAAAAAGAACAAAGAGATATAGCTTTTTGTCAAATTGTTGAATCACATTTCTTCCGTGGTAGATTTTCACTGACAGCTGCTAAAGATCATGATGCCTTAGAATCTGATAGATATTTAGATCAATTGTTAATGTATACTGGAATAGTTTCACATTATTACCCTATGAATGAGTATGTTTCTCCACCTGAGGAAAAAGGGATAGATGTTTGGCTATCGCTTGAAGCTTACGATTTAGCAGTACATAAAAGATTTGATGTTTTAGTTCTTTGTGCTGGTGATCAAGATTTCGTACCTTTGGTAAGAAAGGTTAATGGGATCGGTACAAGAGTTATGTTACTTGGAATTGATGTCAGTTATACTGAAGATGGCATAACAAAATCAATCACTTCATCGCAAGCTTTAATTGAGGAAGTTTCTTATCCAATTATATTAAGTGATGAAATCAGTTCAAAAGCAGCTAAAGGTGATAAATTAATTGAAGGATTATTTGAAAAATAAACAATCAACTTTCGCATTACACAGCGTAACCGGTTCGTGCCCTTCGGGTACTAACTCAAATCGGCTGCTTCACTATATAGATTGTTTTTCTGCCTGGGATTGTTCTTTTTTAGAAAATGCTTCTCAGCATAAACCGGCTTTGGTTACGCTCGAAATGTTATGTGAGATTTGGAAGAATTGAAAAAGTTATTATAACTTAAAAACGAATTAAAGTGATTTAGCTTAACAATAACGGGATTCTTAATTTACAGATTATAAAAATAGAGCACTGATGGCAACAATTCTTAGTGATAAAGAGCTAAAAAAACTATTGGGAAATGTAATTGTTGACGGTGATGTTTCTTGTCTCCGCCCAAACTCCTATATACTAAGGTTAGGTAAGACTGGAGAGTTTTTAAATTCTGGCAAAGAATTCTATATTGGGAAAAAGAAAAAAGGAATCCGTATTCAACCCGGGCATTCCGTCGCAGTTACTTCATATGAAACTATTGATTTCAGCCGGGAAACCATTCAAAAAATATTCCCAAAGCACGATCTACATGGAATGCTATGCCCTACAACTGATTTATCTCGGGAAGGTATCGTTGCTCCTGCTACTCAAATAGATGCTGGATACAATGGCACACTAAACTGGACGATTACTAACACATCTAACGAAGAACGTCGCTTTATTTATAAAGAAAAAATCTACCGCCTATTAATTTTGAAATTGGGTGAAGGGGAAACGCCAGATAAATTATATATTGGAGATTATCAAGGTCAAATCGGATATGTTCGTTCCAAAAGAAAAGGAGCTCCTGTAGGGATGAAGGATATCGAATGGGAAGATTCTATTATCAACGGGGGGCCTGAGGTTCTTTTAGAAAACTTGGTAAAGTCTGGATATCCGTGGAATCTTTTAGGGGAACGTTTTAAAATAATAGACCAACAGTTTAAGACTGTAACTAATGAATACTCAGAAATCCATGATTCAATAAATAAGCTAACACAAGATGTGTATGGAATACACGAGAAACAGGATGGAATGCCTAATATTGTAAGAAATGTCTTAAATGAACAAGTACAATCGTTTCAAAACAGGTGGTTAATTGGAGCAGGTTCATTACTTCTAGGATTTGTCGGTATATGCTTAACTATCACTAGTAATAATAAAGCTATTGAATTTTTGAAAGATTACGGAATTATTGTAGGAATAGCTTTTGTGGTTGTTTCTGGCGTGACACTTTTCTTCATTTCAAAGAAAAGTAATTCCTCAAGGAGAAACAATATGTGAGCTTTGGAAGAATTGAATAAATATCCGCTTAGCCGTTTTGAACGGCTTATCTGGTATAGCGTGTTATTCTTGCCAGGAGTCCCGGGAAGTTTTTGCTATATGTAAAATAAAGATATTGTATTTATGCAATCGATACCATAAATAATAAACCATGGGTTATCCTACAGTTAGTGATTTTGACAGAGAGTTCATTAGAAGAACTTTAGAAAACTTAAATTGCCAAGTAACAAACAAATTTACACATTTAATGAATAGTTTATTAGGCTTAATCATTCTTCCTCGTCAATGGAATATTCAAGGACGCAGAGAACCTGAATTTTTGAACAGAAATATTTTAGAGTTTGAAGAACTTCGATTTCTAAATGAACCAACTTTCTTTCAGGATGATAATCATAATGAAATTGAAACGAAAAAATTTGATTTTAAACATAAAAAAATTGAAGATACAAAACTTGTAGAACTTTTGGATAAAATGAGGCATACTATTGCTCATCAATCGATACGGCCAACAAGAGATGGAGAAAATTGGCGTGGAGTTATCTTTAGAAGTTATCAAACAGATCAAAGAGTCTCTAAATGGGGTGAAGATTATAATTTGCAACTTTATCTGACTATGAGTGAAATAAGTGAGTTTACGAGATTTATTGCTACTAAATACCTTGAAGAATTTAATACTAATTTACGATAGCCAACTCGGTGTCAAACGCTATTAAAACGCCGTTTATACCGATTACGTTATGTGAGATAATTGAAGAATTGAAAATATCATTAAACAGATAACAATTCAAATTTGGGATATTATGCTGCGTATTTCTTGATAATAATATGTTCGCATAAATAAATATCAGAATAACGCTAAATATTTTTGAATTACTAGAATATTGACATTTTACATCGCTAAGTAATTTTTTCACTCACTACAAACTTTTTTCTATATTTGAACGTGAGAACACGAGAGCACATACGGAATAATATGCAAGTTGTAAAAGCCACAGGTTCTAAGATTGAAGAAAGGCTAGGAAAGACTCTTTGGAAAGCTAATATCAGATATAGAAAGCATCCAAAAGCCCTCTTGTAGCTCCTCCAGCTCCGC
>CAZEWS010000131.1:0-2545 GCA_964515985.1 uncultured Rikenellaceae bacterium | reverse complement strand
AATGGGATGAAAGAAAACATGACCATAAAACCAATAAAGAGTTTTGGTATAAAAAAATCGAACGGAATATCGAGCGAGATAAAGAAGTTAACAATATGCTCAAGGAAATGGGTTGGAAAGTTATCAGATTTTGGGAACACGAAATAAAAGAAGATGTGGAAAAATGCGTTACAAAGGTAAAAGAAAAAATCAACCAATAATTAAAGCTGTGGATTTCTTTTGCGGAGCTGGAGGAGCTACAAGAGGGCTTTTGGATGCTGGTATAGATGTTGTTTGCGGGATAGATAATGATACTAAAGTCAGATTGATCTATGAGCAAAATAACCTCAGACCAAACGGTAAAAATGTTGAGTTCATAGAGATTGATATAAACGAATTAAGTTTTGAAGAACTCTCTCAAAGACTTAAGAAAGAAAAACTTGATAAATTAATGTTCGTTGGCTGCGCACCCTGTCAACCTTTTACAAATATCAACACAGTTAAAGACAAGAGAAAAAAAGAGAAGAATTATCTTCTCCGCTTTGCCGATTTTATTGAGCTTTTTAAACCAGATTATCTATTTATTGAAAATGTCCCCGGTATAATAGCAAAAAAGTATGGCGGAATATTAGGAAAATTCAAAAAAAGATTAAAGAAGTTAGGCTACAATTTTAAAGATAGTAATATAAATGCAAAAAAATATGGTATCCCTCAAAACAGAAACAGAAGAGTTTTAATAGCTTCTTTAGAAGGATCTATTTCATTTCCGGAAGAAACGCATGGAAAAGGTAAAAAAGATTATGTTACTATTTCAGACATTTTGAAGAAATTTAACCTGAAGCCTTTAAAAGCAGGTGAAACGGATCCCAACGATCTACTTCATAGAGCAGCCAATTTAAGTGAAGATAATTTATGGAGAATTCAAAATACTCCTAAAGATGGAGGCGGTAGAGAAATTTGGATGGAAACTAAACCCGTTGATTGTTTTCTGAAACATCAAAATTCCTATAAAGATGTTTATAACCGAATGTATTGGAATAAACCTTCACCGACGATTACTACAAGGTTTAACAGTTTATCAAACGGAAGGTTTGGTCATCCGGAAGAAGATAGAGCCATTTCATTGAGAGAAGGAGCACTATGTCAAACTTTTCCGACAGATTATAAATTCAATGGATCAATGGTTAATATCACAAAATACATTGGTAACGCTGTTCCGGTAGAATTGTCGAAAATCTTCGGATTACATTTTATTGCTAAAAATGAGGAAGAATAAATGCAGTATACCGAATCACAATTAGACGCAATCAATCACATTAATGGAAACTTACAGATTATTGCTTGTGCGGGATCTGGAAAAACACAAACTATATCTGTGAGAATCGCAAATATGGTTCTGTCAGGTGTTTCTAAAGAGCAAATCCTTGCTTTTACATTTACAGACAAAGCAGCGAATGAAATGAAATTGAGGATTCGCGCCCAATTAGAGGAACGTTTACCTGATGATCCAGAATTAGGCGGCATGTATATCGGCACAATCCACTCGTTTTGCTTTCAATACCTTAAAGAAATAAAACCTGAATTCAGGAACTACGACATTATCGACGAAAACAAACAGTTACTGTTTCTTTCAAGACATAGGTATGACATCGAATTACCTCAGTTATCCCAAAGGCAGGAACCCCCAATTAAACCGCTTATAAGATTTGTAAAAACAATTGACATAATTAAGCAAAACCAGATTCCTGAAACTCAAATATTGAGAGACGCACCGGATTTTTATGATTGCTATCTCAAATACTACGAATTTATGGATGAACATAAGTTTCTTGATTTTGCTACAATCATTGAGAAGTTGGTTAGCATATTAGAAAATGAACCACCCGAACTTACAAGAATTCGTGAAAAGATAAAATATGTTGTTGTCGATGAATATCAAGATATTAACCCCATACAAGAGAGACTGATCAATTTAATCGCAGGTGAAAACGGCAATCTTTGTGTCGTCGGAGACGATGATCAGTCAATTTTTGAATTTCAAGGCGCAAATGTAGATAATATACTCACATTTTCAAGACGTTATCCGAATGTTAAAGAGGTAAACTTACTTAAGAATTTCCGTTCTACAGATGCCATAATTGAAGCTGCGAGAGATTTAGTCCAATACAATTCTGGACATCGTCTTGAGAAAAGAATGGAGCATGGCAAGATATATAAGAGAGGTGAAAGAGGAGATATTTATCAGTTAGAGTTTCAAACGAGAGCCGAGGAAGTAGAATTCATAGCAAACAAAATATCAGAGCTAAGAGGTTACAAGTATTTAGAATCAATAGATGAGGAAACAGGCGAAGAAATCCACAGGGGCTTGGATTGGTGCGATTTTGCAATTTTAGTAAGGAATAATGCAACAGCAAGAGATTTCATTGATGTATTTGAGAGAGAGGACATTCCTTTTACAGCAAAAGGAACAGCAGGATTATTCGAGAGACATCAAATACGTTTCCTGCAGATGGTTTTTAATTACCTCTGCGATTTTGAGATTTGGACTCCCAACGGAAATATCTCC
>CAZEWS010000130.1:9740-9985 GCA_964515985.1 uncultured Rikenellaceae bacterium | reverse complement strand
TCTGTTAATCGTTATGTTTGTAGACTTTTAGTCAAAACAATTTATATTGAGAGTTCTTAAATTCTAATTAAATTGATGCTTAAATTTGACATTGTAACAACAAATATACAAATGACTAAAATCAAATAATAACAATTTTAAGTATTTTAGTCATTTCAAATTCTAATCATTTAGAATGTATTGTTTTATTTATCTTTCTGAATATCTGCTTATTACAATTCATTCTGAAATAAAATTAAGAAGTC
>CAZEWS010000130.1:0-9494 GCA_964515985.1 uncultured Rikenellaceae bacterium | reverse complement strand
ATGCTGAAATCCCTGGATCCGTATACGGTTTTCATTCCTGAATCCAAAATGGATGATTTTGCTTTTTTAACTACAGGTCAGTACGGAGGAATAGGGTCCTTAATTCGAAAAAGTGGTGATTATACTGTTATCTCTGAAATATATAAAGGATTTCCGGCAGATCTGGCAGGATTTAAAACCGGTGATTTGATCATTGAATTAGATGGTCACTCAACCAAGGGTCTTCTGTTGGAAAAAGTGAGCAACCGGCTTAAAGGACTCCCTAATACTGAAGTCGTGGTAACTATCAAACGATATGGTGTTGAAAAACCCATTAAGAAGACCCTTACACGGAAGAAGATCCAAATTAAAAGTGTTCCATATTATGGAATTGTTAGTGATAAAACCGGGTACATTAGGCTTTCCAACTTTACCCGGAATTCCGGAAAAGAAGTAAAAAAAGCTTTTCTTGACTTGAAGGAAAACAGTCATATCCAGGGTATTATCCTTGACTTAAGAGGCAATCCCGGTGGTTTGCTTATAGAATCTGTTGAGGTTTCAAACCTGTTCGTTGAAAAGGGTTTGGAAATCGTCAGTACCCGTGGCAGAATGAAAGAACTTGATAATACCTACACAGCAAAAAATCATCCTTTGGATACTCAAATTCCGGTGGCTGTATTGGTCGACCGCGGATCGGCATCTGCGTCCGAAATCGCTGCCGGAGCACTTCAGGATCTTGACCGTGGTATAATTATCGGTGAAAGAACCTATGGAAAGGGACTGGTCCAAACTACCCGTCCGGTTGGTTATAACAATCAACTGAAGATTACCACCGCAAAATACTATATTCCC
Organism: uncultured Rikenellaceae bacterium; assembly: GCA_964515985.1. Taxonomy (GTDB): domain Bacteria; phylum Bacteroidota; class Bacteroidia; order Bacteroidales; family VadinHA17; genus CAZEWS01. Next base: position 8,663 of record CAZEWS010000130.1, on the reverse strand, counting down.
AGTGGCCGATGTATTCAGGCATTGGACTTTTCCCACCGCAATGAAGATGGTAGTGTGGGCCACATCCCTGATTCCCTGATTTCAGAATATTCAACAAGAAATGGCCGCAAGGTTTACAATGGGGGTGGAATTATGCCGGATATTGAAATAAAACCGGGAAAATTTAGCCAAATTACCCTTGAGCTCTACGCCAAATTTATCATTTTTGACTATGCCAATAAATATTTTTCAGAACACGAATCGATTTTACACCCAACACAATATGCCTTTACAGACAATGAATACCAGGATTTTATCAAGTTTGTCGACAGTAAAAAATTTGATTATAAAACACAAACAGAAATTGCTTTAGAAAAACTTGAAGATTTAGCTAAAAAGGAAAAATATTACCAACATTCAGCTAAAGAATTTATGCTGCTCAGAGAAAAACTTTCCCATAATAAAGCTAAAGATCTGGAATTTTTCAAAAAGGAAATAAAAGAACTAATTCAGACAGGAATTGTGGGCCGTTATTACTATAGGGCGGGCAGGATTCAATCTTCTTTACCATATGATGTACAAGTAAAAAAGGCGGTTGAGGTATTAGAGGATCAAAACCTTTACACCAGCATTCTTGAAGGGATATCTAAAAATGAAGTTGCAGAAGGAAATTAGTGCTTTTAATGTGCTTCCAGCCAGTTGTTTCCTGTGTCCAGATCAACCAATAGGGGAATTTTTAACTTTACAGCATTTTGCATGGCATCCTTAACCATTTCGGTGATAGCCTGAAGTTCCGATTTATAAACATCAAAGACCAGTTCATCATGAACCTGAATGATCATTCTTGATTTATAATTCTTTTCTTTGATGGCTTTATGAATGCAAACCATAGCCATTTTAATAATGTCGGCAGCCGATCCCTGAATCGGGGCATTTATGGCATTTCTTTCTGCCATTCCCCTTACAATCGCATTTCTTGAATGAATGTCCTTCAAATATCTTCGTCTTCCCATTATGGTTTCAACATAACTTTTATCCCTGGCAAATTGTATGCTTTTGTTCATATATACCCTTACATTGGGATAAGTATTAAAGTATCCTTCAATGAGTTCTTTGGCATCTTTCCGTGAAATATATAACCGTTGTGATAACCCAAATGCTGAAATCCCATAGATAATTCCAAAATTTGCTGTCTTGGCCTTATTTCTCATTTCTTTAGTAACCATATCAACCGGTATTCCATTTATTTTTGCAGCAGTGGCTGCATGAATATCCTCATTGGCAAGAAAAGCTCCGAGCATATTCCGGTCTTCACTCATATGGGCCATTAGCCTGAGTTCAATCTGTGAGTAGTCAGCCGACAATAAAATATAATTTTCATTGGTTGGCACAAAAGCCTTGCGGATTTCCCGGCCTTTTTCTTCACGTATTGGAATATTCTGAAGGTTTGGGTTATTCGAACTTAATCTGCCGGTTGAGGTTATTGCCTGATTAAACGAAGTATGGATCTTTCCGGTTTTTGCACTGATCAATCGTGGAAGTACATCAACATAGGTGGTTAAAAGTTTTTTCAACGATCGGTATTCGAGGATCCTGGGTATGATTTCATGTTTGTCAGCTAATTGCATAAGGACTTCTTCACTTGTTGAATATTGCCTGGTTTTGGTTTTTTTTGCAGTTTCCACAATCTTCATCTTCTCAAATAACACATGTCCCAACTGTTTCGGAGAGGCGATATTGAAACCAACACCTGCCATTCTAATAATTTCCTGATCTAACTTCAAAATGTCCTCTCGCAATACGTCTCCGTATTTTCTTAAATTTTCAACGTTAATCCTCACACCGTCCCGTTCCATATCAGCAAGGACATATACCAGGGGCATTTCAATTTTTTCCGATAGGTTTTCCAGATTGCTTTCTTTTACCTTCTCTTCCAACTTCTTTTTTAATTGCCAGGTAATATCGGCATCTTCGGCAGCGTAGTCTGCAACCTTTTGGTTTGGTACCATACGCATACTTATTTGCCCTTTCCCCTTCTCTCCAATCAATTCCTCAATGGACACCGGTTTGTAATCAAGGTATGCCTCTGCTAAATAGTTCAGATTGTGACGCATATCGGGCTGCAATATATAATGGGCCAGCATCGTATCGAACAGCTCACCCTGAACCTGAATTCCGTACGATCGAAGAATCTGGATATCATATTTAATGTTTTGTCCGATTTTTCGTATTCCCGTGTCTTCAAAAATGCTCTTGAATTCATTAAGAATACTCTGTGTTTCTTCACGTTTTTCCGGTAATGGCAGATAATATGCCTCATGCGTTTTAAAAGAAAAGGAAATACCAACCAGTTCTGATTCATACACATTTAATCCGGTAGTTTCCGTATCAAAACAGAACTCGTGCAGGTTACTCAGGCTTTTGGCTAAATCAGAAATTTTTTCCTCTGAATCAACGATATAATAAAAATGTTCTGTTGAATTAATATCCCTAAGCTTATCTTTTTGCACCGTATGGGTATTATCACCAAAAAGAGTGGTCTGAACGGTTTTTTCTCCGGTTGCCGTTCGTCCGCCTCTTTCCAGTATTCTTTTGGCAATTGTTCTGAACTCCAATTCGTTGAATAAAGCAGTTAATTTTCCCCTGTCCGGTTCGCTAATTTTCATCTCCCTTTCATTTAATTCAACCGGAACATCAAGAACTATTGTAACTAATTCTTTATAAAGCCGGATCTGGTCTATATTTTGTTCGATGTTTTCTTTTTGTTTTCCCTTAAGTTCTTTTGTATGGTTAAAAAGTTCCTCAATACTACCATAATCACCAATCAGTTCCCTGGCTCTTTTTTCTCCAATACCGGGTGCTCCGGGTATATTATCGGCCGAGTCACCCCATAAAGCCAGTACATCAATAACCTGACCCGGATGTTCCACGTGAAAACGTTCTTTTATTTCATGTTCACCCAAAATCTCAGGACCATTTCCGCCTCTTCCCGGTTTATACATAAATATCTTTTCCGATACCAATTGTGCAAAATCTTTATCCGGCGTGATCATATAGGTCATAAAGCCTTTTCTTTCAGCTTTTTTTGCTAGTGTGCCGATTACATCATCAGCCTCATATCCTTCAACTTCAATAATTGGGATGTTAAAAGCACGTATTAAATCCTTAATATAAGGAACCGACTTTTTAATGTCCTCCGGTGTTGCTTCCCTGTTGGCCTTGTATTCTTTGAATATTTTATTACGAAATGTCGGAGTGGGGGGGTCAAATACAACAGCAATATGTGTTGGATTCATTGTTTTTATCAATTCGTCCAATGTGTTTGTAAATCCAAAAATGGCAGATGTATTCAAACCTTTTGAATTGTATCTTGGATTCCTGATAAATGCATAATACGCCCGGAAAATTAAGGCATACGCGTCCAGTAGCAGTAACTTCTTTTGGTTGTCGGTTCTGTTTGTTTCTTTCATTGGCTATAGAATATCCTGGTTTTTGGTTTCTTTTAGCTCGTCACTTCGTTATTCACTCCCACAATCCAGGCACTGAAACCAGCTCACGAAGATTGGCTCTTACTTCGTTCGAGCCAACCATTCGCTTGCGTCATTTGCGCAGGCTGCGCCTTCGCTGTCATTAAGTTGCCATTCGTTTGTGTTTACCTTTTTTTTGTCATTTAACAATGTTTACTACTACTGCCACTGTCACTATTTCTGGTTCTCAGTTTTCGTTTTCCTGTTTGTTTAACTTTAACACATAAACACTTTAACACATCCTTCCGTTTTCCTAATTATCCTCTGCATACCACTCTGCGTATGATTTGGCTGTTTCCACGAGTCTTAAGCTAAACAACTTCAAATTCTCCGGTAATTTTTCCATCAATCTGCCGGCAAAATACACAACCAGGTTTTCACACGTTGGTTGATAGTCCATCACATCGTACTTCTCGAACATCTGTTCAATGTTTTGCAACAAATGGTGTGGTGCTTCCTTGCTTACAACCACAGAATGATCGAATTTATTAATTATAGTTGTCTTTACAATCTTTTTCAAATCGCCAAAATCTATTACCATTCCATGTTTGGGATCCGTTTGACTATTTATGGGTTCACCGATCACAGTTACATACAACCGGTATGAATGGCCATGAACATTCCTGCATGGACCATCATAATTCCATAAAGCATGAGCCATTTCGAACCCAAATTCTTTTGTAACTCTAACTTTTGTCATTTGCCAACGATTTAAACTGTTCGTAACAATTCTATTTTCAAGAGTCTCTTTTCTATATTAAAGTTAGCGTTTATGCCAAAGACATCCCTTTTCCCGTAAGGATCCCTTTGGGAGGGAAAAGTTATATGTTATACGTTATAAGTTATACGCTAAATCTTTTAACATCTATATACGCTTGCCTGTCCTGCCCCGTTCCGATACTTCGGAACCTTGGGGACAGGCAGAATCGGTTCTCTAAAACCAGAGCCCAGTATTTAGCAACGGTTGGCGGTTAAATGTAGCTTGTCACAAAAAGTTTCGTCTTTAAATCGCCACTTATGCCTAACGTATATAACAATTAACATATAACTTATAACATATAACAGAATATTACAACCTAATACAAAGATAACATACAAACAGAGTTTTTGCTGTATATTTTAAAAAGTTAAATAAAAGGAATGAATTCGACTTTATAAAAATTTCAGGTGAACAACTATTGTGCACACTTGCTCACACATTCAATGATCTGTCGAAGCGTATTGTGTTTAAGGAAATAATATGTATTTTTCCCTTCCCTTTTTGAAGCCAACACTCCTTTGTCTTTAAGAATTCCCAAATGATGGGAGGTGGTTGACTGCTCAATATTTAAAAGCTTATGGATTTCAGTAACCGTTAGTTTTTTATCTTCCTCTATAAAGCTGAGAATGGCAATTCTCATTGGATGTGCAATAGCCTTAAGCATATTAGCCGCCTTTTCGAGCTGCTCTGTACTTAAATCTTTTATCTCCATTTTACAACAAATTAATGATAAATGCAAATATATAAATATATAATTTTTTAAAAAATGATAATGACCTTATTTAATTGTATTTTAATAAGCATGCATTTCAGTTTAAATATTTTCAGTTAATAAAAATAGGCGAAAAGTTGTTATAATATGCTGGATACTGCCCGCCCGAACGTACCGTTCGGTACGGGCGGGGGTGCTGGGTGCTGATTGCTTGTCGATAGATAGTTAACAGTGAATGGTAATATCACAAGTTGCTTTTCAAAGAATCTCATAGATAATATCCAAAATTTTGTCGATAAAATTTTCGATTATATATATTGTTTTTGGTTTTAATTAAAATGTAACTGACTTTTGTATTATAATTGTTAAACTATAAAGGTTAAAATATGAAAAAGTCAGTTGTTGTAACTTTTCATATCATTTTTTGGGTAGTAATTTTTTTGAGTTACCTTTTACTAACTTTTGTTACAAGGTATCTTCCCCCTGAAGAATTTGGGCAAATAAATAATTATACCTTTCTTTCTCAACCTTTTATTTTCTATTTATCCTATTTTGGAATAATGTATCTGACAAACAAAAGAGAAAGAGTATTATACGTTGTTCTCTTTTTCATTGGGCTATACTTTTTATTGGTTTTTTTATCGGTTGAGTTATTTATCGGTGGATTATATATCCTGGCAAAAATCTTAATATGGGCATTTTTAGGAGGTATATTCAGGTTCTTTATTGATTGGTTCAAGAAAAGAGAGATTCAACAACAATTGGAAGAGCAAAACCTAAAAAGCGAAATTGCACTTTTGCGTACACAAATAAATCCTCATTTTTTATTTAATACATTATATAATATCCTAATGGTAGATAAAAACAGTTTACCTACTCCACACATTATTGCATAGATGCTTTCCGCCGAAACCCATCTCAAGTCACAAATTACAACTTGTATTTTTCAATTCAATACTAAAAAACCTGAGTTCTCATAAATTGCTATCTTTAAGGCATAAACTTGCGCCGGGAATGTCGACAATGGATTTGATTAAAGCACCGATTGCTGCGGAAATGAAAAAATTTAATTCGTTTTTCAATTCCTCCATGAAAAGCAAGGTGCCTTTGCTAAATATTATCATGAATTATATCCTCCGGAAAAAAGGGAAACAAATGCGACCAATGCTCGTTTTTCTTACAGCCAAATTAAATGGTGAGATCCGGGAATCCAGTTATACTGCAGCTTCGCTGATTGAACTGCTGCACACTGCAACCTTAATCCATGACGACATCGTTGATGAATCTTATGAGCGTAGAGGATTTTTTTCAATCAACGCCTTATGGAAATCCAAAATCGCGGTATTGGTGGGAGATTATCTCCTGTCCAGGGGATTGTTGCTCGCAATTGAAAAAAAAGAATTTGAATTATTGCAAATTGTTTCGGAAGCAGTAAAAGAAATGAGTGAAGGAGAGTTGCTGCAAATACAAAAATCCCTTAAATTAAATCTTTCTGAAGAAGATTATTTTGATATTATCCGGAAAAAAACAGCTGCGCTAATTGCTTCATGTTCTGCTTGTGGCTCAAAATCCGTCAAAGCAAGCAGCGAAGTTGTTGAAAAAATGAAGAAATTCGGAGAAAATGTAGGTATTGCCTTTCAAATCAGGGATGATCTTTTTGATTATCAGAAAAAAGGTATACTTGGTAAACCCACCGGTAATGATATTAAAGAAAAAAAAATAACCCTACCCCTGATTCATTCACTTAAAAGCACCACTTATTCGGAAAGAAGAAGAATTTTGAACATCGTCAGACATCACAACAAAAACTCAAAAAAAGTCAATGAGGTAATTCAGTTCGTTAAAGAGAATGGGGGTATTGAATATTCAACAAAGAAAATGCAGGAATTCAAGGACATGGCACTGGAAATATTATCTCAATTTCCTGAAAATGATTCCAAATCTTCTTTAATTGAATTTGTAAACTATACCATTACCAGGGAAAAATAGCTGTTCCGCCTGATAATTTTCTTCCTTATTGATTTGCTTTTACTCGCTCCCACAGGGTTACAAACACAATCTTCTCGTGAGACATTCTATTGCCTGTTTCTTTTTTAACAATGTTCCTTAAAAATGAATTTCGAACAAGGATTAACGATTTAAGATTTTGGATGTTGCTGAATATCTATTACTCCGAAATTCAAAAATCGTTAATCGATATCCTTAAATCAATAAGAAAAGAAGAAAATAGACATATTATAACCTCGAAATCGCATAAACTCAATTAGTTTTGAGGTAATCTCCTATAGTAAAACATGTATAACTCACTGAAATACAATTATATGGTAATTTGGTAAATATTCCTAAGTAAAATATGTTATACCTTTTTTTCTGAAAACCATTAAAAAAGCCTATGTATGAATAAATATAATGTAGAGCCGAATTTTATTTGCCTGGTTAAAGAATGCTGAGCGCAAAAGAGTGTAGCATAAACTTGAATCAACCACCTCCCCCTCCCTTCGGTCGGGTACTCCTCATTTCCAAGGAGGAGAATTTGGTGTTAGTATAAACACAAGTGTGTTGTCAAGGCAAAGGAGAAGGCTAAGGTTTTGAATCATATTAAATTGATCGTAACATACTTGCCCTGGAAACATTTTTTCAGCCTTAGCCTTAGACCTTTTAATTAACAGTCATTTTATATTTGACATGACACTAGTAACCAGCATCCAGAACCCATGGACAAGCTATCAGCATCACTTCTATGGTTCTGACTGTTCCGTTACCTCGGAGGCTTACCCCGTTGGAAATTCCTACGGGGTTAATCCAGGTTGGTTTTTATGAAAGTGTCGATATACAATTTCTGCTTTCGATTTTCCCACTACTCTTTCCAGATCCGTCAATTGTGTTTTCTTAACCTCCTTAATAGACTTAAAATGAGATAGTAAGGTGCGTGTGGTTTGAGGCCCGATTCCCTTCAGGTTGTTTAATTCTGAGGTGGTAAAACTCTTTGATCGCTTTTGACGATGAAAACTGATACCAAACCTATGTGCCTCATTCCGGATATATTGTATGGTTTTCAGCGTTTCCGAACCCTTATCAAGATAGACAGGCACTGAATCCCCCGGAAAGTAAATTTCTTCCAGTTTTTTTGCAATCCCAATAATGGCAATTTTACCTCGCAGGTTTAGTTTTTCGAAACTTTTAAGCGAAGAACTTAGTTGTCCCTTTCCACCATCGATGATAACCAATTGGGGCAAAGACTTCTGTTCATCCAGTAATTTCTTATATCTTCTGAAAATCACTTCTTCCATTGATGCAAAATCATTGGGTCCCTTAACGTTTTTAATATTATAATGACGGTAATCTCTGGCACTGGGTTTAGCATCTCTAAACACAACACATGCAGCAACCGGGTGAGCTCCATGAAGATTGGAATTATCAAAACATTCGATATGAACCGGTAATTCCTTCAGATTCAAATCTTTTCGTATGTTTTCCAGCTTCCTGACAGTCCCGGACCGTGAAATATTTTTCTCGAGTCGTTTTCTTTTTTCTAACCGATAATACTTAACGTTCCTCTCTGATAATTCCAATAATTTTCTTTTGTCCCCTCTTTTAGGAATAATATATTTTGCACCAGGAATATTTACATTGATTTTAAAGGGTATTATAATTTCATTAGCATTGCTTGATACTTTCTCCCGGA
>CAZEWS010000129.1:0-10009 GCA_964515985.1 uncultured Rikenellaceae bacterium | reverse complement strand
TATTACAAATATAATCAAAAATCCATGACCTTCAAAGGGCTATTTATGCTTAAAATACTTATTCGGCTTACATGCGTGTATTCACCCCGTTGGATTCTTTCAGTAAATTCCTCAGCCTGCTTTCAAGGTATATCTTGCCATTTCCTGATTTTAAATATTTCTCCCTTTAAGTTTTCATAATCCTTTTTATTCATTTAAAAATTAATTTTCTAAATGTTTCATAATAAAAGCCTATCCATCGTATTTTGGCATAAATTCTTCATGTCCTTTTTTATCCATAACATACAGTAAAACCGGATTTCTTGTATTTGAAGCTTGCATAGCTGCCACAAATTTATAGGAATGTGCAGGAACAACTCTGTCATCATAGTTTCCTGTAACAACAAGTGTTACCGGGTATTGCACTCCTGGTTTTACATTATGGTAAGGAGAATAGCTATATAGATATTCAAACATTTCTTTACTTTCAAAAAACACCTGCTTTGTGATATAATCCTCAGGGTTAAATGAAGCGAGTGAATCATAATTCAGGATATTTCAAGCGAATATTTTTGCAAGACACTATTGTGAAAATTATAATTAGGTATAATAAATAATATTCTTTTCATGTCATCTCTCCTTGTTTTAAATGAACGCCAACTTGCGAACAATATAACAACATGAGCAAAAATACAGAAAATAAATTTGTCGGATATTAGTGATTTTTTGTTACTTGCCATTGGCTGGCCGGATATGCCGCACGTAACCGCCCGTCGGAAGGCACACTGCATGATCTGTGGGCGAAGGTTTTGGTTATAGAGGATGCAAGGGGGGAGCGGGCAGTGCTCGTAACTACAGACTTATTGGGGCTGCCAAAGAATATATCGGACCGCATCCGGGACCAGTTAGAAGCAAAGTTCGAATTACCAAGGGCTCAGATAATACTAAATAGTTCGCATACACATTCCGGCCCTGTTTTGAAAGATGCCCTGACTGATATCTATCCGCCTGATCCGCATCAACTGAAAATAATCGGGCAATATTCCGATAAGTTAGCCGGTCAGATTGTGGCTATAGTTGGCGAAGCATTCCAATCCATGGAACCGGTACAGATCTATGCACAGAATGGGGTAACCCGGTTTCAGGTGAACAGGCGAAATAACGATGAGTCAACATTAATCTTACAAACTGAATTAAAAGGTCCGAACGATTATGCGGTTCCGGTGATAAAAGTGGTGAATGAGGCCGGTGATTTAAAGGCTGTTGCGTTCGGATATGCTTGCCACCCAACTTTTTGGACAGTTATAAATGGTCCGGAGATTATCCGGGATATGCGCAGATAGAGTTGGAAAAGTCACATCCGGGCGTAACAGCTTTGTTTTTTCAAGGCGCAGGAGGGGATCAGAATCCCATGCCCCGCCGGTCAATAGCATTAGCACAACAATATGGGCGGGATCTGGCATCTGCCGTCGAGAGAATATTGGCTGAGGATATGCGAAAACTCTCCCCACTACTGTCAACAACATATTCCGAATCAGTCAGGATATATTTGTCTTAGGCTATTCAAACGATGTGATGGGTTATATTCCTTCTGCTACCATACTTGGGGAAGGAGGCTATGAAGGTGCAACATCGCAAATGGTATACGGATTGCCCGGCACATGGAAATCAAATATTGAAATGCTGATCCTTCAGGAAATGGTGAGATTGGCAGAGCAGGCCGGAGTCCCCCAGACCGAAGAATTAAAGAGAAGAATAGACAGGAATTATTCCATGTTACAACACCAACTGATTGATCATCCGCTGGTAGCAAAAAATTTCTATTCCGGGTTTGACCTGGCGCATGATACGTATAATGCTATTTCGACTGCCAGCAATGGAAAAATCTATTATGTCTTCTCTTCGGAATCATCCATGCACCCAATGTGTTTAAAGTTGGAGATAGGCTCATGATTTCTGGCAGGTATATGTCTTACACCGATGAACGGTTCAGGGATTTGCAGAAGGATTGGAGATGGTTCACCTCCGGTAATCCTGCCGAAGAAGAAAAGACAAATGAAAAGTACTGTTTTCTTCATCTTATGTTCGGTTTTACTTTAATGCCTCAAAGGAACTTAACCCGATCCAGAATAATTTTCATTGAGCGTTGGGCCGGGTCACATCCCACCCACTTGTGTAAAGAGTCAATTGGCCTGTTTTCTCTTCAAGTGTCATATTCGCATATGCTCTGCACCTGGCAGAAGCCAAAAAATCGGAAAGTCTTATGATAGGTGACAATTTGGAAGTTAATATTATCGGAGCCAGGAATTTCGGGATCGACCAGGTATATTTAAATTTATCTGCCACTACATCCAGGGAAGAGTCTACCTATGAAATTAATTCACTACTTGAATTAAAAGGAATATTATAAAATTTCCACTCACCGGGTGACTGCGAGTCACCCGGTGAGTAAGTTTATTGTATGCCCGGATACCATTTCATGGCATTCTCATAATAGATCTTTCTCAGCACTTTTTCATCCAGATCCAAGCCTTTAAAGGAGCCATTGACATTAGGAGAACTCATTTCATCATCCGTGGAAAAATACCTCCAGTCTGCCCGCCATTCTTTTTCCATCCAGGCTTTTCTTTTTTTCAGATCACTGTCTTCCCTAATACCAAAATCGGTACCATAGAGGAGCCTGTCCTGGTATTTAATGATGAAATCGCGTACTTTTTGCCTGTCCTGTACCTGAAAATGGCAAACGCGTGCAGCCATATCGACAGCAAAGTTTGGATAAAGGTCCAGACGTTTGGCCAGCTCATTCACGCTCCATTCCAGGCTGCCCAAATGAGCGCCCACTAATCTCAGGTCGGGATGTTTGGCAAGTAAACTATCCCTTGAAGCAATTTGTTCTTCATACGATGGATAATCCGGATGCAGATACATATGATATTGAGGATGTTCTTTGTAATAATTTCGGTCATTGTTGACCGTCATGGAGTCGAATGGTAACCAGCAGTTTCTTGGTTCTCCGATATGGGCGACAACTGTTAGGTTGTTTTCAATGACAAAATCGAATATGGGATCAAAGCGCGGATCATCGATCATAATAAAATTGCCCAGGCTGTCACGGAAAGTCATACCGATATCTTTCCAGACCTTCATTGCAATAGCGCCTTCTTTAAAGTTTTTTTTCAACTTCCGGATCACTTTTTCCTGCCAACCGGGATCTTCGAATTTTTCCATGGAAAAAGTGGTGGCATATGACAAAACTTGCGGGAATTGCTCATGCATCTTTTTGGCAAAGTACAATTGCTCGTCAATGTATTCCTGGCTGTTTGCACGGGTGCATATAGTAAAGAATTTAAAATTTTCGGCCATGGCTGCCTGCATAATAGCCGGATCAGCAGTCCGGATATGTACATGTGCATCGATTTTGGACATCTCATAATAGAGATCGGTTTTATCTCCGGAACAGGAGGAAAAAATAAAAGCAACAATACCAAGAGCAGTAAAAACAGATGTCTTTTTCATTACTAAATGTTTTCAATTTATCAATATCAAAATAAAGATAATTAAAATAAAACAAGGCAGAAGTCAGACCAATGATTTTGATATTTATCAGGGCACTTATGCCAAAGACATGCATTCGTTTTAACAATCAAAAGGCAAAATTTCTTATATTTGTTTTTAGCGATATTAAAGAACATAATTGCGTGGTTTGATTAATAATCTGGATATTTAACCTAATTACTAATTGAATTATCGACAACATGCTGGCAAGTTTTGTTTTGAAAGTGCCTAATAATCATTTTTCTATTCCCTTGTAATAAAAAATAATATGAACATAACAAATTTTTCAACCAGGAGCTACATACTATTTTTAGTAACCTTCAGTTTGGTAAGCTCACCGCAATTAATTCACGGACAAAAAATAAAACAAAAGATCATAAAAGGAATACTATATTCTGATAAGGCTCCGGTTGAGATCATCATTTCCAATGGAAAAATATCGGAGATAGTCCGGTTGGAAAAAGATGACAAAACTCCGGAAATTTATATTGCTCCGGGTCTTATCGACATACAAATTAACGGATATATGGGGGTAGATTTCGGCAATCCCGATTTGGATATTAATGATTTGCATAAAGTAGTGAAATCCCTGTGGAAGGAAGGCGTAACCACATTTTTACCTACATTGACATCCGCTGATCATGAAAAACTAATAAAATGTTTTACTAGCTTATCACGGGCTTTTGATGATCCGGATATCTCTCCATCCATCCCGGGCTTTCACCTGGAAGGCCCTTATATCTCTCCTGTTAAAGGGTTCAGGGGAGCTCATTTGGAAAAATATATCCGTCCTCCTGATTGGGAAGAATTTTTACAATATCAAAAAGCCGCAAGGAATAAAATATTACTGGTTACAGTTGCCCCGGAAATTGATGGGGCCATTCCTTTCATCCGCAAATGCACGGAAAGTGGGATTATCATTTCCCTCGGGCACCATAATGGCACCGCGGAAATTATCAGGCAAGCTACCGATGCAGGAGCACGTATGTCCACACATCTGGGAAATGGATGCGCAAATATGATTAACCGGCATCTAAATCCTCTATGGCCACAGTTGGCAGACAGTAGGCTTACCCCCACCCTCATTGTCGACGGATATCATCTAACCCGTGAAGAGGTTCAGGTTTTCTATAAAGTCAAAGGTCCTGATTATACCATACTGGTTTCAGATGCTTTGAACCTGGCTGGCTTAGAGCCTGGTGAATACATCAGAGATGGACGAAAAGTAATACTCACTCCGAATGTGGTCAGGTTCCCTGCAGAAAATGTGCTTGCAGGGGCAGCTTCACCCATAAGTAGCTGTGTAGGAAATATTATGCGGTTTACACAATGTAACCTTCGCCAGGCCATAGATATGGCCAGTGCAAATCCGGCACGAATGTTTAACCTGGATCTGGGCGAAATATCTACGGGCAAACGCGCCGATCTTATACTTTTTACGATTGAAGAAGGGGAACTGATTATTCAGCAGACAATCGTTGCCGGCAAAGTAGTTTACTCCCGCAATTAGATCAGGGATTAATAATTATGGCAAAATCGAAAGTAAAAAAAATATTGATTGGCTTAAGTGCTATTGGCCCCGGATTATTTCTGATCGGTTATAATATCGGGACAGGAAGTGTAATAACCATGGCTAAAGCAGGCGCAGAACACGGTATGACCCTGTTATGGGCGCTCGCGCTGTCATGTATTTTTACTTATATCCTGATGGTAGCTTATGGCAAAACAACCTTGGTGACGGGTCATACAGCCCTGTATAATATCAAAAAGCAATTTAAAATTGGAATACCTTTGGCAATATACATCCTTATTGCACTGGTAATTGGCGAATTGCTTGCCCTTATGGGTATAATGGGTATTGTCTCAGACCTTCTTCAGGAAGGTTCCAGGCTCATCTGGGGTGGAAGCGGTTTCAGTACATTCCGGATTACAACCGTTATTGCTGTTTTACTCTACGCTTTATTATGGAACGGCCAGTATAAGTTCTTTGAAAAAATACTCATTTTTTTTGTAATAATGATGGGGCTTTCATTTATCATGGTTTTATTTTTAGTAAAACCAAGTCTATCCGAACTAACTAAAGGACTGATCCCCAGGATTCCCAACACGCCCGGTTCATTGCGCCTTATTGCCGCGATGGCCGGAACTACTTGTTCTGCTGCGGTATTCATCATGCGGAGCACCGTGGTAGCAGAAAAAGGATGGACCATTAACAATCTGAAGGATGAAAAAAGAGACGCTAAGGTATCGGCTGCTATGATGTTTGCGCTAAGTGCAATTATTATGGCTGTATCAGCGGGAACACTCCATGTTATGGGATTGAAATTGAACGATACGGTAGAGATGATCCAATTATTCGAACCGATCGGTGGAAAAGTAGCGGCTTTTATATTGATCACAGGTATTTCTGCAGCCGGTATTTCCACTATATTTCCCATTGTGCTGATCGCCCCCTGGCTTATTTGCGATTATACAGGCAGGGAAAGAAACATACGCTCGCCGCTGTTTCGTATCCTCGGGCTGATCGGTATTCTATTTAGCTTTGGCATGCAGTTCATGAACCATCGACCTCCTGCTATGATGATCTTTTCACAGGCTTTTCAGGCGGCTATACTCCCTGCTGTGGCTATTCCCGTTTTTATCCTGATCAATAATAAAAATATTATGAAGGAGGATGCAGCCGGCAGAAAAATGAATATAGGCTTGATTGCTGTTATATTGTTCAGTCTGAGCACTGCTTATTTTGCTGTGGCTGATCTGTTCTAAAATGTAAAACGACTCTCTGAGTCGCTAAACGACCTGGAAAGTCGTTCTACATTTGGTTTATTCTACATCCAGCACAATTTTATGCACAGGGCCGGGAACACCGAATTTGTTTATACTTCTGGCTTTAAGAATGTTCTGTCCCGACATGTCTTCAGTTCCATGTGAGCCTGAAGATAGGTTTTGAGTTCATCGTAACTGGGATCGTCGGCAGGGAATAAGGTCCGGCTGTAAATTGCTGGCCGGTCCACCTCCAGATTGAAGTAGCATCTTCTCAGTCTCTCCCTTCTTGTCATTTTTTGATCCTTGTCCTTTTCATTCTCAGTTAAACCAATAAGATAACTTAGCTACCAGTCCACGATTTTTAGTGCGGAAATCACCGGGATAAGCATTTTCTGTATAAACAATATAAAAGTCAGAAACAGGTGCAAACCGCCATTGGAACCGGATATTGACATTAAAATTATCGATCTGGTTATTATATTGTGCGAAAGTAGTCAGGAAGAGGTTATCGGTAAATGTAATATCCAGCCGGGGGCCAATTAGTACAAGCTCAACGCTGTTGTACGGCTCGGGTAAATTGATTTGGTGATAGGAGGCCATAACAGCCAGACTGCCGTAAGGCTGAACACGGTAATTCAATTCACCGTTCAGACTCAGCCGTGTACCATTGTAATAACCACCGTAGCGGGTTAAAAGCTCATAATTGAAAAGTTTTCGGATATCAGAAGTGTAAGAAGCAGCAATTTCTTTCCAGCGAAATTCGCTGCCGACAGTCAGACTGTCGCTACCGGTATTTGTTGGGTCAAAGGGTGTCTGAAGTTTCACAAATCCATCTTCGAGTTCCAGTGTAAATTTACTTCGATCGAGCCATTCCACAGCATAACCCAATTGGATCTCACGGTCCGTTAGAGAAAGATCCGGTTTATAAAACAAATCCAATTCCAGGATGGGTCCATGATTTGTTATGCGACGCGATTTCGGGAAAAACTTATATTCAATGGTGGGATTTATCTGGTAAAATCCTTTCCGTTGTATATAACCCACTTCAGCCAGGTAATCAGGGCCTACCCATGCCTGATTAAGAGAAGCTGAAAATTGTTGAGTTTCATAGGTAAACTGACCTGCCAGGGTGGAAGCATCAACTGATGCACCAGGGTAGAAGGACTGATGGTAAAAAGCTTTCCCTGTCCAGCGGCTATCTGCACTCGAAATGTTCAAATCAATACCTGCCACGCGGTTATAACCTGAATAAGAAATATCCTCGCCCGCCATGGGATATGTTATTTGCTTGTTGATCATAAATGCAGTAATATTCGATCTGCTGAAAATTTGCCGTTGAATGACTGCAACACCGAAATTGGCAGCCCGGATATCATTTTTTGTACCTGTTTGTATATCCATTAAACCTATGCGCCAATTTTCTCCCAGTTGTCCGCTCAGCCTTGCTCCGGCCCGTACGGGGTTACTGAGTCCGATCCGGCGGGAAAAAAAGGGACGGATGTTTTCAGTGCCCAGGCTGGCAAATAAGTCACTGTTCTCAAGAAAAAACTGCCTTTTTTCCGGAAAAAACAACTCAAAGCGATCGAGGTTAGTTCTCTGCCGGTCTACTTCCACCTGGGAGAAATCCGGATTCAGTGTCAGATCGAGGTTCAAAGAAGTGGAAAGGATGACCTTCGCATCCATGCCTGCTGTAGCATCAATATTGATGTTTTCTCCGGCTGCTACATCCTGGGTCGCTTTGCTTGATATATACGGGATCAGTGAAAACCGTGTGCCTGATTCAGGTAATGGCCTGTCCCATACCAGGGTTCCGGTAAAAGCAAGGTTGGCTGTTGGAAACTGTCTTGGTACCGGGGCCCAGCTTGATTTTTCGTTGGTTTTGAGGTCGAGACGACTAAAATTAATGCCCCATTCGGATTCGCCATCACGGTACCGTATACTTCTGAAAGGGATTCCGAACTCGGCCACCCAGTGGTCAGCGTAATTTTTTACCGCCGATTTCCATTTGGTATCCCAGTCGAGGGAAACAAATCCGCCGTTTGCCTGGAGGCCGTCCCACTGGGCCCCGGCTGCAGAAATACCAAATGCAAAGCCATTGGTTTGGTCATTATAGGTGTCAATAAATGCAATGAAATTATCATTTTTTGGGAAACTCCAGTCTCTGCGCAATGACTCTATCGGTCTTTTCCCGGGAAATGTGTCATGGCAGATTATGGCGATGTATAAATTGGATTCGTCATATGTAAGCATCACTTCTGTCTGAGCAAGAGCATAACCTGTATCAATTGGTAAAACCCGGTGAAAAAAATCAGCATGCTCAGCCTGAGACCAGGCTTTTTCTTTCAGAATGCCATCAATTACCATTTTGATCCCGGTCCGGTGAATATGAATGCGATAATTTTCGCGGTTTACCGGATCGGTTTGCCCGAAAAGGAAAATTTGGACTAACAAAAACAAAGTTGAAAAAGAAAATGCAAAGGGTAATTTCATTGCGGAGATTTGAATTGTGCGCAAGATAAAAAAAAGATCCGTGTTGTCTTTTTAAACACAAAATAAACTTATCTTATAATAATTTCCGGATTTCCCTTATCACCACCGGTAGTAAGGTTTACCAGGCAGCGTCGAGGAATCCTGCTGACTCATTACGGTACGAGTGAAGACGGAATGGATATTAACCTGAGATCGGGGGGAAGGCCATTTTTAAGATAATTTAATGAACTGTTTAAATATCATGAAGTCTATTTCCTTATTCAACTTTTAATTTGGTATCAGTTATTCTGTACATGACCTAAAGGTATACTTATACCGATTAAGGATATAATTCCACTTACATTAAGATTTTCAACCGGGGGTGGAATAAGATGGTTATATTTAATTTCGCAAGTCAGCATAACTTTTTTGTTTAAAGAAATGCGAATACCTCCAACCATGTGATAACCATAGGTTCCTGAGAAATGAGGTTCTTCGAACCAGGGATTTTTCTACTCACTTTCCGTCAAAATCTCCAGCCTGATTTTTTTTGGAAAAGGATTTTATGGTTGCATACTATATATTAGGACAAACTACGTATTTCTATCAATTATCTGTTGGATCATTACGCCGAAAGTAACAGTTCACCCCTGATTAGCTAAGGCAGTTTCGACGCGTTTGTACATTAGTCTGTAATTTCTACAATAATCGAACCTCTCCGAGGTTCTTTTTTTTCAAATTCACATTCAAAGTCCAGGGGTCATTGAAGGATTGTAAAGAAACATCGATCCCAGCGTGTTGAATTATTTGCCTGCCAAAGGCATCCCTAAGTAGTAGACCCAAAGGGTTTTTCGAAACCCTTAGGGTCTGTTTAGTAAACAAAACGACTCAGAGACCTGCCTGCATTGCTTTCGCGTAGATTCAGCGGAGCAAAGCCGGCAGGCAA
Source organism: uncultured Rikenellaceae bacterium (assembly GCA_964515985.1). GTDB lineage: Bacteria > Bacteroidota > Bacteroidia > Bacteroidales > VadinHA17 > CAZEWS01. Next base: position 294 of record CAZEWS010000129.1, on the reverse strand, counting down.
GGCTTCACCAAACGTTTAAACCGCTAAGCGTATAGATGAATTAATGAATAACAGTGTTTCTTTTAACTGGTATGCCGCAAACTTCCAACCAGTCGACACGGGAGCATGCACTACTTCTTCCACCACGTATTAAATCGGTAAAACCAATTTCATCAACTTTCGAAAGATCAGGGTTTTTTATGAGTTTTTCTTCACTGATAGATAGGAATCTGTTCTGAAGGGGGAAGCCGGTAACCCCTTTTTGTTAAACAGGTTTATTTCATCAATTTTTGTCCAACCAAGGATATGGATTGG
>CAZEWS010000128.1:0-10033 GCA_964515985.1 uncultured Rikenellaceae bacterium | reverse complement strand
ATGAACTTGCGATCGACTATTTAAAGAAGTTTAATTCCGATGATTTAATGCTGGCTCCCATCGCTCTCGGAGCCATTGGTGATGCTTTTCTGGAATTGGAAGAGCCTGAAGAGGCTATTTCATTCTATAACAAGGCAGCCAATCTGGTAGATAATGAATTCGTCAGTCCTATCTATCATATGAAAGCAGGCATGGTTTACGAAGAATTGGGAAACTACAAAAATGCTCTTGATATCTACAAAATAATCCAGGAGAAATATCCGGATAGCAGTGAAGGAAGATCCATTGAAAAATATATTACCAGGGCTAAATTGGAACTCGATTAAATAGTGGCAACTAACCTACAGAAGTTTTCCGATATTAAACTTAAAGGCACTCCTTCTGCTGAAGACATGAGGATCGGAATTGTTATTGCCGAATGGAACAAGGAGATTACCGAAGTCCTTTTCCAGGGAGCATACGATACTTTATTGAAGTATGGCATCAAAGGAGAGAATATACTGAAGAAATATGTACCGGGAAGCTTTGAGCTCGCTCTCGGGGCCCAGTTCATGGCAGAATATTCAGATGTTGATGCTGTAATATGTCTGGGATGTGTTATTCAGGGCGAAACCCCGCATTTTACTTATATCTGCCAGGCAGTAACACAAGGAATTACTGATCTCAACCTAAACTACAATATCCCGTTTATTTTTGGTGTTTTAACAACTTATAACCTGAAGCAGGCAAGAGACCGTGCAGGTGGTAAATACGGAAACAAAGGGAGTGAGGCAGCAATAGCAGCCATAAAAATGGTTCACTTAAACCGTGAGATGAAGAAAATGTAGAACGACTTTGGAAAGTCGTTTTACTGTTCCAGCCTAACTAAAAAAATAATTTTATGGGAATAACGATACATTTTAAAGGAAGATTGAAAAACCTGCAAAAAGTAGAGTCAGTGATAGATGAATTCAAGGATATTTCCGAAATAATGAAATGGAAATGGAATTCCTTAAATGAAGACTGGGATAAACCACCAACCGCAAGATTTTCTTTTTCCAATAATAAAACTGAAATTACCGGTCATTTATCATTAAAAGGTATACAGATCAATCTACATCCGGATTGTGAGCCCCTGCCAATTTTCTTTGATAGAGAAGGATATCTGCGAACTCCGATAAATATGGCGCTGATCCATGAAGGAAAGCTAAAACCGGAAAATTCATATAACTCTGTAAAGACTCAATTTGCCCTACCCGATATTCATATATCAATCATTAAACTATTACAATTTTTAAAAAAGCAATATGTACCCGGTTTAGAAGTGATCGATGAGGGCGATTATTGGAATACCGGAGACAGAAACAGACTAATAGAAAAAATAACTTTTTTAGAAGAAAAAATGGATATCCTGGAGCAAGCTCTTTCTTCTGTTGATTTAAAGAATGTGGATCATTATACTCCGGAAGAAATTGCAAAAATACTTGAAGACATACTCAGGGGAAAAATGTAAAACTTATTACATCACTCGTCGAGCTGGAGCCTGCCCGGCTTATTTGACGGGTCGTGTGACGAGTTTCTTACACCATCGAAAGGATTCGGGAAATTCTGGTAGGAGCAAATTGAAGAAAATCGTCCCCGCCTTAAATGGCGGGGTTAGTCATTTGTTTTTTCAAAACAATAGGTTCTATTATACTTCTCAGAAAACCTGAATAATTCTGAACTTGTTATTCCCGATAAAATTTCCTTTTCTTCCAAATGGTGGTCACTGAATGAAAGAATCCCATCCGGTTTTAATACCCGGTGTAATTCTTTTAGCACTCCGGTTGGATCACCAAGTGTGTGAAAAGTATCATATAAAAGGATTGCATTTATGCTGTTATCCGGTAATCCCGTTGAGCAACCAGAGCATATGGTTTCTACATTAGTCAGCTGCTCTTTTGAAACGATCTTTTGAACCTTTTTAATGGCCAGAGGGTGAATATCCAGTGCAAAAATTTTCCCTGAACCTCCCACCAGTTCCAATAAAGGTTTGATATAACTTCCGGGGCCACAACCATAATCAAGTACATGATACCCCTTTTTAATCCCCACATCTTTCAGGATATTTATTCTGGGCATGAAAATATCCCGGAATATAAAGGCAAACGACATAAGGTTAAAATGAATATTGGGTTGCAATTTATCCATAATTAATTAGCATATGGTCTGGCAAACCGTTGATCAAAAGCTTTATTTTGCTTTAACTGGTTATTCCAGTAAAAATTGGCAATGCCTATTTTACCCATCAACTTGTAAAGAAATAACCGGCTTCCGGATAAATGCATTGGCTGGGCCAGTTTATCAATGATTTCCTGGTTATATTCTCCGGTTTGAGCAAACTTTTGCCCTAATTCAGTAAACATACTAAATGTTTTTCTTGTCATCCAGGCAGGTTGTATTTTTATTCCTTCTTGTCCACCCCGAATAGCCGTACCGAGGTAATCGCAACCAAGCCGTTTTGTTAATTTCTCTAAATACCGGGCAATGAAAGTGGAATGATAGGCCTCGGGAAAACCTGATTGAACGACAAATTCCATTTTAAGTCCGGGGTTTTCTCCTCTCATAACTTGTTTCCAAAAAGCATTTTAAGTTAAATACTATTGTCATTTCGAGCGTAGAAAAAGCTCAAGCTTTTTCTACGCGAAAAATCTACTAAAACTCAAACACCTTCCCTACCCCGGCAGCAACATAGTCGTTACCATAAGCTTCTTTAAACAACTCGATAGCTTTATCTCCTGTGCAATGCGTAGCTGATACTTTCTGAACACCAAGGTTTCTGAACTCCTGAATAATTTCTTTTACTGCTGATTCAGAATGCCGCATCAGGTGAAAACCACCCACCACCAAATAAATGTCTTTTTTCCCGATTTCCTTTGCCCGTTTAACAATATCAACAATTCCGGGATGTGAACAACCGGTAACAACTACCAATCCTTTCGGGGTATCCAATATCAACGATTGTTCCCCGATCTCTTTCCCCAACTCACCGGTCATGTAATAGCCATTTCCCATGTCAACAGGATCTTTTTCGTTTAAAACCTTTGCACCCGTATTTCTTATTTTTTCCAGAAAATTGGACGAAGTCGAATAAGGCATATAAACCTGAACGTTGCTGTTTTTCTTCAAAAAGCCCATTAAACTCCCTGTGTGATCTTCCGAGCTTTGCTCAAAAAGCTTAATGACATCAAGACAATGGCAACAAGCGGAAAAAGAGTAATAATTTGTTTCATGAGTAAGAATTTATGTTAGATCAGGTAATTTACTCGTATCCCGAACTGAAGTTGGAGTTGGGGAATTATATCGAATATAATCTATCCTGTTAATCCTTATACGTATCGGAATTTCAAAGTTATTCATTGATATATACCGAGTTATAGAATTTTAAGGCTTTAGTTTAATTTAGCGTTGCAAAATCACAAATCATGAAGGCCTGGTAGTTTAATCATTCCGGCTGAAACATAGTGAAAAGCCGGAATCCATCATTCAATTGAATTTTCTGGATTCCTGATCTCCGCTGCGCTCCGTCAGGAATGATATATTCTATTGCGTAAAATATATATGCATAAAACAACGTTCTTTTAAACTAAAGCCAATTTTAATAATCATTCTCATATTAAAGGCTAAGGCTGAGGCTAAGGTTTCTTATTCTCTCCATGGGAGTCCTTTTCCCAAAGGGATCCCCCTTGAGAGGACAAATTATATCTAATTACTACCCTTTTATGCTGATTTATAAAATCTTAAGCATATTTTTTCTATAATAATTGGCTTTAGTTTTATTTGTCTTGATGGAATAATTTCGTTTACTTCCACTCCAAATCTTTAATTCCCAATAACCCAATTGGGACTTGGTTTTTGGGATTTAATTAGAAATTAGGTTAATTAGGTTAATTAGATTAATTTAATTCTTCTTTATTTCCCCCCTCAGCCTTATTCCACAATCATTCAAATTTAGTAGTTTCATTTAAATAGTATTAACCTTTTTAATTACTTTGCTAAGCTATGTTCTTTTATTTGTTTTATATTTCTGAACATCAATTCATTAGTTATGTGTCATTTATTGTATAAATTGTTAAAAAAAAATGCTTGCTAATTTCTGTTTATTATCCCTTAATGACTAACTTTTGCAGATTTTTGCCAACTTGAAAACCACATTATTATGCAGTTATTTGGGGAACCGAAAGCCATATTAAACGACGAAGCCCGGGAATTTATCGATCTTTACGCTCAATTGGGTGAACGGGCTGAAAATTTTATGCCAAACAGGATATTTGAAAGCCTGAAAAACTTTGTCAGGTTATGTTACGAAGAACCTGATGATCCTGCAAAACAGCAGGCTGAGATCCATAAATATGTCCTGGAACTGAAAGAGGCGATACCGGGATACGTGGATGTATCGTTAATGCTTTTTCCTCACGAAGACTCAAAAGCCTTTGAATATAGTGCTAAAAGACGCGGATTCCATAATAAGTTAAACGAACTGATGGATACCGAATCCGTTGATGAAGATACCAAGAAACAAATCCGGAACATTCTCAACACTCATGATTACTCCCTCGGCACCCCTCCAATTACCAAACAAACCATGGATTTCCTATATAAGATCCTGTTAGGTGATGAGGTCAGGGAGCTCAGAAAGTTTAGGGATTTAATCGGAGTAGTTGATGATGTTGCGGAAGCCCAATGGAACTATATGCTGGACGTACTGGATCAAATGGTAAACCAGTCCACGCATTATACCACCGGGGCTGAAAAGGAAAATTTCCTTAGCAGGACTGAATCCACCGTGAATTTTAAGGGTTTGAACGGTTTTATCCGTACCATTGTTTCAGGTACAGCTGATACAGCCATTGAAATCATTTCAAAAGAAGTCTTTAGTCCTGAAATGGTTAAGGTAATTGAATTCACTACTCCGGATAATCTTTATGACCAAATTTTTGAAGATGCCACGAGCATTTTTACTGTCAAGATAAAGAATATGAGGAAGAATCCATTCAACCGTTTTCAGTGGTTTCCGTTCCTCACCAGGATGATCTTTATTGATGACTCTCCCGAGTCAAGAAGCACAAATACCAGTCTTATCTTTTGTTTTCATAATGGCATCATCAATACCTTAAATAAAGTCCATACAAAAAAGCTTGGCGCTTTAGCCAATACCCAACTCAACCTGAGACTCATCCTGGATAAGGTCAATACCGAAAATCTAAAAACATTCAGGTTGGCCATTGAAAAGAAAGTAAAGGAATATGAAGAAGAGCTTGAGAAGTTGAAGGCAGAACAATTAGCCGAACCTGATAATCCCGACCAGGATATTATTCTGTTTAAGTTCGATGAGTTTGCCCGCCAGGTGATCAAAGACAAGTATATTCTTTCCAAATTCGGAGCATATATCTCTTTAATTGAAACCGTTAAAAATCATACTACACTTAAAAAGGTCAACCGTGACTTGATCAAAGAGTTTGAAGACAGGACCAGGGATTACTTCTACTCGGAAAACAAGAAGCTCCAGATTGCTACCGTGGTTGAAGGAGGCGGACGTAACCAGATCCGCACGTATGGTGAATACTTGTTGCAACGTCCGCTTAAACCGGTAAAAGGAGAAATCATTACAAAATGCAGGATTATCCTGGACACTATCCCTGATGCCTATCAGCGTACCCTTCATAATCATTTCCACAAAAATTTTGGTCTTAACCTTTTCCTTGAGAAATATAAGGAATACCTTATAAAAGTTGAGAATGAAGCTGACAATTATGGTCGCTTCATGAACTTCCTGATCGACCTGGGCATTGAGAAAAAATATCACAATAAATCACCAGATGAACAGGAAGTTATCAAAGAATTCATTAGCAATCTTGGAAACCTGGACAGGACATCCATTTCCGATGATGTCCAGATGATCATTCGTGACTTGTTGTTTTATGAAGACCGCAAGCCCAATCCGTTTATTTTCTTTAACCAGGAAGCAGCATGGGAATACAAGGATCTTTTTCCGCCCGATCGCTTTGACCTGAATCCCTTTGATATTGAAATAGAACTTGAAAATGAGGGGAGGGTTGACTGGGAGCGCCTTCATAAGAAACTGGAAAGAATGAAGAGTACATTCCAGATCTTCGACGATACCGGAACGTTATGGGATCGGTTTTGTGAAAATTCCACTCTTGTCATTAACGACCCTGCAAACCCAACCGGATTTACCGATTTTAACAATTTGTTTCTGATCCGTTTTCTCAAATTCCTGAATAACAGCAAAATAACTCTTTTCCTTGATGAAGCCTATCAGGATGCTGTAAAAATAGAAGATCCGGAGGAACCCAAATGGAGGACCATTTCAAGGTATATAATGAACAATTTCGGCTCCCTGGCCAAGATTAGTTTGGTTTCCTCGTTGTCTACAACTAAAAACCTGGCAGCAGCAGGTGACCGTTTAGGATCTGTGGTTGCTACTCCGGCCAGAAAAGATGTAATTGATTATGCACGGAAACAATACGGAGTTGAAAAAGGTAACACCAACTCCCTGTTCATCCTGGTAAATATCCTGGAGGTAGCACAGCTGGCAAAAAAAATTAAGGACCGTATGGAGGAAAACCTCCCTAAGGATGCATCCCGGTATAAAATCAAAGAGAAACTAAGGAATTACATAATGGCTGAGATAAAAAGCAATATCAGCCAGCGAAAAAACAACGGGCATGTAGGCTCTATGCGAGTTTCCCTGTTCGAAGGAAGTCCTTTGCACCTTTTCCTGCTTGGGGAACTTGTATCTCTCAACAAACTGGATGTTTTGGAATTACCCGATGACTTTAAATACAAGGGAGAACCCTTCTTTAGTTATTACAAGGATCATTTGGTCAGGGAACTGAATAAATTCAGGGTAAACAAGATATTCAGGAGTGAATCCAATAAAAGGCTAAACCTGGCTAAAAAGATCGCTCATCTGGTTCTGCAGGAAAATAAAATAAATCATATTGGCATTCTGGACTCAGATGGCTCATACCTGTTTAATCTGCACCTGAAAGATTTTTTTTCATACCAGGATCTCGAGAAATTCACCAAAAAGCTGACGGAACAACGTGGAATTGCTTTAATACCCTATCAAAAAGGCTTTGTCCGTTTCTCACTGGGAGATTACGTTGAGGGAGATGCAGAAAGTTACCTGTTCTTCGAAAAAGAATTCAAAAATGCTCTTGGAATCTTTCTGAAATATTGGGAAATTTTTTATGCAGAAAAAAACCGGCCGGAGAATAAGTGGACCAGAAGCGAGGATATCCTTGAAGAAATTTTTAAGATAAAATCAGATAAAGACTTGATTAAAACTATTCTTGAGGATTTCGATGTAATTAAAACTCTTGATAAGAAGCTAAACAAATCGCTTAAAATCAATGATATAAAAACACTTTACCACGCATTCCCAAAAGTATGCGGGGTAAACATCAATTCGATCGGTGATTCGAAGAATGCAGTTTTAGAATTCTACGAAAATGTCGGAGAGTGCAGGGATCTCATTGAATTTATATCCAGTAAAGCTTTTACCAAGGTTTATGAAAATCTTTTACCACAGGTATATAGAAATATTCCTCTGTTAAAGAACCTTGATATAAATGATGTAATCTCAAAATACGGAAAAACGACCCTCTTGAAATATGTAAAGAGTAAGCTTGAATTTCAGCCCGATTCCTATTTGCTGGACGATCCGGATGAGCTTTCGGTTATGAAAGAGATCTTGCTCGAGCTTGAAAATATCCTGTTTTCAGATGCTAAAGTCAAGATCCTTGCCCTGCAAGCAAACGAAAAGGATGTTTCCGGTGATTTAGCCAAACTCGAAGGCTATAACCGGATACTGAGAAAATATATTGAGGAACTTTTACTTCACTTCAACCTTCCGTTTGAACAGGAATTCTCTGAACCAACCATAGAAGAATTGGCTGAAAAAACCGGAGAAAAATTTGAAGAGATCGTTGGAAAACCGGTTTCAGAAATTGATCTTGAAGGATTTACCAACCAGTTTATCCGGAATTTGAGACAAAACAAAAAATTAAGGGAAATCCATCTTTCGGAAAGATTTACTGATCTGCTTTTTAAATCCTTCAACCTGAGAATACTCAGAAAGGACAAATCACCTTCATCAAGAATTCTTAACCTTTATTTGCTTCAGAAAGACCAGTTATTCGAGCGGAAATTGTTCACTAAACTGAAGCATTTTGCTTTGAAGGCCAAAAAATATCAGGAAAATGAAGCCCGGTTAATATCTGAGGATCTTATTATGGATATTGTTCCGGAAGAAGTGAATGAAATCATTGACGAAATCCTTGAATACCGGAAATTCAAGGTGATAGAAAATGAGCTCCACACCTTAACCAGGGATATTGTATTGTTCTACATTAACTTAATGAACTTTACCAAAAACAATGAATATTATAAAAAATATAATCATATCCTGATAAAGCTGGTTGAGACGGAGTTTAAGAGACAAAAATCCAGCATTAATGAAATGATCCAGCATGGGATTATTCTTCATAAAAATTTTGAAATGGAGAATAAGGTCCTTGAAACCTGGGATAATGGCTCCCTTTCCTGGATCAATGACCTGTTGAGCCGTTGTGGTGTTATTGCCTGGGAACAACCGGTACAAACGCATACACGAATTGCCACTGATGCTAAAAAACGTGAATATCCATTTCATAAGATTGACAGAATCAACGGGGATACCGACAAGGACCAAGGCACAAACAATTCCCCCAACGAATTTATCAAAAAGATGGAAACCCGTCCCTCTTCTGATTTCTTTGCAAGACGAGTGGCCAATTTTGAAAAAAATATGGATGAAGAAGATTACCGGTGTAAGATTATTAAACACGGACTGGTGAAAGAGTTATACATATTCCAGAAATCCTACATAAAATATCTGGCCGACAATTACCGCCTGCTTCAATCAGAATTTACCACACTGAAGGAAGTAAGGAACTTTGTTCCTGATGTAATTCTTTTCCTTGGAGCCCCTGAAAAGGTGATATCCTATCCTCAGATTGGCTATTTCGATCTGAAAGGGCCTGACGGGAATATTAAAACCATCGTTACACCCTTAAAAAAGAAAGTTGATTATTACGGCGATATAAAGAAGCCCCGGTTAACCTTGATCAATGAAAAGATTAAGGAAATGGGAGGTGTTCCGGTGCATGGATCCCTTTTCGCGGTTGAAGAAGAGGATGGGAGCATATTTGTCATCTCCATTAGTGGTGATAGTGGTGTTGGAAAATCCGAAATGCTGGCTGCCATGATGCTGCAATGGATAAAGCGCGATTTGCCGGGAGTCAGATCCATCAAACTAATCGCCGGTGATATGTTCCATATTTTCCCGGATAAAGAAGGAAATCTCTATGGAATAGGAACAGAAGTGGGTGACTTTTCACGGGTAACTGATTTTGACCCGGAATATATCAGAAACTACCGTTCTTTGTTTGAAAGCAGTGCCGATAGCAATGTAGAAGACCTGAATTCACGAAGTACGATCAGAGGATTGTGCGATATTTCAATGCCTTATAAGATTGACATTATGCTTACGGCATATAACTTCTCAAAGGAGGAAGCCGGAATAAAACGATATGCTAATCCTGAAAACTTTATGCTATACAGGGATTCTCATGGTGAGAGAAAGGAAAAAGCCACCAGCTCGGATAACCCGCACATCCAACGAACCCTGTTACGATACACTGGCGACAAAAACATTGTTGATGTTATCGATACTCATGGTAACTACCTCGATGACATCCTCGACTGGGATCAGGACTGGTTTACCGGAAAGTTTTACCTTGCATCATCTTACAAAATGATCGACAAGATCGACCTGGAAGATATTGTGAATAAGATATTTGTTGATAAAAGGTTTGAACGGGATTCAAAGAATTTTGTAATCCGGCAGGTAAAATTCGATATTATAAAAAACCGGTTTCAGGTGATCTCCCGTGAGGTAGGCGAAGGAGGTCAGGAGATAAGCTTCCTGCTGGACAGGAAATTCTTT
>CAZEWS010000127.1:8202-10043 GCA_964515985.1 uncultured Rikenellaceae bacterium | reverse complement strand
TTCAGGAATTCAAAATGCCATGGACATGGATGATGCATGTGGTGAACTATTAGGTTTTTTAGATATGGCAAATTACGATGACATAGCTGCGCTAAATGTGGAGAATACATTTAATGAAAAATACTCGGATCCGAATGATGAATTTTCTCCTGTTATGAACAGGTTAAGTAATGATTCAAGCATGGCTGGGTATTTTGACTATGTAGATAGTTTTGTTGGCATTATAGTAACCGTTTTTGTACTTGCTATGTCTATTGTATTGTGGAACACCGGATTAATTGGTGGATTAAGACGATATGGTGAGGTAGGTGTTCGTTTGGCAATTGGCGAAGAAAAAGGACATATTTACCGGTCAATGATCTACGAAGCTATATTGATTGGAATTGTTGGATCATTTTTGGGCACCTTAGTAGGACTTGGTTTTTCATACTGGTTACAAGAAGCTGGAATTAATGTCGGAGACATGATGAAAAATTCTAAAATGATGATGCCAAGTGTTTTCAGGGCAAATATTACAACTCCGGCTTATTATTTAGGATTTATTCCCGGTTTGTTCTCTGTGGTTCTTGGAACCATGCTTTCCGGTATTGGAATCTATAAACGTAAAACTGCTTCGTTATTTAAAGAATTGGAAACATGATCTGGTAGAAGCATCATTCCTGCGGAAGCAGGAATCCATAACAATTTAAAACTTTATGAATATGAAACGATTAGCTATAATACTGTTCCTCATCCCAACAATCATCCGGGCACAGGAACCAACAGGAAAAGAGATCCTGGAAAGAATTGATAAAAACATGGCTTCCAAGAGTACCATTTCTATTTCTAAAATGTTAATTCATGGAGCGCGACAAACCCGAACAATAGAAGCAAAATCATGGGGAATTGGTGATGAAAAATCATTCACCGAATACCTTGCTCCTGCTCGTGAAAAAGGTACAAAAATGCTTAAGCTTGAAGATAAACTTTGGATATATTCTCCCGGATCTGACAGGATTATCCAGATTTCAGGACATATGCTCAAACAATCATTAATGGGATCTGATCTTTCTTATGAAGATATGATGGATAACGTTGAATTGCTTGAAGATTATGATGCAGGAGTAATTGGCTCTGAAATTGTTGATGAACGAGATTGCTGGATTGTAGAACTACAGGCAAAAACTGCTGAAGTAAATTATCAAATCCGTAAAGTTTGGGTGGATAAAGTTCGATACATTCCTTTGAAGGAGGAATTGTTTGCAAAAAGTGGAAAACTTTTAAAAAGAATGGAACTTTTTGATATCATAAAAATTGATAATCGCTGGTATCCAAAGAAAATTGTTTTTAAAGATATGCTTAAAAAAGGTGACGGAACAGAATTTATTATTGATGAAATTGAATTTGATAAGGAAATTCCGGAATATCTCTTCACGAAAGCGGCATTAAGAAAGTAGAATGCTAAAAACTATTCAGTTATTTATTCATCCCTAACTTTATAAATTTGTGCCAAAGGCATTCCTTTGGAAGAATGATGGAATAATGCCTGCCCTGTGAAATGCGATGTAGGAGCTATTTCTACAGGGGAATAATGGAATAATGTTATCTATATAGTGTCTGTTCATAATATCAAATAGTATAAATAATAACTCACAAAATCAAAAAAATAAATACCTATATTCCCCTCTATAAGAGGGGTGTAGGGGTGTGTTATATTCAAATATCCTATTTATTTTTTTGATTTTCTTTATTTAGCTGCCGGAATTTTGCGGCGCATATGTAGCTTTTATCTCATGGCAGTGATGGCAGTTACGCCTATTCCGGAACCCTCTCCTCCGGATGTTCAACCTTAAAATCAACCC
>CAZEWS010000127.1:7294-8192 GCA_964515985.1 uncultured Rikenellaceae bacterium | reverse complement strand
GCCAATTATGAGAATATTATTCCTTCATTTATTTCCCTGTGAAGGATTAAAATTCCCAACAGGTTGGGTATGGTCATTAGAACGATGGTGATGTACGACACCGACCATATGATGGTGGTATCGGTAAAAGAAGCAAAAAAGAAAGCCACCACATAGATTATTCGATACATAATGACGTATTTTGGGCCGAATAGGAAAGTTACTGCACGATCACCGTAATAAGACCATGAAATGGAAGTTGAAAAAGCAAATAATAACAACCCTATGGATACGATATATTTTCCCCATTTACCCAGGAAACTTCTTTCGTAGGCAACGGTTGTTAGCGGTGCACTATGCATCAGGGATTTCCCTTTGATAACAAGGTTTCCTAACTCGTAAATCTTGCCCTCTTCTACCGTCAGTTTTCCCGTATAAGGATTGTCGTTTTCGTAAAAAACTACATCTTCCGCTACGGACCGGGAATTTAAAATGGTCAGTTCATTGGCCATAATACCATCGATGATTTTCAAATCCCCCGAAAACAGAGGAAGATTGGTCTTTTTTTCAACATGATCCAGTATTTTGCTCCGTTCGGTTTCTGAAGAATCGTTATAGATCCCTGCCAGGATCTCCATATCTGTATTCTGGAACTGGTTATCCAGTTTTTCTCTCCATATTCCCGATGAAAGGAGAACCAAACCGGTAAGTGTGCATATACATATAGTATCAATAAACGGTCCCAGTAGTGCCACTATGCCTTCGGATACAGGTTCATGGGCTCTGGCAGCTGAGTGAGCGATCGGCGCTGATCCCTGACCCGCCTCGTTGGAAAATAATCCCCTGTTTACACCATTGCTTAATGCTATAGCAAAAGTGCCTCCAAGAAAACCACCTCCAAGCTGGTTCCGGCAATGGC
>CAZEWS010000127.1:0-7284 GCA_964515985.1 uncultured Rikenellaceae bacterium | reverse complement strand
ACATCCTTAAATATGGAAATAAATGAAGGAATAATATTCTCATAATTGGCGAAAATTACTAATATAGCTCCGAGGAAATAGATTATGGCCATTGCCGGAACCAGCTTGGAGGTTACCTTTACAATTCGTTTGATTCCACCTATGATCACAAGAGCTAACAGGACAGTAAGCACTGCTCCCGTAATAATCTGCTTCAATCCGAATGTTTCAAAAATAGAATTGGATATGCTGTTTATCTGGGGCATATTACCTGTCCCAAAAGAAGAAAAAATGGTTGCTACAGCAAAGAATATCCCCAAAACTGTTCCGATTTTTATTATTTTTCCACTTTTTAATTTTATGTTTAATCTTTTCTTCATATAATACATCGGTCCGCCAGAAACACTCCCATCAGGTAATTGATCCCGGTATTTATGTGAGATTGTAACCTCTACGAATTTTAGGGTCATGCCCAAAACGGCTGTAACCAACATCCAGAATAATGAAGCCGGACCACCAATATGAATGGCCAAAGCTACTCCGGCGATATTACCTGTACCGATAGTACCGGATAAAGCTGTGGATAATGCCTGGAAATGTGATGCATCACCCACATCTCCTGCCCTTTCATACTTTCCCCGCGTTACCCTGATCGCATGCATGAAATATCTGAATTGCGGAAATTTGAGATAGATGGTAAAAAATAAACCTGTACCAATCAGCAACAAAATAAACCAATCACTACCGCCCAAATACTGATGGAGTTCTTTTAAAAAGTCGTTGATTGCCTGCATATGAAGAGCTTAGTTTTGAAATTGTTTTTATTTTATGAGAAAGAAACAAAAGTAATAATTCCCGGGAAAGATAAAAGTATGGTAGAATAAATTTTACTCGTAACCCGAACTGAAGTCAGGGTACGAGTAAATTAATGCTGGCAAGTTTCCAGACCTCACTGTTTCGAAATATAGTGATGGAACATCTATATGTGAATTAACCAAGGTCTTCGTCAAATAGATTGCCATAGAGTAGTCCAAAAGCTGTTTAAGCATTGGAGTATGAATAAAAGAGACGCTGAGAAATTTCTCCGTTGAGGGAAATTGTTAAGGGATTGCAGGAGATGGTTGGAGTGTTGACGTAGAACAAATAATATGTCACCTCGTCAGACGACCCGTCAAGCAAGCCGGGCAGGCTTCAGTTCGTCTGACGAGTTTTTCTTTATTTAACTACAGGAATTTTGCGGCGCATATGTAGCTTTTATCTCATGTCAGCGATGGCAGTTGCGCCGCCTGTTTTATCGGTCTCTGTAGTCCCCCGGCTGAAGCCGGGGGCTAGTCTGATCCCTGCTATAGTCTTCAGAACCCGGAGAAAAAGACCCTAAGGGTTTCGTGTGTTGGGTATTCGTCAGGAAAACCCTTAGGGTCTGATAAATAACGACTCGGAGAGTCGTTCTACAATTTTTACTCGAAGAAAGTGATCTGCAAAAATTGCTTAAGTTCAGACTCTGCCAGGTCCTACGGACACTGGCAGGTCTTTTTTCTACCCGTCGGACCGCTATAAGCAGGCAGTATATGCATTAAAATAACCCCGACAGGGTTACTATCTCCCATTTACCCCGTGAAATAATGCTTCGCATTAAATCTACGATTTATTTCATGGGGCAAGTCCTTCGCTCAAACCTGCTCGTGAGACATTCTGTTCGCTTTGCTCACAAAATAGTTCAAAACCCTGTCGGGGTTTATCCAGGAAAATATACTTCATACACCGGAAAGTAAAACGACTTTCTAAAGTCGTTCATGCAGCACGTTTTTAAAGTCAGGGCAGGCCCGGGAAAAGATACCGGGAAGAACGCCGGTCCAACTACCATCGTTCATCAGGGAAAAAATGCTTCATGGACCGAAACAAAAAACCGTTAATTAGAACACAAAGTCTTTTTATTTTTTATATCTTCGAATAGCCCCCAAAATATGCCATCATGAAAATACCAATCTATCAGGTAGACGCCTTTACTTCAAATCTTTTTGGAGGAAATCCCGCAGCCGTCTGTCCTCTCACAGAATGGATAGATCCTATCCTAATGCAGAGTATTGCAGCAGAAAACAATCTTTCAGAAACAGCTTTTTTTGTAAAGAAAAATGACTTCTATGAATTAAGGTGGTTTACACCTGAGATTGAAGTGGACCTCTGCGGTCATGCCACTTTAGCCTCCGGTTTTGTATTATTTAATCATTTGAATTACAATGAGGGAGAAATCAAATTTGAAACCAGGAGCGGCAGGTTGATGGTTCAACGGTCAGGAGATCTTATAATCCTTAATTTTCCTGCCAACCCTCCGATAAAAGTTGATACGCCTGATCGTTTAACAGAAGGTTTAGGTAAAAACCCTTTGGAAGTTTGTAAATCAAGGGATTACCTTGCTTTTTTTGAAACTGAAAAAGAGGTTTTATCCATACAACCTGATTTTAAAATTCTGGAGAAACTTGATGCATTAGGAATTATAATAACTGCCAGGGGAGATACATCTGATTTTGTATCCCGTTTTTTTGCCCCGGCTGCGGGAATCGATGAGGATCCTGTAACCGGTTCAGCACATACAACCCTGGTCCCTTTCTGGGCTAATAAATTAAATAAAACCAAATTCCATGCTTTTCAGATATCTAAACGGGGAGGAGAATTGTTTTGTCAACTGGCAGGGGACAGGGTACTGATTAGTGGCAGGGCAAAAACCTATATGAAAGGAGAAATTGAGTTATAATTCTGCCCACAGGTGTATTTCTTCACATTAAAAGAAACGGTTTTTATCGGTTGTGCGAAACGGGACATAATGGTATCGGCACCGAAAATTTTTTTATCTAAAAATTTGATCCCCAAAACGTTTTCCTATTGAATTTTAACATTTTAAGATTTTTGGCATGAAAAATGCTATATATTTTGTGAAAGATGAATCAATCAGGAGGATAAAAAATGGAAGCAATTTTAGACAAGGAATTCTTTTACAAAGAGCGGTTTAAAATTGCCAGCGATTACATCGGGAAGATCGTTGAGCTTAAAAATCAAAATACACCTGATGCTCTTAATAAGATTTTATCGATTAAACGACTCATCAGGGCAATGTATAGTGTTAAATAAAAAATGCTCTTAGTTAAAAGAATATTAACACATCGGATTTATAATGGGATGTAAACAATCAAATCTACTCTTGAAGTAAAAAGGCACCCCAGGAGGGTGCTTTTTGCTTTTTTTATCCCCTGTTTGTATACCAGTCATTTCCTGTTTCAGGTTTAAATAATTTTGCGGTTGCAGAGGTATTTTTTACTTTTGTCCTGCTTTTTTTTACCAGGTTGAATGTAAAAAGCATATTAGCTGTTATCTTATCCGGAGAGGTGGGAGAGTGGCTTAATCCACCAGTTTGCTAAACTGGCGTACTCTAATCGGGTACCGGGGGTTCAAATCCCCCCCTCTCCGCAAAACCTAAATCAATCCCGGCGAAGCCGGGATTGATTTAGGTTTTGATTGGCTTCCACTTGGGGATAGAAGCGAAGCGAATAATCTCCCCCTCTCTGCTTCACTAAAATGAACCCGGCATAGCCGGGTTTATTTATTTCATTGTTACAGGTTTAAGCTTGCTTAAAAACCTGATGCAATGAAATAAAATATATTCCCTTTTGGCAAAACTACTTAACGGGTTCATTATAAACTCCACTTGCATTTGACAACCGGTTCATTTAAATTTATATATCCAAAGGAATAAAGCAAACATGGCCAGTTCAGGTTGCAGAAGAAAAATGACTGGAAAATCCGGACTAATTATTAGTATCCGTTGAATGCAGTTTACTTTATTCGTTGATTATTTCACTAATGAAAGAAATACCGCATATCGATTGCAGATCGACCACTGGCAATGTCCGTTGTCCGTATCTGGCAGAATATAAAAGAAGCCCTGAAGGGAAAATATATGCTTACAGGAATTTATATGTCTGTGAATTCCTGGTCACTACCCTCGAACATTTCATAGATTCCAGCGACCCGGTCACCCGAACAATTACAGAAGTAAAAGCACCATGGGATTGTACGGTCAGACAGGAATTAAGAAAAGCCGGCAAACATCCGAAAGTATTATCCATCGGTTAAAATGGTTGAATATGTGTAAACAGTTTTGCCAAAGTTTGTTCTTTTATTCCCAACACTTAATCATTTTTCATCAATGTTGAATATCACTTAAAAGCGTGGTAGCCCATATGTAAATTATTCTTTATATTTACCTAATACAATAGTTTATGTAACCTGATAAAATCAACAGACCAATGAAGATCAACCGAAGGAATTTTATTGTTATGGCCGGGATTGGTGCCGGTGCTCTGACCATTATACCCAGACATGTCATGGGGGGAAAAGGATATGTGGCAGCGAATGACCGTATAAACCTGGGATATATCGGAACAGGAAAACAAAGCTACACTCTCCTGGATAATATTAACATATGCAAGGAGACACTTGTGCTGGCTGCCTGCGATGTGGACGAGATCAAGCTAGAGAATTTCAGGCAGAAGGCTGAGGAGCAGAATAGTATCAAGCTGGGAGAGGGGAAGTCCCAGAAGGTGGATAATTATGAATATTACAGAGACCTGCTGAAAAGGAAAGATATTGATGCCGTGGTCATTGCCAGCCCGGATCACTGGCATGCCATGCTGGCTGTGGATGCAGCCAAAGCCGGTAAGGATATATATTGTGAGAAGCCACTGGCACTCACCATCGCAGAGGGAAGAGCAATGGTCAGGGCGGCGAGGAAATACGGAGTGGTTTTCCAGACCGGTAATATGCAACGTTCCTGGCGCAATTTCAGGCATGCCTGCGAGATGGTCCGTAACTGTTATATTGGCGAGGTAAAGGAGATAAATGTAAGTATGGGCGATCCCGTAATGTCCTGCGAGCTTCCGGCAGAACCGGAACCGGATTACCTCAACTGGGACCTGTGGGTAGGTCCTTCCATGTTCCGGAATTACAGCCCTGTTCTGGCCCCACCGATTAAGGACGAAAACTGGGCCATGTGGAGGCTTTACCGTGGTTTTGGTGGTGGAATGATCACCGACTGGGGTGCACATATGTTTGATATTGGTCAATGGGCACTGGGAATGGACAGGTCCGGGCCGGTTGAGTTCATCCCTCCTGAAAAGAGGGCAAAAAGGGGACTGGTCATGAAATATGCGAATGGTGTGGTAATGAAACATACGGATTGGGGCGAGTTCAATGCCGTCCAATTCCTGGGGTCAGAAGGGAAGATCGAGATCAGCCGTTCATTTTACCGCTCAGATATCGAAAAACTTACCAAAATGAAGCTGAAGAAAACCGAAGAGCCTCTATATGAAAGCAATGATCATTACCAGGACTGGGTGGATGCCATAAAGAACCGGACCAAACCCGTTTCTGATGTGGAGACAGGTCACCGTACATCCTCCCTCTGTAATATTGTGAACCTGGCATATGATCTTGAACGGCCGCTCAAATGGTCTCCGTCGCACGAACGGTTTATTGATGATGACGATGCCAATACCCTTCTGACAAGACCTTTCAGGGGGAAATGGGATTTCCACGACTATTAGCAGGAATGATTATTGGTTGTATCAGATTGCTGTTCCCGTCTTTAGAATTATCCGGATTCGCATTGAATTTTAGAAAACAATTCATATTTTTGTATGGCTTTTTCGGGGTGTAGCGCAGCCCGGTTAGCGCACCTGCTTTGGGAGCAGGGGGTCGTGAGTTCGAATCTCACCACCCCGACCACTATTAACAAGACTTTCGGCAATATTCTGAAAGTCTTTTTCTTTTCTGGTTGCAACATGGTTGCAGCAATTTAATCAATAACTTTGCCGTACTTTATAAGCTATTTGGTATAAATATCAGATAATTATAACTGTATTTAAGAGGTGGAAAAATCGAGTTAATGACTAATTTCCCGTTTGACTTAGAAAATGAATGCAATAGACTGAAATTCAATGTAATGACTTAAAATAAGGCTATTTAAGGGACTTTAACTGGTGAGTGATATTTGATTATTAACCAATATGAGATAATTGCATAGGTGGCTTGAAAATAAGTCAATTGTGATAAGCTATTTGTTAAATGTGAAAGTGGTCTGGTTGGGACAGAAAAGTGAGAAAATGGGGTTATGGGGTCAGGATTTGTAAAAAGTATTTTTCTTGTACTGTTATTCTAAAATAAGTTTTGTATAAACCCTTTCCCAAAATCCCAATATTAAGTTCATGTGACATTTGCGGGAAGAATGCGACATGAGGATGAATTTGGATGGAAATGAGGAAGTTATTAGATTTGGGATTAGGATATGGATCAAATTTGGGACAAATTAGTAGATGCATTCCCAGGTTTTGTGAATAGGATTTTTTATTTTTACATCAAACCACTCAAGATGATAAGAGAGATTTCAAAAAATGTTGTAAAATCTGAAATCCTCAGCACTAAAAATATTTCAGGATTAACGCATTGTTTTTATAATTATCCAGCTAGATTCTCACCAAAGTTTGCAAATACGATCATAAGACAATTTTCTAAACCTGGAGATGTTGTTTTAGATCCGTTCATGGGAGGTGGTACTACTATTGTTGAAGCAATGGCGTTAGGTAGACGAGCAATTGGTATAGATATTAATTCCCCTTAGCTTTTTTATTAGCAAGGTTAAGACTGATGTTTACTCTATAAGTGAGTTAGAAGAATTCAAGCTAAAATCAAATCATATTATTGATTCAGTAAATATTGCTCAAAATCATAGTGATGTTGATTTATGGGCCAGAAATGGGACTCTAAAGAACTTGGATACACACAATACATGGCGGATAACTCGTTTAATTTCCTTGTATAAAGAAAAGTCAACAGTTTTTAATAAAAGGACAAGAAATTTATTCATATGTGCAATCTTGAAGGTGGCCCAATGGGCACTCGATAATAGCACGGAAATTCCTTCACTTGATTCTTTTAGAAAAAAACTCAGAGAAACTATTAATGAGTTTATAATAGGGGCATTAGATTATTTTAATAACGGTCTAAAAATGATAAATGCTTACTTATTGATTTTATAATTGACTGGAAAGTATTTTGTTATATTCTACTTCAAAGTCTTATGAAAAAAAATTTAAATTAAATGATTAATAAAAGCTCCAGGAAGAAATCATTTTCAAACAAAAGAATAAAAAAATATTATGGCTTTATTTTATCAAACAACGGGAATAACGTCGATTGATAAATCTTGATAATTTCTGCTTCGTAATCTGAAATAGGTTTTACTGGTATTAAATC
>CAZEWS010000126.1:0-10060 GCA_964515985.1 uncultured Rikenellaceae bacterium | reverse complement strand
ACCGCAACTATCATCCGTTTATGAAACTATAAAACAATCACACCAATTTACAAAGTTAAATTTAATTATTTAATTTGTGCGCTCTGAACGCCTATACCTAAAATTGAGTTATGAATATTTGTGAATCGGGGTTAACCGGATAAGTAATTTCCCGGTTTAGTTATTTGCAAAACGAATGTACAAAAGTTGATCTTCATTTCCAATATAATCATAATAGAACGCGGATTACACGGAATAAACTGATGAATTTAAAATTTTATTTAAATTGAGTTTAAATAAGAGAATAATGTCCTATTTTTGCAAAAAATTTAATCGCAATTTAAAATGAGTGAGTTAATCAATAATTCGAAAAAGAGGAAAGAGCTTCTGAAACACATGATCCTGCAATTACATGAAGGAGAAGCGCCTGATCTGGTTAAAAAACAATTGGTCCGGCTTTTAAAAAAAATACCGTATGGAGAAGTAGTGGAAGTTGAACAGGAATTAATAAATGAAGGTCTTCCCGAAGAAGAAGTGCTACAGTTTTGTGATATACATACTCAGGTTTTAGATGGAAACATTGACCAGTCGGAGGCCAAACCCATACCTCCCGGACATCCTGTGGATATTTTTTTGAAGGAGAATCAGGAGTTGTTAATCGTCGTGGAAGAATTAAAAAAACTTTACGAAGAAGCAAAGATACTTTCAAATCAGCAAATTCAATCTTATTTCCTGAAGCTCAAGGGAAAATTCAACCTCCTGATGGATGTTGACAAACATTATCAAAGAAAAGAAAACCTCTTGTTTCCGTATCTTGAAAAATATGGTATCACAGGGCCACCAAAAGTAATGTGGGGAAAACATGATGAAACACGGGAGTTATTAAAAACGGCCATTGAAGCACTTAATGTTTCCGGAGATATAACAACAGATGAGGTGGAAGCATTGATCGCGATGGTTCTGAAACCAGCATCCGATTCAGTTGCCGACATGACCATGAAAGAAGAACAGATCCTTTTTCCGATGTGCATGGACAAACTCTCTGAAACAGAGTGGTATGAGATCTACAAACAAACCATTGAAATTGGCTTTTGTTTGTACGACCCTACAGATGAATGGAAACCGGAAGGGATAGAAGAAGTCGTTGTTGAATCTGCCGATGGATCCGATATTCAGCTTCCAAGTGGGAACTTTAGCCAAACAGAATTATTAACCATTCTTAACACCCTCCCAATTGATATGACTTTTGTGGACCGAAATGATAAGGTCAGATATTTTTCACAAGGCAAACACAGGATATTCCATCGCAACAGGGCAATACTTAACCGGGATGTCAGAATGTGTCATCCTCCATCAAGTGTAGACATTGTCGAACAGATATTAATCGATTTCAAAAGCGGTAAGGAAGATCGAGCTCCTTTCTGGATACAAATGGGAGAAAAATTCATTTATATTGAATATTTTGCCCTGCAGAATGAAAAAGGGAATTATCTTGGAACACTTGAAGTTTCACAAGATATTACTGATGTAAGAAAATTGAAAGGTGAGCAAAGGTTACTATCGTATTCTAAACCTAAGGATGATGACTAAGGAAAAATTTCTCATCACACCCAAAACCAAAGTGGGCACACTGTTGGAAACTTACCCGGAGTTGGAATCAATCCTTATGAAGATATCCCCGGTATTTCAAAAACTTAAAAATCCGATTTTAAGAAAAACTATTGGTAAGGTTGCCACACTTCAACAGGCTGCTGCATTGGGGGATGTATCGCTTGAAAATATCATTAATCCACTTAGGGAAGCAGTTGGTCAGGATAAATTTGAAGGAGATACAGACACCGGAAATTATTTTACACCGGAACCCAAATGGTTCAGTGCAAATAAAGTAACGTACCGTTTTGATGCAAGTCCGATTATTAATCGTGGAGAAAATCCAATGGAAGAGATATTCTCTGAAATTAAAAATATTAGCAAAAACGAGATATTTGAGCTCACTACGCCATTTCTTCCGGCACCCATTATTGATAAATTGAGGGATCGAGGGTATAAATCATTTTCCACTGAGCTTGATAAAAATACTGTTAAAACCTATTTTTTACAGGGTTGTGCGATTGGATAATCAACCAAACAATAAAATCAGAATTGAGGTAATCCAGGGTGGATTATTCGATGATGAATTATCTGAAGGGCTCCCTCCTATTGAACATGAAACTACTGAAATAACCGGTATTCTTCATAAAGATGGAGTTATTTCAATGGCCAGATCTACACCGGGAACTGCTTCATCCGAGTTTTTCATATGCATTGGTGATCAGCCTGAGTTGGATTACAATGGAAAGCGGAATCCGGACGGTCAAGGGTTTGCAGCATTTGGAAAGGTTATCAAAGGCATGGAGGTGGTGAGAAAGATTCAGAATTTACAGGATAAGAACCAATATCTGGTTAGTCCGGTTGAGATTGCCAAAATCGAGAAAGTGAAATAACTATAAGTATTGGAATAACTACTTACCCGTCGGACCGTTTGAAACGGGCGGACGGGTTTTCAACACATTAACTAAAAACCCCGACAGGGTTTACTCACTCCCACAAGCCTAGCCTAATCCTGCTCTTGAGACATTTCGTTCACTTTGTTTACGAAATGGTTGGAACCCTGTCGGGGTTAAATAAATAACTTTTTTTTCCCAATAAAGATTTCGGAAAACAAATCTGATTTTTCGCTTTTGAAGAAAGATTGCGGATTAAGGCTGGAATTAATAATGAACTCATTTTCAGCCTTCCTGAATGCTTGTATGACGATTGGTGACATGTTGTTTCCTTCCACAGTCAGCACATAATCAGGATTTACGTTTGATGAATAATCATCAATAAAAAATGTACTGTTACGGTATGATAACGTATTCAGATATTGCTCCATTTTGGCTGAATCGGCTAATTCCTGATCCACTACCCAGACTGTGTCCCGTTTAAAAACGACAAAACTGCTATCAGCGGGATAACCAAAGGTAAGTTTTGTTAAATCTGATTTATTGGTTCGAATGACCATTTGATTACGCCAATGGTTAAATCCCATATTAATTGTCATCGACAGAAAACCATCAATGGCATAGACTTCTTTTTCTCCGGCTAATCTCACATAGGTAATACCGCTGATATTTCCTCTTCCATATGCAGCATACGGATTATTCTGTTGCTTGTAACTGAATCTGCCAATCATCAAATCAAGGGTTTCTTTTCCGTCTTCTTCAATTTTTATCCGTGTTGCCAGTGAATCGGTTACATGAAATTCCTCCCATTTCTCATTGTTATTGGCTGCCAACCGCTGGGGCTTTATCCGGATGATCTCACTCAGCAGGTTTTCGACAGACCCCTTACCGGCATCGGAAATAATATCTCCTTTCTTAACAGACCATTCGTTTCCGCTCCGGCTGAAGAATATTTCTTCCTGGTTCTCTGATCTTGGATATAACCTTATCTTTGTCACCCTTGAAGTGTCGACCAATACAAGTTCCGCTTTGAATGTACGATCAGCTCTTTTCGATCTGATAAGTTTTGAAACGACCAATATACCTGCAAGGACAATAAAGACAATCAGAAGTATCCGGTTATCAAACTTTTTAGACATAGCTTTCCTCCAATCTTTTAATTCGTACATTTCTGTTGTGTTGCATACGGATTAAACCATAAACAATGACCAAAATAACAGGCAATAAAAAATTAAGGTATTTGAGAAATGTTTTGGTACCATCTTCCAGTTGATCGAGAGGACGGTAGGTTATTCCTTTGGTGCGCAATTCGATAAGACCGGTATCATCCGATAGCCAATCGATACTATTCACCATCAGGCTGATATTATCGGGTTGTAACTGCTGCCCCCCGGGTCCGTTCACTGCAAAATCCCCATCAGTGATAACCACAATTTTTGAAGGAGTGTTTCCAAAAAGATTTCCTTCCAGAACTCCTCCAACCGCTAAATTCTTCAGAGGAAAATCAAGTTCTGTCCACTGTTTTTCAATATTGAAATATTGGGGTACAGGCAGACTTCCTGACTTTTCAGATGTTTTCACGATGGGTGTAAATGTTTTTGTAGAATCCCCTATATAACTAACCGGACTCGCAAATTGAAAAATAACAGCCTCAAGTCCTTCTGTAATAGGATGTTTAGCAAATGTATTGATTATGGGTAGATACGGAAATGACACATTTGATGAAAAAGTAAAAACTCCTTGCTGCTGTTGAACGGTTACCGATCCGCATGAGACATCCACAACAAAATTATCATCAATTTGAAGACCTTTATTACGCAGCCAGGTTTCCAATCCTGTATTAACTGAACTTCCATATGCAGTGGAAAAGTCGCCTTTCACCCTGTTCATGGCAACAAATAGTCTCCCTCCCCTTGCGATAAACTCATCAATTTTATCAAAATGAGATGGAGGTATGGAATCTGTAGGTCGTACAATCGCCAGTGTTTTGAAGCGATCAGGTATTGAAGTTGTGTCCGTCAGGGTTACCGGTTCAAAACTATATAATATACTTAATTCAACATTAACCTGTTGTAATTCATTAATGGCAGGTTCACCATGTCCCTGGAGCAATCCGACAGAAGGTTTATCTATAACAGAAATTTTCTTGATGGCAGTTGAGAGCGCATATTCCATTGCAACTCCCGGTTGTATAAATGGCAGAACCTCTTTTTCTTCTCCAAACTGTACCAAAGCACCCATAAAGGCTTTTTGTTGTTTCATCTGGTCTTTTTCCCTTACGTTGATCATAACCGGTTGGATACCATTCTGCATGGCTTCCATTTCTTTTTCATCATCCTTACCCGGATCAACAAACTCATAAACCAGCATTCCTTTCGAAACATTGTTATATTCAATAAGCATTTCCCTGAAATCTCTTCTTACCCTGGCTATGTCAGGAGGTAAACCCTTTGAAAAATAAGCGGTAATCGTAACCGGATCATTTAATTCTTTAAGAATATTCTTCGTTGCGCCACTTAAGGTATATTGTTTATCCTCGGTAAAATCCAGACGGATAAAATACTGATCTGACAACAAGTTGACAATAATAACGATTCCAACGATCAGCGTTACCGTAGTATATATTTTTACATTCATACTTAGTCAATAATTTTTTAAAATTATTCAGTTATTTCTTGCTCCAATAAATATTGGAATGATGGAATACGGGAATTATGGAATAATGTTCTATATGCAAATGCATCTTGCCAAACCCTCAATTTTTTGTAACCTCTGTTTCTATTTTTTCTGTCTTTTTCTTCCAAAATATTATAAATTATTAGGAATCAGATAAATGTAAGTAAATCAAATATTTTTCAATAAAAATGTCTTTGGAACAATATTCCAATATCCCATTATTCCATTCTTCCACTATTCCATTCTTCCATTCTTCCACTCTTCTCTCTCAGTTTACCACATTTCTTCTCGACAGGGATAATTCGGAAAAAAACAAACCCAGGAAAATAATGGATAAGAAAAAGATCAGATCTTTTGTATCAATAACGCCTCTTGAGATTCCTTCAAAATGAACCGAAAGGCTTAAGAAATTAAGAATCTGACCTAACATTCCGGTGATATTGTTTGATAAGACATCAAAAATGATATGAAAGAATAGTCCGATAAACAGTGCACCCAAAAAAGCTACGATCTGATTATGTGTGATGCTACTTGCAAACAGTCCAATGCTTATATATGCGGCACTCATTAATACCAATCCAAGATACCCACAAATAACACCACCGTTATCCAGGTTGCCGATATTTGACAAAGTTATCACGTAAGGCAGGGTAAATGCCAGGGCGATTAAAATAAGGAATAAAGCAGCCAGAAATTTCCCCACAACGACCTGCCTGTCACTAACAGCTTTTGTGAGCAAAAGTTCAAGGGTTCCTGACCGTTTTTCTTCTGCCAATAACCGCATAGTTAAAGCCGGAATGAAGAAGAATAAAGTCCAGTAAGCAATGCCGAAGAAAGATTGTAAACTGGCTTGTCCGACCATAAAAATATCCGATCCGTAAAGCCATGTAAAAAGGCCGCTAAAACCCAGGAACAGGACCAGCAAAATGTAGGCAATAAGGGAATCGAAAAATGATCTGAGTTCTCTTTTTGTAATTATCCAAACTAATTTCATGTACAAAATATTAATTCATAGTTAAATCTCTGAATATATCTTCAAGTTTGGTTTCTACAGGAATAATTTCCGTAAGGATCCACTTTTTTTCAACACATAAATTAAAGATATCTCTCTTCGGTGAAGCATCCGGATGGCTTTGGACCTCGAACCTGTTCTGCATCCTGTCGGCGAAATCCACCAGGGCTATTGATGATAATTGCTGTAATGCTTCAAATATTTCATTTGGCTCTCCATCTTCTATCCTAACTTTTAATATTTCCTGACCGGAGGCCTGTTTTCTCAGAGTATCTGAAGTACCATCAGCAACTATTTTTCCATTATCGATAATTAAGATCCTGTCGCAGGTTGCTTCAACTTCAGGCAAAATATGCGTACTTAAAATAACCGTTTTCTCCTTGCCTAATTTCCTGATTAGTTTTCTGATTTCCACAATTTGGTTTGGATCTAATCCGGATGTTGGTTCATCCAGAATAAGAATTTCCGGATCATGAATCATTGCCTGAGCCAGTCCGACTCGTTGTTTATAACCTCTTGAGAGCTCTCCGATTTTCTTATGTTTTTCGCCTTCCACTCCACAGATTCGTATCATTTCCCTGACGCGCTCATCAATTTTTTCGTTGGGAATACCCTGAAGTCCACCACAAAACCTGAGATAATCGATCACCGGCATCTCCGGGTATAAAGGATTACTCTCCGGTAAATACCCAATGTGTTTCTTTAACTCATTGGCATGTTCCCTTAAATCTTTACCTCCTATGATAATTTTTCCTTCATGAGGCGCCAGGTAATTGGTAATGATCTGCATTGTGGTTGTTTTACCGGCTCCATTTGGACCAAGAAAACCAAGAATTTCACCTGTTTTTACCTCAAACGAAATATCATCAACAGCCCTTTGAACATCATACTTTTTCGTAAGGTTTTCAATTTTAATATCCATATTGCAATTTTGTTTAAACAGTATTAGCCTGCATTATTACTTACGTGAGCTCGTTTCACCCGGTTCATGCAGAAGATAAAAGACAAAAGTTTACCCTGTGAAATAATTTTACAAGTAAAATTGCTCCGCATTTCACAGGGTGAAAAGTATAAAGTAAAATACTTGCAAAAAAAATTCACATTACTTTTATAGAAAATTTAAACTTTTATCCGGGTACCATGAAAGATTTTTTTCGGAACAGGTTTCTGCTTTTTGGGCGGTGGCAAGGAATCAGGGTATAGGGGTGAAAATTCAAAATATTGTTCTATCATTTTACGATAATTTTTAAAAAACTCATCAAAATTAAAAAAAGGTTCATGACGAAAAAACCTGTTGTTACGGTTATTCCGGAATAAGGTATCGAAAGGAAAAAACGGCTCATTTTCAAAATCGAAGTCAAACAAAGGCTCATGCTGGGAAAATCGTTCCCCAAAGTCTTTCCAAAATGAAGAATCCAAACAGAAAGAATATTCAAAGTCAAAATCAGGGAAACGATGACTAAAAGGAAAATCAAAGAAACCGGTATCAAATCTCTGTTTAAAGAATTGAAATAGGGAATCCCGGAAATATGGATAACCGTCCCAAATAGTATCTAAAGTGGAGTATGACCATGAGTAAGTCGAATCATATCTAATAATGTTACCGTTTTCATCGGTTTCAGTTGTAACATCGATATGAATTTCCGGTTTCCGGGTCTTTTTTCCCTGCGAAAATAAAGAGACGTTTGACAAAATCAGGATTATGGTCAGAAGAATATATTTTTTGTCACTTATTTTTTGTAAGATATGCTTATATCCGTTCATCCTGTGTTATTTAAAGGTTCAAACGAATAAAAATCGGTCATGCAAAAATAGAAAAATTATTACTTACGGAACATATTTTTTATGACATTTAACATTATTTAACAGTGGAACATAAAACCCTATTCAAACAGTCCATCATCCCTAACCAGAAGGAGAATTGCGGAATGGGAAACAATTACGTATTTTTCCTTATTGAATTCAATTTCATATGCACTGTTTTGAAGATAAACAGCCATATCTCCTTCCTTAGGCTGAAGAGGAACATATTTTAATTCATCGCTTTTGTCTTTCCATGGTTCATCGTTATCAGTTATTGCAGGGATGGGGTATCCGGGGCCAACCTTCAAAACATAACCTGATTGAATCTTTTCTTTTTCCTGCACTCCAGGTGGTAAATACAATCCTGATTTCGTTTTTTGCTGCGGTGACTTGGGTTTTATTAATACACGGTCTCCCACCACGATAAACTTTCTCAGATCTTTCTCATCAATAATTAAAGACATAATACTTGTAATATAAAATATATATCGTTACAAATATACGGTTTGGACGCAGGAATATCCAAAAATTCAGGAATTTATTTTTAAGAGCCGTGACACGGTTGAAAACCGTGACACGGCTAGCGGCTGATGGTGGCACGGCTATCGTTAAAACCCCGACAGGGTTGTGAACCATTTTGTGAGTAAATCGAACAAAATGTCTCACGAGCAGGTTTGAACGATGGACAGTGCGAACGAGTAACCCTGTCGGGGTTAGTTGCATGATGTCAGGTGCCTGGCTGCCTCAGGCAGATTTCCACCTGACATTGAATACCGGAGTATTTAAAATCTTGCCATATCATTAACTGCCGGATGGAAACATCCGACAGCATCGTAAATATAATACTTCATTAAAATAACTGTTCACGCAAAAAGCGCTAAGATAATACGCAAAAACCGCAAAGACGTATGCAGTTTATTTATTCAAAGTAATTGACGACATCCATAGAATGGTAAATAATTTATAGTCATTTAATAAAAATTATAATTTCCTATTACTTTTTAGGGAATTCTTTTGACTTTGCGAGCTTTGCGTCTTCTTACCGTGCTTTGCGTGAATCTTTAATTATTTAAATTATAAAAATGGGATTTTAAACATTCAAATATAATTACTTTTACCAGCATAATGATATTTTTATTATTCAGCATCATTTGCTCCACAGCAATTGTAGTTATCTTTAAATACTTTGAACGGTTTAAAATCAACACATTCAATGCAATCATTATAAACTACCTGACGGCTTCAGCACTGGGATTTATCCTGAATAAATCAGATTATTCTTTTTTTTCAATTTTTGAAGCGCCATGGATACCCATAGCAATCATTATAGGTATTTCCTTTATTGTGCTGTTTTATGTAATCGGAGTTACAACTCAAAAGATGGGAGTAACAGTGGCAGCCGTATCAGGAAGAATGGCTGTGATAATACCCATTACATTCAGTATAATTTATTATAATGAAATGGTTGGTTTATGGAAGATCATCGGGATTAGCCTTGCGTTGCCGGCATTAATCTTCACCATGTTTCGTAAAGAGACAATACCAAAAAAATATTTCATCCTGCCTGTAATTATATTCCTTGGTATGGGAATTGTTGATTCCCTTGTGAAATTTGCGCAAGCAGAACACCTTAGGGATGAGAACCTTTTACTTTTTACAACTTTCCTGTTTTTGATCTCCGCGGTATCAGGCATCCTATTTCGTTTTTTTAAGCATTCCGATACCAGTTTTCATTCGATCAAATTATGGGTTGGAGGTGTATTGTTAGGAGTCGCAAATCTTGGATCCTTGTATTTTTTTATTCAGGCATTATCGCATAGCAACCTGGATAGTTCCGTGGTATTTGGGATAAACCATATCGGGATCGTAAGTTTTTCAGTTCTTATGAGTCTTGTTTTGTTCAGAGAAAAGTTCAAAAAAATTAATTGGGTCGGAATTTCACTATCGTTAGTAACCATTTATATTTTAACAAGAACCTAGGTTATTTTCGAAACAAGTTTTAAAATAAAGCCACCTTAGGCGGGGTTGTCAAATTTAGTGCTATTAGCTTACAGTCATTCATTGTTTTTCCAATGACGGCGAAGCCAAATGACAGCGAAGCGAATGA
>CAZEWS010000125.1:0-10208 GCA_964515985.1 uncultured Rikenellaceae bacterium | reverse complement strand
AATATCGATTCAGGTAATTGGTATCCAAGGCTTTCACCAAGTTCAATAGCTGTTAAAAAAGAAACATCGTGCAAGTTAGATAAATGGAGAGTTTCCTTATAATCTTCCGGTGTGAAATAATATACATCACCCGGCATACCATTTTTGGTTCTTATACCATCGATGAAGATAACATATTGAAATCCCTGAATATACTCAAGGATTTCCAATCCTCCAACCCATGCTGTCTCATAGGTAGTACTGGGGTGTGGCAGAGATGATTTCAGACGATTTGCCAACCTGGGGCCAATACCATCATCCATAAGAATTTCATTCCCCATTCCCAGCACCAGGGTTTTACCCCTTTGAATCCCTTCCTTCATTTTTTCAAATAATCAGAATCCCATCAAAATCGATGAATGATCAATCTCTTTTAACAGTCCGGATAACTTTACCGTCCTTATCCCTGAAATTTATCACCAGAGGCATGTCTCCCGGCAGCCGGTGTGTTGCACAGGAGAAACACGGATCATAAGCCCGGAATGCCATTTCTATCATATTCAGGATTCCATCGGTAACCTCAACACCTTTTTTAATCAATCCCTGTGCAGCTTTCTTAAGTGACATACAAATGGCTGCATTATTATTTGTTGTACCAACTATGATATTGGCTTTTGTAATAATACCCTTTTCATCAGTCCAATAATGATGTGTAAGGGTTCCCCGCTGAGCTTCAACGATACCGATACCTTCGTCAGGTTTATTGTTCAAAGGTACCCGCAACTTTTTTCCTGTAATATCAGGATCGGTAACTAGTTCAAGGCTTCTTTCAGCACTGTAAAGCAATTCAATTAACCTTGCCCAGTGCATGGCAAGCGTTGCATGAACCGGCTTCCCACCCAGTGTTTCATACATTTTTTCGTATTCTTTTTGTGCCAGTGGTGTAGCCATACCATCAGCAGCATTCAATCTTGATAGAGGTGTAGCATGATATACTCCAGAATCCTGACCATCAACAAAGCCCTTCCAACCTATCTTCTTTAGATAAGGGAATTTCAGGTAGCTCCAGGGTTCCACTCTTTCAGCAACATACTCCCTGTATTCATTCTCAGTGTATTTACACAATTCTTTACCTTCAGTATCAACAACCCTGACTTTTCCATCGTAAAAATTAACCTTATTGTTTGCATCAACCAAACCCATGGAATGGATTTTCAAAAAATAAGGCCCATTCAGAATAATGTCAACATATTCCTTATTGCCCAGAACCACATCTTCAAATAGTTTCAGAGAGAACTTCGAAAATTCCACAAATCCTTTTGATTTTTCTTCAATATCGGCTCTTTGTTCTTCGGTTAAGCCTTTTCTTACTCCCCCGGGGATAACCAGCACATTATGGGTTTGATGACCGGCCAGTAAGGCCTGAATTTCCTGGGCAATTCTTCTTTGTTTGAGGACTTCCGTACCAATATCAACACCTACTTTCGCAATTAGACCAAGGACATTTCTCTCACCCGCAGGAGCGGTAGGTCCCACTACGAAATCAGGTGCTGCCAGTGCATAAAAATGAGCGA
This sequence comes from uncultured Rikenellaceae bacterium, assembly GCA_964515985.1. GTDB lineage: Bacteria > Bacteroidota > Bacteroidia > Bacteroidales > VadinHA17 > CAZEWS01. Next base: position 8,655 of record CAZEWS010000125.1, on the reverse strand, counting down.
TATGACTGTGTATAAAATGGGCCATATAAAACAACTCACGTATTTTTTTTGCCGTTGGTGGAGGTTCGACTCCATAAACGGCATCGGCAGCTTTACCTGAAGCCATATGATGACAACCCGGGCAAACTCCGCAGATTTTTGTTACAATTTGTGAAGCTTCTTCAACACAGCGACCTTCAAGAAACTTTTCGAATCCCCTTAACTCGGGTACCTGGAAATAGACATTCTCAACATCACCGTCATCTTTCAGAAAAATTTCTATTTTTCCATGGCCTTCAAGACGGGTTATCGGATCAATGGTTATTTGTTTCATGTTATTTTCCTCCTAAGAATTGAGCCGGGCAGACTAAAACGGTAGAACGTTCCGGCTGGATCAACAATTGTATCGATTACTTTTTCAATTGCTTCCGGTTCATTTTCATCAATCATGGTAGCAATGGCTGACATCATTTTAGCACCAGGATCTGGAACATCGGGTGGCGGACCATAACAGCCTCGACAGGGTGCATTTCCTTCAATACAGCGAGCACCGCACCCACCTCGTGTTGCCGGACCCAAACAAATCACCCCCTGTTCGAGAAAACAAGTTTTACCGTCATCTTCAATCTCAAAAGGTCTGTAAAACCTCTTGACCAACTTATTATCACTCTTTTCCCGTGGACATTCATCGCATTGTGATTTATCAAGCGCTCCAACAACCGATCCCTTCGGAGGCAATTCAGCACCGGTTACAATTGCCATAAAGACTTCAACCAAACGTTCTGTTTGAGGCGGACAACCAGGTAAATAATAATCGACATCAACCACCTGGTCCAGTGTTCGTACATCATTGTAAAACTCGGGAAGTTCCAATACTCCTTCAGCTACTTTATATTCCGGTTGAGGTCTGATATTATCGGGATTTTCAGTCGACTCTGTTGTATCATAGATACGTTTGAATAATTCCTCCCTGGTACTGAAATTGGCAAGTCCCGGAATTCCTCCCATATGCGAACAGGAACCGTATGCCACAAGGATTTTTGATTTTTGTCTTAACAATTTGGCGAGATGCTCATTTTCACTATTCCTGACAGCCCCGTTGTATAAAGTTAAATCAATATCTCCATCCGGCATTGCTTCAACATCCTTATACTTTATGTCAAGTGCTATGGGCCAGAATACCAGGTCGGCAGTTGCAACAACATCAAACAGCTTTTCATGAACATCCAAGACTGAAACACAGCATCCACCGCAGGCTGCTCCCCAGTAAACGGCCATTTTTATTTTCGGTTTCTCTTCTTTTGCCATAGATTTGCCTCCTCTTATGTTAATGTTTCAATTACTTGTTTTATTTTACAAGGACCAAGATTTTTAACTGTTTCAGTGTATGAATCCACCAATTCGGCAAATTGTCTTCCCTCACTGGCACTAATCCATTCCAGTCTGAGGCGGTCCTTATCCAGTCCCATTTGTTGAATATATTTTTGCAGCAGATGATACCTGCGTAAACATTTATAATTTCCTTCATGATAATGGCAATCACCAGGGTGACAACCACAAATCAGGACCCCATCAGCACCTTCCTTGAATGCTGACAGCACAAAAGTTGGTTCTACACGGCCGGAGCACATGACACGTATGATTCTTACATTCGAAGCATACTTCATACGTGATGTTCCGGCAAGATCAGCTCCTGTATAGGAGCACCAGTTACATAAAAATGCTACAATGGTCGGTTCGTAACTCATAATTTTATACCTCCTGTAACTCTATTGATGTTGACATTAATCCCTCAATCTGAGAGAGAATTTGTTTATCGGTAAAGTGCCTGGACCGGATTGCACCTGTTGGGCAGGTCGATCCGCAAGTTCCGCATCCTTTACATAATACTTCGTTAACTACAGAAACTCCTTTTTCTTCATCGAAACTAATAGCTGTATACGGACATACATTTACGCAGGTCTGACACCCGCAGCAAATATCTTCATTTACAACAGCGGTAGTAACTTCAACTTCAACCTGTCCAATATTTATGGTTGCCAGGATCCTTGCTGCCGCTGCTCTTGCCTGGGAAATGGAATCAGGAATATCTTTCGGTGACTGACATCCGCCAACAATGTATACGCCATCGGTTGTGGTAGCAACAGGGTCCAGTTTTGGATGCCTCTCAATGTAAAACTCATTTCCGCACATGCTGACACCAACAGCATGTGCAATATCCCTGGCATTTTCCTGTGCTTCCAACGCAACCATTAAAATAACCATATCTGCAGGAACTTCAATGTCTTCGCCGGAAAGCAATTCGTTAAATTCAATGAGCATATCACACTCATCCTTTGGCTCCGCTTTTCTTATCCTGGGTAAATCATTTTTCTGGTCAAACATCAGGAACATTATATCCTTTCCTGAAGTTTGAGCATAAAATTCTTCACATCCCTTTCCGAATGATCTTATATCGGCATAACATTCGAAAATATTGGTATCAGGAAGTGCAGAACGAAGCTGGTTGGAAAATTTCAATGCCGTCATACAACAAATCCGTGAACAATACTCATGATAATCCTTATTACGGCTTCCAACACAGTGAATTATGGCAACATTTTTGGGTTCTACCCCTTCCTTTGTAACAATCTTACCTTTTTTCAGCATTTGTTCAAATTCAAGAGAAGTGATCACATTGGGCAATTTTCCATAACCATAATTTTCAATTCCACCCGGATCGTACGGTTTAAGGCCGGATGCTACAATAACATTCCCAAATTTTAATTCTACCTCTTTACCATCGCCGGGAGTAATTTTAGTTTCGAAATTTCCAACATAGCCAAAAACTTCATCAATCTGAGTATTCAGAAAGACTTCTATATTCGGATGATTGGTAACTTGTTTGATCAGTGGCTTCAGTATCTGGTCAGCGCTATACATATAAGGGAAAGTAAGATCCACTCCTGCCAAATGCCCTCCAAGCTTGTCTTCTTTTTCAATCAGAAATACTTTTCTTCCGCTGTTGCCAATTTCAAGGACTGCGGAAATACCTGCAATACCACCTCCTACAATCATTGTGGCAGGATTAATATCAACGGTTCGTTTATCCAGTGATTCATGCCAGGTTATCCGGTTAACAGCAGCTGCTACCAGCGATTTTGCTTTCCTTGTAGCTTCACCCCGGTCAGTATGAACCCAGGATACCTGTTCACGGATATTTGCCATTTCAAACATATAGGGATTCAAACCGGCATTTTGCAGCGCTTTCCGGAAAGTTAATTCGTGTATCCGGGGCGAACATGCTGCTACAACAACACGGTCTAAATTGTGCTCTTTGATATCTTTTATGATGAGTTCCTGCCCGGGATCAGAACACATATATTTATAATCCTTGGCAATGACAACATTGGGTAATTTTCCAATTTCTTTGGCTACGTCAACAACATCAACCATTTTGGCAATGTTGGTTCCGCACCAGCATACGTATACGCCTATTCTTTTTTCTTCTTCCATTTTTCTTCAAATTTTGAATTATGCTGCAGTTGCCAGCTTATCTTTATAAGCTGCTTTTTTAAGGTTTGCAAAAGAAACTGCAAACGAACGGTACAGAAAATGAGTCCACTTTCCAAATGGTACAAGTAACATTCCCCATTGAGAAATAACTATTAAATGGACCATATATATCCAAAAATGGTCGTTTAGCAGATCAATATCTATAAAGAGACGTACCAGAAATGCCGTAAATCCCATTAAAAACAGCCAAATGATAAAAAACCAATCTGTTGGCTGGGAATACTTGTTAAGTTCCCTGGCTTTACTTAATCGGGAAAACATAAGAAGGAAAGTAAAAACAAATACAAGACCGCCTGTTATATATCCCATATAAATAATTATCCGGTTTTCTGTTCCGAACCAATCCAGGAAAACCGTTATTACAAGCAGACCTAAATATCCAATAACAACCAGGAAATGTTCAAGCCACCGGACTGTTTGTTTGTCACATTTCAATGTCTTGACTTGTGTAAACATATGTACGATAAGACTTCCGATCGCGGCAATATATGAGCCAAAAGGAGCGTTTACTTTAGCTTTTATTACCGTAAAATAAAACATTCGCAGAATGTTAGGTACTAATATTATGGTAAAAACAGTTAAAATCAGATAAAATTCCAAACTGTGTCCGAAATGCATTACGGCCCCGGGGTTGAAATCTTTAACAAAACCTATTGTAACAATACCAATGGCAATTAATACAAATGCAATTATCAATGCAGAGAGTGATTTGTAGAATAGACCGGCAAGACCAGTCCAGTCATATTTTGCAGTAAGCCACCTTCTTACTGACATCATCAATTCACCGGGATTTGCATCTCTCGGACAAGTTTCTGTACAGTCGCCGCAATAATAACATAACCAGGGTTCAACACTGGTAGCCAGCTTATCTTTCAGTCCCATCTGCAAAGCCCGTATCTCTTTCCTGGGAAAAAGTATGCCTTCCTCGGTCAAGGAACAAACAGCAGTGCAATTCCCGCAATGAAAACAGGCATTCCAGGAGCCCATACCAAATTTGGACATTTCTTTAATTAAGCCTGGGTTTACTCGTGTGCTCATGATTTTCCCTCCATACTATTTGAAAATTGTTTTGCTTTTTCTTCTATTTTTTCAAGCGGTATATCTTTAATACTCTTTTTAACTTTTCCTTTTACAATACTTTGTAGTACACGAGCTGCAGCAGCAGATCCCTGAGCCACGGCATCAGGAATATCTTTAGGGCCCTGGCAAACTCCTGCTATTGTAATACCACCGACAAATGTGTTGACAGGGTCGGTATTGTAATTTGCTTCGGTGAACCAGCCTTCCTCCTCTGTTGAGATACCTAGTATTTCGGCAAGTTCAGCCGCGTCCTCCCTGGGCTCAAGTCCAATAGAAAGAACCACCATATCAACCTCCTGTTCGATGAGCTGGTCGTTAAGAATATCCTCACTTCGGACCATAAGCCTGCCATTACGTTCCTCAATTTTTGCCGTACGGCCGCGAACAATATGGATCCCCTCATTCTCGATTCGTTCATAAAATTCCTCATATCCTTTACCGAAGGCTCTCATATCAATATAGTATTCAAAAACATCAGCATCTTCCAGTTTTTCCTTAATCAGATGAGCCAGTTTTAACGAATACATACAGCAAACACGTGAACAATACTTATTATAATTTTCATCCCGGCTGCCAACACAATGAATTATTGCAAAGCTCTTGGGCATACCACTTTCAACTGAGAATATCCAGTTCCCTTTTTTATCCTGGCTTCTGAAATGAATATTACCTTCGGTTGGACCGGCTGCATTAATCAGCCGTTCAAGTTCAAGTGAGGTTATTACCTGTGGATATTTCCCATATCCAAACCGGTCTATCTTTCCGGCATCAAATGGCTTAAAGCCGGTTGCTACAATTATATTTCCCACAGTGATTTCCATTTCCTGGTCCTTTGCATCAAGATCTATACAACCTTCAACAGGGCATACCTTTACACAAACCCCACATTTCCCTTTTTGTACATAAATACAACTATCAGCATCAATCAGATATTTATTTGGAACAGCCTGTGGAAACGGAATATAGATTGCTTTGCGTAAGGTTGTCCCATTATCGAACTCACTGGGCGCTTTTGCCGGACATTTTTCCGAACAGATCCCGCAACCTATACAGGTAGCAAGATCGACGCGCCTGGCTTTATTCAGAATCTTTACCTTGTAATTCCCGGGTTCGCCTGTAACTCCATTGACCTCACTATCGGTCAACAGCTCGATATTCTGATGCTGGCCAACCTCAACCATTTTTGGCGTCAGGATACAAGCGGCACAATCGAGTGTAGGAAAAGTTTTGTCAAACATAGCCATATGACCACCTATAGTACCGGTTCGTTCCACCAGGTAAACCTTCTGGTTGCCATTGGCAATTTCCAAAGAAGCCTGAATACCGGCAATACCACCTCCTATGACCAAAGTATCCGGATGAACATCGGTTTCCTCAGGTAGGGCAGCTTCTGCAAAAGTAACACCAAGTGCAATACAAAATAAAACCCCTTTAGCCCGGTCGATCTTCGTATTGTCAGTTGCACCATATTCTCTGAAACTGGCTAAAACGATGTCTTCCGGATTATTTCCAGCTATCACCATGGCGCCGGTCAAAAAAGGTTTTACCATACCAGGTGTATCACCCGCTACGACTATGCGTTTTAATTGTTGTTCTTTGATCAGGTCTGCCATTGCCTGTTTATCATACAACGGCACATCTGTAGAGTACCAAACGGGCCCTACCCCTGGGATACCCTTGGCATAAGAAAATAATTCATTATAATCCAAGGCCCCGGAATACCCGTTAACAACTTTTTCACACTATAAACTGTCATAATGTTATCAAACATATACTTAATATAATTAATTGATTGATTTACTTTGACTTGGTTTTAAAAAGCAATTTTTTCAAGTCTAATTTAAAAATATTCTTTATTTAAATTATTAAATTTATTGTGAAATTAGTAACAAAATGTATCTTAAGAACAATATCAGGCGGCTGCTTGTTTACAGGCAGTGTTTATTAAAATTAAAGGAATTGGGGTTCGAAGTGGTTTATTCCTACAACCTGGGAAGGGAAGCCAGTGTAAGCCCGGAACAAGTGAGAAAAGATTTTTCAAAATTCGGTATCAAAGGGAAACGGAAGGCTGGTTATGAAATTGATCATCTTCTGGAAGCCCTGGATATCATTTTTAAAAAGGATAAAGATCAAAACGTCATTTTGGTCGGCCTGGGGAATATCGGCAAGGCTTTATCAAATTACAAAGGCTTTGCACAACATAAGATCGTGATCTGTGCAGCCTTCGACATTGACCCTTCAAAACAAACCAAAAGCTATAAAATTCCGGTTTATCCGGTGGAAGATATTTCAAGGATTGTAAAAATGTACAATGTGAAAATTGCAATTATTGCAGTACCCAAACCTGCAGCTCAGGAAGTTTGTAACAGGTTAATCGCCAGTGGTATTCAGGGAATAATCAATTTCAGCCCCATTAATTTGAACCACCCGAAGAATGTTTATATAAACAACATTGATCTCGCCAATGAAATGGAAAGTCTTATCTATTTTACATTGAACCAATAGGCGTTTAGGTCGTAACTTTTACCAACATGTTGGCTATTGTTTAATTTCTAATTACTCTAAATTAATCTAATTGCTCTAATCAAACTCCAAAATTCTCGCCAAGCGATGCCTTCGGCACAATTTCTAATGCCCAAACATTTGTTTGATTTTTGTATTGTTTGTTTTGAAAATTGAAATTTGGATTTTGAAAATTATTTGAGATTTGGAGATTGTTTTTTGTTAATTCCGATTTACCCAGCAGGAATTTCCAACGGGGTAAATCCGGATTTGGCTGGATAATCCTATAAAAATTAATCGTGTTAGCCTGACTTCTGATTTTTAAGCCACCTATACCAATGTTGTAATCCTTCTCCTGTTTTTACACTCAATTCAAAAATCTGCAGGTGATGGTTAACACGAAGGGCATATTCCCTGGCATTTTTCATATCAAAATCGACATATGGCAGGAGATCTGTTTTATTAATAATACATAAATCAGAGAATTGGAACATGGTAGGATATTTTAGGGGTTTATCCTCCCCTTCTGCAACACTCATTATGACTACCCTTTTTGACTCTCCCAAATCGAAGAGAGCCGGGCAAATCAGGTTCCCTACATTTTCAATAATAAGGCATGAATTATCTTCTACCTCAAGTTTTTTCACAGCCCGGTTAATCATATCTGAATCGAGGTGACAACCTTCGCCCGTATTGATCTGGACGACCGGTGCACCCACAGCTTCAATCCGCATTGCATCATTCATGGTTTGCTGATCCCCTTCAATGATAAAAAATTTGACCTCTTTCCCCAGGTCTTTTATCGTTTTTTCTATCAGGCTGGTTTTTCCGGAACCCGGAGAACTAACAAGGTTCAGGGCAAGAATATTTTTTGCATCAAAATAGCCCCGGTTCCTTTCAGCAATTAAATTATTCTTATTCAGTATGTCCCGTTCAACAGTGATCTCTGTTCCATGCGTATGATGATGCGGATCGTGTGAATGGTCATGGGAGTGATCATGATCGTGTCCTTGTTTGTTATGATCATGATGATGCAAATAGGAATGGTCATGTTCATGATCATGTGCTTCATCTCCATGCGAATGAACATGACTATGAGAATAAGTATGCTGGTGTTCTTCCGGATCTTCCGGTTCTCCGGGTTTTCGAATAATAACCGGTTTTCCTGGTTCTCCACAACCACAAGTGTCGCACATAATGGTTTATTCTTGAATATATATTTTGGAAAGACAAAGCTACTTAAAAAATAAGAACATAGTTTCGCAAATTAATTAAAAAGAATAGAAAAAATTAAAGTTATCCTCTAATTTTGGAACAAAGTGGTCAAGGCTAAGGATATCAAGAAGAAATAGTTATGAACTTAATAATCAATCCTTAGTATCAAGGACATTATATTATATTATATTAACGATGAAGAAAAAGATGTTCTTATCAAGGGCTAAAGGGCAGTAATAGAAGAGCTGGATTCAATGATAAAAAATATAGAAATAGCAAGGAAATAGCAAGGAAATAGCAAGGAAATAGCAAGGAAATAGCAAG
>CAZEWS010000124.1:7479-10233 GCA_964515985.1 uncultured Rikenellaceae bacterium | reverse complement strand
ACATGGCATATACAACTTTTGTCTGATGGCTAATATGGAAATATTTATGATCCTGTTTATTCCTTTTATCATTTATTTATGGATTACCGGATTCAGAAGGATGAAGGAGCTTTCAAGCCGTTCCATTTACCGGAATGATTTTCATTAAAGAACAGGTTTCTGGTCCCGAAATGGCCTGAATCTTCAATTCAGTTGCCATTTACTCCCCTCCCTCTGTCTTTCCCGCAGACCTGGTCATGAGGTTTCCGGTTTCACCGGAAACGTTCGAGGATGCTGAAAAAAATCCCAAACAGGATTTAACTTTGAATAACCCGGTACGAAGTGCCGGGTAGAAAGAATGAAAGTAATCCGCAACCCTGAAAGGGTTGAATTTAATAACTTGAAAGAGTTCAACCCCTATCCGGGGTTGCCGTGAGTGCAGCAGTATAATCCATTGGTTTCACCGGTGGTAATTCAAAGCCTGCCTGCCGTGCAGGCAGGTTCTACCCCTTCAGGGTAAGGTTCTGTGTTAAGTGTTTAGAGTTTTGTATTTTGATGTTTGTGATTCGAGGGCGAGAGCCCGTCCGACCGATTCATTCGGTCCGACGGATTGAGCGCTGGGAACTGGCAGGTGAATTTGAACATCATAGTTGTTCGACTATTGTAAGATATACGTTTGAAAACTGAGATACCGGTACAACTGCCATCGCAGATTCATGCAAAATCGGTTACTCTCCGCCAACCAGAGGGTTTAATCTTTATTTTTTGTAGGCCGTTTTATTTTGGATTATCTAATGTGTTTGTTTTTAAATCGTAGTATTGATAGTATATTGGGATGTTGAATTTGTTTCATAATAACTCTATATAGGATTGAGCTTCATCAGTCATTTCAGTTGGGCCGATAATTACTAAATATTTGATTTATACTTAAATCCCCAAGCTTCCAATACATCTAATCCTTCTTTTAATAAAGCATTTGGAACCCATAAATACAAATGACTATTATTATTAGCAACAAGATGGGCTGGAATTTCTTTAATTTCATCAAGAGATAATGTTGGGTAACGATTAAGTCTTTTGTGTTCTGGTGCCATTTTACCAGTTCTATTTTGAAACCTCCAAGGTGGGTCAGCTAGGATTGCTTCATAATTTTTCTGTTCAACATCAGTTATAAAATCTTTAGCAAGAGTACTTTTATAATCTGATAGCTTTATTACTTTCATTTTTTGTCATTTATTACAAAGATACTTAATCGAAGTAAGAATTTAAATTCGATTTATCCACATAATATTGTTGAAAAGTTAGGTGTTTGTTTTAAATGGTTTACAATGAATGGCTAAATACATTGCATTTATTTACCTTTTCTGCATGTCGGTTAAGTGATTAAATATACCTTTTCGATACAATAAATCCAAGGAAATGCATATGTTAATTAAGTATCCTGAGCCTGGATCAGTGATATTCCAGGCTGCCACTGGAAATGGTTCCTGGTTTTTCCCATAGGGATGCCTACGGCATAACCTGAACTGTAGAACGACTCTCCGAGTCGTTTTTTTGTAGCTCCGAATTCCATTCGGAGTGAAGAAATATGAACGAGATTTGGTTTAGAGGCTACTCATTGATTCGTCGGCTTTGAGCAGTCTGGCGGGATTAGAGAGTATTAATAATACCTGCCAGCATTAATTTACTCGTAACCCGAACTGAAGTCGGGGTACGAGTAAATTTGTTACAAACTCTGGCAGGTCTTTCCCCAGCCGAATACAATTCGGCTCTACAGAACTGGTTCCTGGTTCTCAGTTCTCGGTTTTTGGTCAGTTCTTAGTTTCCAGTTTGGTTCTGTGTTTCAAATTCACTGTCATTCGCTGACGCTGTCATTTATGGTCATTAACTCGGGCTTCGCCCTCGTGTCATTAATTATCATTCATGGTTTTCAACAATTTAACAATTCAACAATTTCATCGACTGGGACTGCTACTCCCACGTCATCCTCAGCCTTAGCCTCAGCCTATATTCATCAATCGTACCTCGGGTCTTTAACGGTTGGCAATTTTGCCATTTTCTCAACTTCCAGGCTTTGAAAACCAAAATCTTCCACAACCTTACCCAGAATCAGATAGGTTCCTGATCCGCGGAACGGATATTTTTTAATGGATTGAGGAAAATGAACGGTATCAAAATACTCACCTTCCGAATCAATAAAAGAAGCGAAATGCATCCACTCGTTCTTAACGGTCTTAATATACTTGATCGTTACAAGATGTCCTGCCATCCTGACTTTTTTACCTAGATGTTTTTTAAGCTCTCTGACCCTGATATCTCCCCGGAAAGAAGTTTGTAGAAAGTCGAACCAGGAGAGGGTGACCGGAAAGCCCAGCAATTCGATTTCGTCGTAAGCATCTTCCAGCCGGCTTTGGGTCAGGGAAGGAAGTTTGTAGCGTTTCATGCCGGATTGAAAAAGAGCAGGCCCGGATTCCACCCCTTTACTTTTGCCCAATAGAACATGCGCTTCCCACAATAACTGCTTTTTGGGTTTTTCAGTAAACCGGAAAGCATCAATCCGGATCAGGATAATCAATTGTTCAATACCAATGCTTACCCGGCCGGTAAAATCTTCAAGGCTGGAAAACGGCCCGTTTCTCTCTCTTTCTTTAGAAATAGTTTGCCCAATTGCTGTTTCCAGGTTCTGAACATGAACAAAACCCAGGTAAATGTCCCTTTCATAAATGGTTGTTGTATAATTACTTTGATTCACGCAAGGAAGCCTGATATTTGCTC
>CAZEWS010000124.1:0-7394 GCA_964515985.1 uncultured Rikenellaceae bacterium | reverse complement strand
TTTCGCTTCGTGGACATACACCCAGGTACGGTAAAAACCTCCAAAATTGTTAATAACGGCTACCATGAATTCAAGCGGAAAATGAGCTTTAAGATAAAGGCTCTGGAAACTTTCCACTGCATAGGAAGCGGAATGAGCCTTTGAAAAAGAATATCCGGCAAAGGATTCAATCTGTCGCCACACTTCCCTGGTAATTTTATCGGGATATCCCCGCGATTTACAATTGTCAAAGAATTTCTTAACGATACGGCTGAATTCTTTTTTCCCACGGAACTTTCCGCTCATGGCTCTTCTGAGCACATCAGCATCAGCCAGGTCTAACCCGGCAAAATAAAAACAGACCTTTAACACATCTTCCTGGTAAACCATTATTCCATAGGTTTCCTCTAGCTGTTCTTTCATTACCGGATGGATATATTCAAAATCGTCAGGGTGATGGAAACGGTGGATATATTCCCTCATCATTCCCGAGCGGGCCACTCCCGGACGAATAATGGAACTGGCAGCAACAAGGTTCAGGTAATTATCACAACGTAGTTTTTGAAGCAATCCCCGCATGGAAGGACTTTCAATGTAAAAACAACCCTTTGTTTCACCGGTTCTCAGCATTTTCCGCACTTTTTCATCCTTAATAAAATCCTGAATGGTATGTACATCCACTTTTATTCCTTTGTTTTCCCCGATGATCTCAGCGCTTTCCCTTATATGGCCTATTCCCCGCTGGCTCAGGATATCCAGTTTTTCAAATCCGATATCTTCTGCAACATACATGTCCCACTGGGTGGTTGGATAGCCTTTTGGTGGAAGATCAAGGGCAGTATAGCACGTAATGGGTTCTTCGGAAATCAGGATTCCCCCTGCGTGTATGCTTCTTAAATTAGGAAAATCTGCCATCAGCAAACCGGCAGAAAAAATTTTATCGGTAACTTCGTTATGATTGATTTCCGCTTCCGGATGATCAATTAAAGAATCGATTTCAGGCTTTGGTAATCCGTACACTTTTCCCAGTTCACGAATGATCGATTTTCCCCTGAAAGTGGAGATTGTTCCCAGTAAAGCCGTATGGTTTCGTCCATAACGTTTAAATATGTAATCAACCACTTCATCACGTTCCTTCCAGGAATAATCAATATCAAAATCAGGCGGACTGGTTCGCCTGGGATTGATAAACCGTTCAAAATACAGGTTTAGTTCTATGGGATCTACGTTGGTGATCTTAAGGCAGTAAGCGACCACTGAGTTTGCGCCGCTTCCGCGACCAACATGATAAAATCCCCTGGTTAGGGAATACCGGATAATATCCCATGTGATCAGAAAATAAGAAGAAAAACCCAGGCGGTCGATGATCTCCAATTCATGCTGCACTCTCTTTGCTGCTTCCCGGTTATCTTTCCCATACCGGTATTCAAGGCCATCGAGGGTTAATTTTTCCAATAAAAGTTTGTCATCATAAGAGCTGCCCGTAAATGTTTTCTTGTTCTTATAGGTTTTAAAATCGAATTCAAATGAACAGGATTCCGTTATTTTTTCGGTATTCCTGATGATTTGTGGATAGCTTCCGAAAATCTTGGTTAAATGATCCAGAGGATAAAACCGTTCATCCGGTCCGGCATATTGATGGGATTGTAATTTGCTTAACAGGGTATTATGATCAATAGCCCTGAGATGTTTATGCAGTTCATAACCGGCATTATCGATAAAACTAACGGGGTGCAGGATCATCAATTTGGTTTGGTCGTGCCGGAATTTTGATGATAAAAGTTTCCTGAGCGAAAATGGCCGTATGCCAATGAACTCGTTTTCCTTTAGCTTTTCGGAGGGTATGTTTTCAAAAGGATAAATGGTATAAACATGGTTAAATGCAGGTCCGGGGTAGGGAAGAGGTGTGCCGGATAAATTATGCCGGCTCAAAAACTCATTGATTTCCCTGAATCCTTCATTGTTTTTGGCAAGAGCAACATATAAGAGTTGATCACCGTCTCTGAATTCAATCCCGGCTATAGGATGTATTTTTTCTTGCCGGCAAATTTTTACAAAATCCAGCACCCCGGTCGAATTATTAATGTCAGTCACCGCCAGGGCTTTTATATCTTTCTTTTTTGCCTCCCTGACAATTTTTTTAACCGGTAAGGTCCCGTAACGCAGGCTGTAATAGGAATGGGTATTTAAATACATGTTTTCGGTTCTCAGTTCTCGGTTCTCAGTTTACTCACTCCCACAAGCCTTCCCACCACCTGCTCGTGAAGTTTGGTTTCCACTTCGTTCCAACCAAACGTTCTGGTTCCATTATACGAGTTACGGTTATGGATTCTGGGTTCCATGTTTCGAGTTCCGTATTCCGGGTTTTCAGAGCAGTTCTTAAAATTCTCCTCCTTGGAAAGGAGGAGTACCCGACCAACGGGAGGGGGAGGTGGTTGATTCTTAGTTAAACAACCACCCCGTCCCTCGCTGATGCTCGGGACACCCCCCATGAAATCATTAATGAAAAAACACATTTCACGGGGCAGGCCTCCCCCGTAGGGATGCCTGTGGCACTGGCCAGGAGGGGAATTTTGCTCTTTGCTCTCTTACTGGAGACTGTTGACTGGAGACTTATTCCTGCTATCCGTCAGTAGCCGGACAGGCTGCTACTTCCACCTCAACCTCAACAAAATGACGAACCGCCAGCCCGACCGAAGTCATTCTGGCAGGGAGCTTCGTCCTACTGCCTGCTGCCCCTTCACCCAGTCACCCAGTCACTCCTTCGCTCTCTCGCTTCTTCACCTTATCGCCTCTTCGCTCCATGCCCCAAGCACTTTTTGCTTACTGTCTATCGCCTACTTATTCCTGCCTCCTGCAGCTGCCACTTTTCCAGCATCTAACTTTCCCTTAACTACCTAATAATCAATTAAATACAACTTAATAGCTGTCTGATTACCCATCAAGATAAAAGACAAAAGGAAAAAGATAAAAGTAATAACTGCCTAATAACCACCTAATTACTACTGAATGACCCCATGAAATATTGCTTCGCAATTTCACAGGGTAAACTATCGAATGACTATTGTATGACTATCGTATGACTATCAAATGACCACTTAATAACCACCTAATGACGCGAGTCCCGTTTATCGGGACGAGCAGTTATACCATCCGCCTTTAAGTTTTGTCACCATTTCATTCCTGGCTTCTTCTGTAATCCCGGTTCCCTTTTCGATTTTTTCTTTAGCCTCAACCTCAACCCTTGCCCCGTGGAATTGCTTCGCATCCTGATTCCTGCCTGCCCGGCAGGCGGGTATCAGGAATTCCACGGGGTGAACCTTCTTCCTTTCCTCAATCTCTTCCCTTGTCATAACGCCAACTGCTCTTTTAACCGCATTTTTGCCATACCGTTCTCTCAGTTTATCCATCGCCAGGTATAGTTTTACCATTTCCGGGGTATCCTCAAACATATTTAATTGCTGAACTCCCCCGACCAGGTGACTTAGCCTGATACCAACTAACCGGATCAGCATCCTGCGCTGATAAAGCTTTTTAAATAATTCTTTCGCTGTTTCAATTAAAACATGATCAAGCGAAGTATAGGGAATGCGCTTTTGGAGGGTATGTGTATCGTAATTGGAATAACGGATCTTTACCGTCACACACGAAGTCAGCTTTTGTTTTTTCCGCAATTCAAAAGCTGTTTTCTCCACCATGCCCGCCAATAACTGGTTCATTTTAACAATATCTATGGTATCCTTATCAAATGTTCGTTCCGTGCTGATCGATTTTTGTTCAAAATACGGCGTTACCGGATTCGGGTCGATGCCATTGGCTTTTTTCCATATTACCACTCCGTTTTTACCTAATACTTTTTCCATCATATCAACAGGGATCAAGCTCAGGGTTCCTATGGTGGAAACACCCATGGAACGTAGTAAATGAAAGGTTTTTGTCCCGATCATCGGTATTTTCCCAATGGATAAAGGCGTAAGAAAAGGGGTTACCTGGTTTTGCAAAACCTGTAATTCACCATTGGGTTTGGCTTCCCCTGTTGCAATTTTCGAAACGGTTTTGTTTACTGATAATCCAAAGGAAACAGGTAAGCCGGTGTTTTTAATAATAGACCGGCGAAGTTCCCGGGTCCATTGCAGGGAGCCAAAAAACCTGTCCATTCCTGTAATATCCACATAATGTTCATCGATGGAAGCCTTTTCATACAACGGTGCTTTCTCTGCAATGATCTCGGTAACCATGTTGGAATATTTGCTGTACAATTCCATATCACCTCTGATAACCAAGGCATCAGGACACAGGTTCCGTGCCATTTTCATCGGCATTGCCGAACTTACACCAAATTGCCTTGCCTCATAGCTGCAACTGGCTACTACACCCCGGTCGGATGTGCCCCCGATAGCAATGGGTTTCCCTTTCAGTCTGCTGTTTTTGAGCCGTTCAACCGAAACAAAAAAAGTATCCAGGTCAAGGTGAATAATGCTTCTTTTACTATTGTTCATTGTTACGTTGATAATTCGGTGTTCAAGGTTTCGGGTTTTCAGTGCAGTTCTTAAAATTCTCCTCTCCCGTAGGTGCCATAGGCATGCCTTCGGCAGATACCTGTGGGGCTTAGAAAGCTCCTTCCATGGGAATCCCTATGGGACCTTCGGGAAAAGGAGTCCCTTTGGGAGAGCCTGCCCGAAAGAATGAATTTCCGCCCGCCTGCCTGAACTGCCGAACGGCAGGCAGGGATGACTGGTCGGACGGGCTTTCATTCAGGCGGGGAGTACCCGACCGAAGGGAGGGGGAGGTGGTTGAATTTTTCTTTCAAGCCGAATACAATTCGGCTCTACATTTCGGCCCAGACTTTCCACTAACACCCAGTACCTAGCACCCAGCAACTTCCCCTTCTTCTTCTTCACCTCAACCTTAACCTTAACCTTAACCTATCCTTTTTCTTCTAAAAAAGATTTATAAAACTTGTATTATTCAAATCTTTATATTACTTTTGATTAGTATTTAATCAAAAATGTGATTATAATATAGCCATTTATTTAATGTAAAACAAAATTTTTCGAAAAAAAACGACTTGCCATGTATTTTAGTTCAAACATCAAATTTTTAAGAAAACGCAGGGGGAGGACACAGGATGATGTAGCCTTTACCCTGAAAATGAAACGGTCAACCTTAAGTGGGTATGAAAACGAAGTAGCTTACCCAAACCTTACTGTTTTGATCCTGTTCTCGAATTATTTCAACATCTCCATTGATACTCTTGTGAAAGTCAATCTGAAAGAACTTTCGGAAAGCCAACTATCTCAGTTGGAAAAAGGGTATGATGTATATATCAAAGGAAGTCGGTTGCGGGTGCTCGCAACAACTGTCGATCAAGGAAATGAAGAAAACATTGAACTGGTTCCTGAAAAGGCTAAGGCAGGATATAAAAACGGTTATGCCGATCCTGAATTTATTAAAGCCCTGCCTGCTTTTCAGTTGCCTTTTCTGTCAAGAAGCAAAAAATACCGGACATTTCAATTGAAAGGCGATTCTATGCTTCCCATCACTGAAGGTTCATGGATTACAGGAGAATATGTGCAAGACTGGAATACGGTCATTAGTGGTTTTGCCTACATCGTATTTACCCTGGATGATGGAATTGTTTTTAAGATCGTTGAAAATCTGATCAGGGATAAAAATAAAATCATACTTTATTCCTTAAACCCAATCTATGAACCCTATGAGATCCATGTAACGGAAATCAAAGAAATCTGGAAATTCATTAATTACATCAGTTCAGAACTACCGGAACCGGCCTTACCACAGGATCATCTTACCAGCATGGTAGCGAAATTAAAGCGGGAGGTAGATAAATTAAGCTCTCAAGTGAAATAAAATAATGTGCTATACTTTGGTATTTTAAACCCTAATCCATTAGTTTTACTGACTTAATCCATTTGTAACTGTCAAACCGTATCAATAAATGAAGAAATTAAAATTTCTGTATCTCGAAAAAGAAGTTCATGAAGCAGATATCATTTCAAAAAAACTTAAAGAAGAAGGAATTGAATTTACCCTGAAACATGTCAATTCCATGGAAGATTTCGAACAAGAAATTAACCTTTGTAATTATGATATCATATTTTCATGTTATTCCAAACCACAATGTAATTGCCTTAATGCTCTGGAAATAACCAGGAATAGTTGTCCCAACATTCCTTTTATCATCATCTCGGAAGATAGCGGGGAAGATATTGCAATAGAAGCCTACAAGCTGGGAGCAACCGGCTTTGTTAACAGGAATCACTTGTCAGGGCTTGTACCTTCCATTACCAGAGCAATGTTTGAAGTAAGGGACCATGAGCAGAGATGGCAAGCGGAAGACATGAAAAACAAATACGATTTTATTATCAATACCTCAAAATCATTCTTCTCCCTGATTGATAAAAATTATACCTATGAAGCAATTAACGATGCATTTTGTTATGCCCATAATTTGTTAAGGAAACAAATTATCGGTAAGTCCATTTCCGAAATTTGGGGAGAAAAAAGTTTCAGGGAAGTGATAAAGCCCAACCTGGATAAAAGTTTTACAAATCATGAAATCAGATACCAGGCCTGGTTTGAAACACCCAAATCAGGAATCCGTTGTTATGAAGTAACCTTCTACCCATATAAAGACGAACATGGAGTAGTAACCCATACGGTAGTAGACACCATTGATATAACGGAAAAAAAGAATGCCGAAAAAGCTCTTACGGAAAGTGAAGAGAAGTACCGTAACCTGGTTGAAATGGCACAGGACGGGATACTCATTATCGTAAACGGAAAAATCATATATACCAACCCTGTCTTATTTCAAATGACTGGTTACGAAAAAGATGATTCCCTGGGGCAACCATTTCAGAAATTCATCCATCCTTCTGAAGTTTCAAAGATTACTAAAAACTATATCAACAGAATGGCCGGGAAAGAAGTTCCAAACATTTACGATTCAAAGATTGTGAAGAAAGACGGAACTGTTGCTGACATAGAAATTAACGCTAGTATTATTAATTATTCAGGTAAAAAAGGTTTGTTGATCATTCTCAGGGATATTACAGATCGGAAAAAAACCGAAGAACGAAACCGGCAATATACTGAAGATATTACTTTATTAAATGAATTAAATAACGCAGTAAACGAGGGGAAAAGCCTGTCTCAACTCATGGACATCCTTTCCAGAAAAACCAAAGAAATGTTCAAAGGTTACGGAGGTCATGTTTATTTGTTAAGCGAAGACAAACAATATCTTGAACCTATACAATTTTCTTTAACTCCTGAAGTTTTCAAATCTATAAAGAAGCTTATCGGGGATAATTTATCAATTCTTAAGGTAAAACTTAAAAAAGACAGTAAATACCTTCAGATTCTGCAGTCTGGAAAACACAAAATCACTA
>CAZEWS010000123.1:0-10242 GCA_964515985.1 uncultured Rikenellaceae bacterium | reverse complement strand
ACCTGCAAATACAATAATATCAGCTTTTGTTTTTGCTGCCTTTTGTGACAAACCTAAGCTATCCCCAACAAAATCAGCAATATCCTGAACATCCCCTTCCTGATAATAATGTGCTAACAGAATAGCATTTTTATTCTTTTTCAACTTGTTAATCTCTTCAACAATATTTATGGAATTAACAATCTCTTTATCGATGTAACCTTTTTCTTTTAATTCTTTATAATTAACATTCATAGTATATATAACTTTTGTATATTTTTTATAATATAATGTATTTATTCGGTTAATTGTGTTAATAAAATAAATGTTGTTTAATTGCAATTTATGATATTAAATAAATCGAAACACTTGATTAACAAATATATTTATTATATATATTTTATTTTCAGTATGTTATATAAATAATTAACACCTTGTTAATTATATTTATTGTTAAAAAAATTTAAGAAATAAATTTTGAAAAAACATGGAAAATATTATATGAATTTCAATATTTATATTACAAGTGAAATTTTGAAAAATTATATAAAAAAATTAACAGAATATTAAATATAGATTGTTAATTTATTTTTATACAATTAAGTAAGAGCTAATCTTCATAAGGTTGTTCAATGACCTGGATTGTAGGAGCGAATAACGACAGTGGGAGCTGGTAATCTATGAATAACTTAAAAAGATTAGAAAATAAAATAAATATAGATAGGAAAAAATTATTAAAATATTGATATTTAGCGCATTAAGATAATAAAAAAATACTTAAAGATGTTAAATTGATTTATTTTGTTAAATTTGATAGTAAATAAGGATAAAATGAAAAAGTTGAAAATTGCAATATCAAGTGATCATGCAGGTTTTTTTTTAAAGGAGAAGTTAAAATCTTATTTAACAAGTGAAGAGTATATAATAAAGGACTTTGGAACATATTCAAAGGAAAGTGTTGATTATCCTGATTATTTTCATCCATTGGCAAGAGCGATGGAGGATAAGGAATTTGATTTTGGAATAGTTATATGTGGAAGTGGAAATGGGGCAAATATGACCTTGAATAAATATCAGGGAATAAGATCTGCTTTATGTTGGAATACAGAAATAACAAGATTAGCCAGGGCACATAATAATGCGAATGTTTGCGCATTGCCTGGCCGGTTTATCGATCTGGAACAAGCCATTGTTTTTGTAAGGGCTTTTCTGAATACAACATTCGATGGTGGACGTCATGAAAGAAGAGTAAAGAAAATACCTTTACGGCAATTTGGCTAAATTGTTGGCTCATCATTTTTGGTAAAGAAAGCATAATAAAATGTTGCAATTAATGCGCCAGCCAGATTTGCAACAATATCCATAAATTCGGCGCTACGGTCATGAAATACATATAGCTGAAAAATCTCTATTATCATACCGTAAAATAAGGAAATTACTAAAGAATATACCAGGTAAGATCTTTCACTAAGAAAATTAACAAACTTCTTAAAACCCGGGATAAGCAATATTGTAAGGATAAAATATAAAAACACATGGACCAGCTTATCGATATATAATAGATCGAAGATATTTGCTTTGTCAAGATTTTTTCCGGGAATAGAACTGAGTAGAAAAATTATGGTAGCCCATAGAATTGATTTCCAGAATGCCCTTATAAACATATTATATTTTTAGCCATTAAAGTAAGAAATAAATTGAATAAACTTTGATCAGAATTAAATCTATTTATTTGGTTCATTTTTTAAAACCGATGTAAGCGAAAAAATATGCAGAAAAGAATAACAGCAGATGAAATGTTGAAACAGCTAAGGAAAGAAAAAATAAATACATGGTTTGATCTGGGTTTGTTTATTGACAGAGTGAAGGAATACAGAAAAGTACCGTCTGTAGAATTTAAAGGTTCGTATGAAGAATATAAAGATTATATTAGAAAAGGAGGAATTGCCTTTGTTACCTTTGGATATTCTGTTGATGGGGTAACTATTGAAATTGAAAAATATGCGAAAATATACCGTACAAACTATCAGGGCATTAATATCCATTATATTGGAGGACAATTTAAACCTGAATCGTATAAAATAATCGATTCAAGGACAAAACGTTTTATTATTAAGGAAGCAGACGGATTTGACAGTTGGGACCTATACAAGGATTTCTTTTTTACAAAGCTGGAAAGAGGAAGCTCTGAATACAATGCATTGATTGTTAAATACTGGAAACAAGTACTTACCATAACCAAAAAACTGGCAAAATACATTGAAACAAATAACATCAGGCTGTTATTTACGGTAAATGTATGTTCAAATCCGGGAAACGTTTCTCTTGCTTTGGCTATTGTTCTGGTATCAGAATACCTTGGAATACCGGTAATTTGCAATAATCATGATTTCTATTGGGAAGGAGGTAGCAGACCGGCGGAAATTGAAGTAAAAAGATCACAGGCTGGTCCTCGCGATTTCTTTTTTATCAATTCACATCTTGGAGAATTTTTTTCACTGGTTGAAATTTTATTCCCATGGGAATCGAGATCGTGGGTATCGGTGAACATTAATTACAACCAGAATAAACATCTAATTAATGTAAACGGACACAATCCTGCAAATATAAAACTAATTGGAACAGCTGTTGACACACTTGAATTCACAAATACAAGTAAGAGGAAAAAGATAAACACCTTTTACCAGTTCGAAAAAATTCTCAGCAGGTATAAGGATACTCTGGTAGCATATTCTGCCGAAGATGTATTTAAACGAAAGCTGGTTAATGAAAATAACACAAGACCCATTCTTGTAGGATACAGGAGAACAAAACCTATAAGAAATTTCCTTGCTGAGAATATTGTTTTTTTACAACCAACAAGGATTATCTCCCGAAAGCGTATCGAAGTAGGCTTCGAATTGATTGATAAATTGCTGAAATATTCTGATTTCTCTAACAAATTCAGGGAGACAAAAAATCTAAAACTAACCATATTGGTAACCGGACCGATAGCCGGAGGTCATTATGGGTATTTTGAGAAATTATTAAAGCGTTTCTTTATTCTTCTGAATTCAATTGACAGGGAATTCAGGGACAAGGTTTATCTTGCCTTTCTTTTTTAGTGAACTTGACAAAGAGAAATTTAAAAAGAAGTTTGAAAACCCCGTTGGAATTACAGAGCTTTATAATATAGCCTCACTGGTGTTACTACCTAGTGAAACAGAGGGCAGGGGATTACCAATAATAGAGTCGACTGCATGTGGTACTCCAATTTTTTGCAGTCGGTATTTTCCTGAGGATGTTTATTCTAATGTAATTGGTGAACATTTACCAGAGGAGGAAAGGTTGGAAGTAATTGAATATGATGGGAAAAAGATAACCACAAACCATGTTAAAAATATTTTCGAGAGGGTCTTTTTCCCACACAGATTTAGTGAAGAAATAATGCACAATAAAAAAGCCGTTCAAATGCGGTATAGTCTTGAAGAGCTAAATGAAAATATTAAGGAAATTTGTTATGTTCTGTATTTACAGTTAAGTTCTGATAATAAATCTCTTGAGCGCGTAAAAAAAACAATCGAAAAATATAAAACCATAAACAGCTGTGAATGTAATAATAAAGATTTGCAATTTATTTTAAAGGCAAAAAGAAGACATTATCTGCCTGGCTTTGGAAGGCTTGCTTTCATGCTGAAGTTAAAATCTTTAATTGATCCAAGCTATTTCAGGGTTGAGGAACAGGAAATCAGAGGCATGGCGTTCACTTTTGCGAATGAAATAGTGGAAAATTACCTTGATTATAAATTCTTTCCTGAGGGGAAAATTGTTGAGTTTTATAATGCCGTTGACAACATTTTTCTTTATCATAAAGGCGAAGAGAAAATCAGACATGATCATTCGTTTTCATACAGGCACAGGAATAAGAAATATTATCCTTATCAGGACTACACAATTCAGGAGTTGACAGGAATAATTAATATGTTGTTTTTTGATATTATCAGACCCGAATTAACCAATAAGATTGATTCGGTTGGGCATTTTTTCACTGACTGGAATTTGGCTTTATCCCAAATGACATCTTCCTCCAACCTGGCTATTGACGACCGGAAGGAGTTACTTAAAAGAATGCATGAAAATAAACCAATAGGTATTTTTTCAGGACAGCAGGTTAATTATGAATTGGAGTTTTTTGCTTTGCAATCAGTCAGATCGCGTATAAATCTAAGCCTGGAAGAAGAACTGACTGAGGATATAATTGAAAAAAATGCCGTTAAAATTGAGCCTGTGTATTTATTTGTCCAGGAAAAATCAGTATGGAGATGGCCAGGTGTTAATGAAATAATCAGTTATATTAAGGAAGGGAGAGATGAAGAACTGAAGTTGTTGTTAAAGAACGGTTTATTGCAGGTGGTAAAGACAAATCAGTGGTGTGTTGGAATTCATTTTGCTCAACTGGGAGAGAAGCCATTGAAAATTTTAAGAAAGATAAAGGAAAAAAAAGGATTTATTATTTCACTTAGGACAAACGCTGCGGTGATGACGGATATAATAGACATTGACCGCTTTCATATTGGGAGAGCAAAAGATCCAATTACTGCGAACATTATGGGAATACCCGAGGAAAGTGGGTACATTCAATTCGTTCCGGCAGGGGTAAGGACAACATTGGCCTATCCCACACCAATACAAACAGCCAGGGATTTTAGTGAAGTATTGAAAAGTGATTTATTTAAGAAATTGACGCGGAAGTTGGGAGAAGAAAAGGTATTTGAAACCATCAAAAAGGATGCCGAGGAAAAAGGTTCTCCTATAAACCATGTATTGCAAAACATGGTTAAAGGAAAAGCCGGAAAGAAGGAAATTGAATACTCATTTATAAGCGGAATGTATAAGGATGGACTTCCATGGAATGGTGTTATGGCAAAAGTAAATATTTCGCAAACCAAAAGGAAATGGCAATTTCGGACGTTATCAAGCAAGGTAGGGACCAAAAGAGTTACCGAGTTCATTTCAGATTTCGAAAAGAACAACAACAAAAAAGTAAGAATAGGATGGAATGGTGGTTATATACTAAACCCTGAATTGGTTGGAAAATTGGGTTTGCCCGAATATTATATTGGTTCGCCTTTAGGATTATTAATATCTGAAAGGAAAATCATATCCACGCCGTTATATAATAAGGCAGCGCTTTTGATTTATCAGGATGGAAAACTGGATATTAAGAGAGTAACCTCAGCCAATGGTATTACTATATCGGAAGGGAATACAAGCATTGAGCTATCCAAAGAAAATTATAATGTCAATAAACCCGGCGACCGGCCATGTTACTATGATTTATTATACCCGCAACGAGAAATTGAGGGAAATGGAAGGATTATTCTGCGGTTGGCAGGCAATGTAGTAAAAGAGATAATAGTAACGAAAGAAAGGGAAAATGTTGAGATTATGCCTGTGGGTTTAACCCTATCGTTTGATAAATCAAATTTTCCTGAAAGTTTTGCAGTAATTGATAAAAAATTACTGATACAGGTAAAAGGATATGAGGAAGTTTTGCACGCTGTTGAGGCAGGGCCATTGTTGGTTGATGATGGAGAGTTAAACCTGAATATGGAAACAGAAGGATGGGAAACCCGAAATTCAATCAGAACGCAGGCAGCACGACTGGATTATACGGATATGCGGGGACCCAAAATAGCCGTAGGTTTAGACCCTTCCGGTAATTTGGTGGTTTTAACAATTAATGGGAGAATAAGGGAATCGGTGGGAGCAACTCATATTGATATGGCAGAGATTTTGATTGAGCTTGGAATCCAAAAAGCTATGGGATTTGATCCCGGAGGAAGCAGCACTCTGGTTGTAGACGGAAAAACACTGAATATCTCGCCCTATAACAGTCAATACGAAAAAAACGTTTACTCTTTATCATCAGAGCCCAGGACAGTAGCAAATGCAGTGATTGGTTATATTTGTTAAGATAATGGCCGGAATATATATTCATATACCTTTTTGTAAACAATTGTGTTTCTATTGTGATTTTTATAAGAGCAATTCTTTAAAGGGAAAGCCGCAATTTATTAAGGCACTGAAACATGAAATTGAATTACAGAAGAATTATCTGGAAGGTGAAAAAATTGAAACCATTTATTTTGGTGGTGGGACACCCTCGGTTTTAAACGGTAAAGAAATAAATAGCCTTTTTAAAAAATTGTCAGAGATTCATGAAATTACAGATAATCCGGAAATAACCCTTGAAGTTAATCCGGATGATATCGATAAGGATTACGTTTGTGAAATAAAAGCAACCCCCGTAAATCGTATTAGTATTGGTATTCAATCCTTTTTTGATGAGGATCTTTTGTTGCTGAATCGAAGGCATAATCGAAAACAGGCGATAAACGCCGTTAAACTTTCTCAATCTGCCGGCTTTTCCAATATCAGCATTGATTTAATTTACGGTATTCCCGGAATGAGTGTTGAAAACTGGAAAAAAAATCTTAAGCAGGCGTTTGAATTTAATGTTCAACATATCTCGGCTTATTTTTTAACCATTGAACCGGGTACGGTAATGGCACAATTGATCGAAAAGGGAGAAATCACACCCCTGGAAGAGGAAGAAAATGTGGAACAGTATAGTGTTCTTCTTGAGCAAATGGTTAAAAACCACTTTATTACGTACGAAATTTCAAATTTTTGCAAAGAGGGTTATTTTTCAAAACACAATACAAATTACTGGAAGCAAGAAAAATACCTGGGATTAGGGCCATCGGCACACTCATACAACGGGCATTCAAGGCAGTGGAACATTGCCGATAATGATAAATATATCCAATCTTTAAAGGCAGACAGTCTGGTTTTTGAAAGAGAAATATTAGACCCTAAAAGGAGATATAATGACTATATCTTAACATCGCTCAGAACCATGTGGGGAGTTGATTTAAAATATCTTGAGGAGGAATTCAGCAAAGAAGCCAGGGATTATTGCGTAAGTCTTGCCAAAAGGTTACTGGAATACGGAATGATCGATATTAAAAATGAGAGCCTGATATTGACAAAACAGGGTAAATTTATTGCCGATAATATAATATCAGAACTATTAATGACGGATTAATGGGTAGAGATAATAGCTGGTTTAAGAAGCTCGTCAGCCGACCCGTCCAAACGGCGTAAGCCGGGCGGACTAAAGTTCTACGAGTAAATTAAGATTTAATAGTCATTGTAATTAATTCATCGAGTTTTTCCTGTAATGTGGTGTAGGAGAAATATTTCTTGCCAAGTTTATAATTATGTTCAGCTATTTCCCTGTTGAGTTGTTCATTAAAAATAACCTCTTTCATTTCCTCAACAGCCTCATCGGTTAGTATATTATCCTCAAGCATCACGGCTTTAAAACCTTTACTTCCGATATCCGGCCAGTAAACAGGTTTATAATTATTAACAAATATTGGGACTTTAGCCAGTATAGCCTCAACAAATGCATTTCCGAAACCTTCATATGTACTGAAATAGGTGCAGGCGTCAGCATGAGCGTAAGCATCGGAAAGGGAATAATTTCTCTCTGTTCCATTGCCCATAAGTCCTTTATTATGAATAAGATGAGATGAAAAAATAATCTGCCGGCTTAATTTTAGTTCATGAATCTGATTAATAAGTTCGTTGTAATAAAGACTGCCTGCATCGTCTTTATAACTACCGGTTATTACAAGTTTAATTGTTTTGTCCTTAAATTTGTCAACCAGATCTATTGCAACCTCGATGCCTTTTCTTTTAACAATACGTGTAATCTGGAACAACAAATGATCATTTTCTTCAAGGCCCAAATCTCTTCTGAGATTCTGGTTTTTCGCCGTTTTTTCACCAAATTTCATATCGAAATCCATAACATTGGGAACAACAACAGAACTTCGACCGAATTTTTCCATCAAAGTTTCCTGGGCATGCAGGTTTATTACGGCGTGGGTAACGTTTGGAAGGCGAAGAGGAAAAGTATCATTTACAAACTGATTAATTTCCTCATGCGGCGACAAGTAACGATCTCCCCGTTCCCATGCAAAATCATGATCATGGGTTATTGTGGGAAGCCCCAATTTCTCAACTGCAATTTTAATTCCCAAACCAAGTTCCAGATGCGATGGCAAAGCCGATGAGTTTTCTGAGAGCAGAAGGTCTATTTTCTTATCATTAGCCCAGGTCATGATTTTTTCTGAGATAATTCGTGAATACAGATCGATATGTTCTAGCAATTCTTGGATGTTGGTGTCAGGATAAAAGAAGGCTTTCTTCTGTCCCCAGTAACTTTCCGGAGAAAAGAATGACATTTCAGGAACCATTGTATCATGTTCGGGATCAAAGACCCACTCCGTATATTGTCCTGAAATGATAAAGACCTCATGTCCCATTCTTTTCAGGACAGAGATCCATTTTTCAGCTTCAAGGGCAACCCCGTCAACACCACCGATACGGCCAATGATAAATCCGATTCTCATGATTATTTTTTTTCTACTCACCGGGTGACTCAAAGTCACCCGGTGAGTATGTAAGGCTTTAATATTAATAAAAAAAATTGAAATTCGGGAGCAAGACAGGAATTTAAAATTATTCTATATTATACACTTCGCCGCTTGTACCGTAAAATACTATTAACCGGGGTCATTTATTGTGATTTACTCACTTCGTTCGTGTAATTTGCTCGCTGTCGCTCGCATTATTAGGTCGTTCACCCTGTGAAATATTCCTATTACTCCCTCATGCCACCGCAACTGTTCCTGGGTACATATTACGGGTTTTAAGATGTAAATAACTTATATCAGCCTGACATATTGATTTTTTTCCTCGATCCGCAATTATTCTCTGGATTCATCTAATCAGTATTCCATTTATTCACACTATGCATAAGATCCTGCATATCAACTTCTAATAAATCTTGTCAACAACATATTAACACCCGGATTAGGTATATGTTAATAAATTGTTGAAAACAAATTCGAAAAACAGGATAACATTTTCGCGTTTTCCGGAATTAAGGAGTGTGAATTCGTTGAAGCATGATTTTTAAAACATATCATAATCGGGCAATGGTAAACTTTAAAAATCGGTCGCTTGAATTGGTAATCCATTTGTATCAAGAAAATATTAATTACTTTTTTAAACTAAAACATATGATCATGAAACCAAATTTATTGACCTTTACAAATGTTTTGATCGCAATGTTTCTGGCATTTAACGCAATTGCACAGGAAGTCCCTTATGTCCTTAACAAGGAAAATACTCAAATCAAAGAGATTTCATGGCAAATCAATGACAACGGTTGGGGATGGGAAGGGCCATATGGCCATCAGGCATCTTATACTGACAGGATGATGCAGGTTGAAGACTTTATGGTTTTAAGAGTGGACGTAACAAGCGGAGATCAACAAGCCTCAGACATATATCTTGTCCTCTGTTTGGACTGTTTTGGCGGGCAATTGAGCGCTTTAATATATCCTAACCCAGCCCGAGATTTCCTTAATGTAATTATAGAAGATACAGAAAGTGAGATAATTAATAGCACATTAAAGAGTAAGAGAAAAACCAGTAAATTTACAAATGGATATTCTGGTGATATTATTTACACTATATATAATAATTTAAGTCTTTAACATGGAAACACATGAAAGGCAAAATGCCGGAATGGTATTACGATAGTTATAATAAGAATAATCCACCTCCTAACCTGGAACCTGAAGATACGCTTATGAAAGAATTCACAATTACATTTAATAATCCTCCCGTAAATAATTTTTACCAGTTTGGAATTCATGTCTTAAATTACAATTTTTTTAATGTAGCCGAATATAAAATAAGGTATGCTTCGTTCGATTGACCCGGTTGAATCAAGACCGGTTCGTGGTGCAACAGTTAAATGCGGGACATTGACCAGAGAGACAGGGGAAGAAGGGGATTTCTCTTTTGAATTATTGCCAGGCATAAAAAGGCATGACTTTAGCCTGACAATTGGATACAGGCCAAGAGAGAAGCTTAGTTTGAGTTGTAACTGGGTATTGCAAAGCGGGAAATGGATCTCTGTTTACGACAGGATTGTACCGAGGGCAGATAAAGATATTCGTGATATCCCATTACTTGATAACAGGAATAACATACGATTTCCGTTGTACCACAGGCTTGATTTGAGCCTGCAGTTAAAGAAGAATAAAAAGTGGGGCACAGCCTACTGGAAGTTTGATATTTATAATGCATATTCCAGGTTAAACCCATGGTACTTAAAATATAGCTCCGGCACTCTTG
>CAZEWS010000122.1:0-10246 GCA_964515985.1 uncultured Rikenellaceae bacterium | reverse complement strand
ACAAGGAAACACTCTTTTTCATATTATTTGGTTTTAGAGATTAGTTAATTTCTTATGGATTTGTTGTGGTATGCAAAGTTAAATTTTACCCTGTTATAAACAAAATCATAACTAATCAGCGTATTGAGAGAAAAGGTTACACAAAATAAATATTCCATTATTACTCGCTCCCACTGTCCTTTGCTCAAACCTGCTCGTGAGACATTCTGTTCGCTTTGCTCACAGAATGGTTCCAATACTCCAATATTCCATTACTCCATTACTCCAATACTCCATTACTCCAACATTCCAATACTCCAATACTCCATTATTACTCGCTCCCACTATCCTTCGCTCAAACCTGCTCGTGAGACATTCTGTTTGCTTTGCTCACAGAATGGTTCCAATACTCCATTTTATTCATATAATATGTACTCCTTATCCTAATGAACCACATTTCCTGTTACATTTGTCGTGAAATGGAAAGTCATCAAAAACCAGATATCCGCAATCTCGAGCTGGAAGAGATCAGTGAATTCTTCCTTCAGAGGGGAGAAAAAAAATTCCGGGCAAAGCAGGTTTATGAATGGTTATGGGCAAAAGGAGTAACCCATTTCGAAGAAATGACCAATTTGTCTAAGCCATTGCGTACTTTACTGGCTCGAAATTTTAGCATTCAACCGGTCAGGATAAACAACGTTCAGCTTAGTAAAGACGGAACGATAAAATCGGGATTTCTTTTATACGATGACAATGTCGTGGAAGGAGTTTTAATTCCCACTAAAGCAAGGGCCACAGCTTGTATCTCTTCCCAGGTTGGGTGTTCGCTGGCATGCAGCTTTTGTGCTACGGGCAAGCTGAAATTCCGCAGGAATTTAGAGATCGGGGAGATCTTTGATCAGGTTACTATCATTCGAAAACAGGCAAATGAGCAACTGAACCGTCAACTCACCAATATTGTATTGATGGGAATGGGGGAACCCCTGCTTAATTATGCCAACGTGTTGAAAGCAATGAACAGGGTTACCTCATTAGAGGGATTGGGAATGTCTCCCCAACGCATTACCCTGTCGACGGTCGGCATATCTAAAATGATAAGGAAGTTGGGTGATGATATGGTGAAGTTTAACCTTGCCCTGTCGTTACATGCAACAAACGATAAAAAGAGAGAAAAAATCATTCCGGGAAACAGAACGAATTCTCTTGATTCGCTTTCTGAAGCGCTGGATTATTATTATTCCAAAACAAAGAACAGGGTCACATTTGAGTATTTGTTGCTGAGGGATTTTAATGACACACTTCAGGATGCAAAGGAATTGGCTGAATTTTGCAAGGTAATTCCGTGCAAAATCAACTTAATCGAATATAATCCTGCCGGCAACGATTTATTTCATCCTTCAACCCCGGAGAAAACAAACGATTTTGCTGAATTTTTGAAAGGGAAGAATCTTATTGTAAACATTCGGAAAAGCAGGGGGAAAGATATTGATGCGGCATGCGGACAACTGGCAGGGAGGGAGAGGAAGGATGAAGGAAAGATTTAGGGATTTCGGATTTCAAATTTCGGATTTTGGATTAGCAGGAAGAAGGAAAAGCAGGCAGTAATTAGTACGCAGTATGCAGATGTAGCGGAGAGCCTGGGCCAAAATGTAGAGCCGAATTGTATTCGGCTGGGGAAAGACCTGGCAGAGTCTGTGAAGGTATGGAGGCTGAGGTTAAAGTTAAGGGCTAAAGGAGCAAAAAAGAAGTGAGTAAGACGAAGCTCCGGTTCGTCATTATATTTTTTGTGGATTGATAGGGTGACGGGGAGAAGGAGCGAAAAGCAAAGGGCATGGGGCATGGAGCATGGGGAAAAGAGCGGATAGCAGAGAGCAAAGGAAAGAGGGGGAGACTGGGAGAATGGGAGAAGACGAGACGGGGAGATTGAGGGACTGGGAGACGGAGAGACTGGGAGACCCTGTGAAATAGCTTCGCATCACTCCGTGAAATGCTGCTTTGCAGCAGTGGCTACGCCACTATTTCATAGGGCGAGCCCGGGGAACAGAAGCAGATAATGAAAAAATGCCGGAACTACCGGTTTTGATTAGTGTTACAACCGTTTCATCCGGCGCAAGTAGCCGGCAGCTTTTTCGGAGTAAAGGATGAACGTTTGGCGAACTTAACGAAGTGATTTCATGAACGAAGTGAATAACCCAAACTTCACGAGCGGGATTGTGATTGTGGCTTGTGGGAGCGAGTAACGAATGATGAAGTATGAATTTCGGATCATGAATTTTTATGTTTAACCTGTAGACAAATATCAGGACAAGACACTGAAATTTTAAACTAGCACCCAGAACCAACTACCCAGCACCCAAAACCTGAACCAAGAATCAAGAACTGAAAACCGAAAACTGAAAACTGAAAACTGAAAACCGAGAACCGGGAACCGGGAACCGGGAACTAATCTGCTAGTAGCCGGAATGACTTTCTATGACAGGATGTTATCCCGAATTTAGCGATTGCCTCACGATGTTTCCTGGTAGGATAACCCTTGTTTTTATCCCACCCGTAATTTTTATATTGCCGATGAAGTTTTATCATGTAGTCATCCCTGTAGGTTTTAGCCAGAACCGAAGCTGCCGCGATGGACAGGTATTTACCATCGCCACCAACAATACAACGATGAGGGATTGAAGGGTATGCTTTAAACCGGTTCCCGTCAATGATTAAAAATCCGGGTTTTATTATTAGCTGGTTAATGGCCAAATGCATTGCCAGGAAAGAGGCGTTCAGAATATTCAGATCGTCAATCTCGTTGTTGTCTACCATAGCTACTGCGTATGTAACAGCTTCTTTTTTAATGGTGTCTCTTAATAAATATCGTATTTTTTCCGGTAGTTTTTTCGAATCATTGAGGATGGAACAATAAAAATCTAAGGGCAAAATAACGGCTGCTGCAAATACGGGACCTGCCAGGCAACCCCTTCCGGCTTCATCGCATCCGGCTTCAATAATCCCTTTTTTATACCAACTTTTCAGACTTTCCCTTTTCAACCCTCAAGGTGTTATTAAGTTATTAGTTATTTGGAAATTTCTTTAGTTATATTTTAAGGTTCTTCAGGATAATGCGTAGTTATCCTGGAATATTGGAATATTGGAAGGTTGGAACGTTTGAGCGAACTTGAGAGTGAAAACCTCATGAGCAGATTGTGGGAAGGATTGTGGGAGTGAATAATAATGGAATATGGATTTAAAAGTGAAAATTCACCATTAATCCTTTTTAATTTGTTACAATGTATCATCCCAATTACCCTCCTTCATTTTCTTTTGTAAAGATTTTATTAATTGGATTAACTCATTTTCGGTTTTATAATGAAGTTTGTCCATTTGTTCAAATTCTTCCTTTGTTATCTGGTTTGCTTTATCGAAACTAATTATGCAAGAATGATATTCTCCACTTGAACCCAATGCTATATTTAAAAAATTAAGATATTCTTTTATACTTCGTCTTGAATATCCTTCTGCAATATTTCTACTGATACTATGAGAAGAATCAATACAACGTCTATCTTCATGAGCGATCAGCGAATAATTAGATACTGTTTTTTCATTCCATTATTCCATCATTCCATTATTCCATTATTCCACCTGACACCTATTCATTTTTCGGATGAACCTTTATTTTTTACTTTTACCTACGCATCTTCCGGATGAACCTATTTTAATAACCATTGTAATTTTTATTTTGTAATTTGATCATTGATGCTTGATTATTATTTGTTTTTTGTTGTTTGTTATTTGAAATTTTGATTGCAGCTTTAACGTGTAAAAATAATCAGGGAGAGTAATATGTTAACTTCGGTTAAAATTAAATCAAGGTCCTTCCTCCAAACATTTTTCAATAGATATCCATACTTTTTCAGCTGTTTTATCCCAGCTAAATTTTTCTCTTTGTTTCTGACCTTTTACGATTAATTGTCTTTGCTGATCAGGATTCTGTGATATGCTTAGCATGGCGTTTTTTATGGAATCGACTGACCCGGGATCCACCAGGATAGCAGCTTCTCCTGCAACCTCGGGCATGGATGTTTTATTCGAAGTTATCACCGGCGTATCGCAATACATCGCTTCCAGGATGGGAATGCCAAAGCCTTCAAAGTAGGATACATACGTTAAAGCGGTTGCCCCACCCAAAATTCGATGCATGGCTGCAGGTTCCTGTTTCCCATAAAAAATAACATCATCCCTGAAGTCCATTCCGGAAAGGATATTTTTTAATTCTTTGGTTTTAAACCAGGTGTCCCCAACGATCAGTAATTTCATGTCGGAAGAAAAAACCTTTTTAAATTCATTGAATGCCAGCAAGAGATTGGCAACATTCTTCCGGGGATGAATATGTCCGATAAATACAAAATAATCCTTTCCTTCTGCATACGTTTGTTTTGAAATCTTTTTCTCTTCCGGGGTAAGAGGGGAATAGAAAGGATTACTGCCATTAAATACAACATCAATCTTATCGGGGTTGATTTTAAAACTTTTGCTAATATCCTGCCTTGAAAAGTCGGATACCGTAATAATCCGACAGGCTTTTTTTGCGTATAAAGGGAAAAATTTGTTGTAATACCTTCTAACAAGGAAAGGTAAATCTTCCGGCCGGTGAAAAAAATTAATGTCATGTATAACCGGTAAGGATAATACGTTGGAGGAAAGTGAAAGAAACCCGTCAGGTGACAGAAAAAGATCGGGTTTGTATTTTTCGAGAGTTCTTTTAACAGCGTGCTCAAACCAGTAATACCAAAGGAATGGATGCCGCGCAGGAGGAGAAACAAAAACCGGTTGGATATTTGAAGAATATATAAATTCTTCACTGTATGGTCTGTCAAACAAAAACAGGAACTGGTGCTCCGGATGATTTCTTGTGATTCGATGTAAGGTTTCACGTGTAAACCATGCAATACCGTCTAATTTATCCGGAATAAGCAAACGGGTATTAACGGCTATAACCATGAATAGTTTTCTTGTTTCAACGGATTCAGCTAAAAATGCGGTAGCTTTATTACATTTGTAAAGTAAACGATAATAATTCAAGTTTGAAAAAGAAGTTTGTTACAAATCTGGCGATCCTTCTCTTGTTAAATTTCCTCATTAAACCATTCTGGGTTTTAGGGATTGACCGGACCATTCAGAATGTTGTTGGTGCAGAAGATTACGGGTTTTACTTTTCTTTGTTTAATTTTTCGCTTCTGCTGAACATTGTCCTCGATATCGGTATTACCAATTTTAACAACCGTAATATTGCGCAACATCAGCACTTATTAAGCAAGTATTTTTCCAACATTGTCATTTTAAAATTTATTCTTGCCTTTGTTTATTTCTTTGTCAGCCTGGCTGTTGCCCTGATTATCGGTTATACCTGGAAACAATTCTTGCTTTTGTTGTTTCTCATTCTTAATCAGTTTATTGCATCCTTTATACTCTACATGAGGTCGAATATAAGCGGGCTGCACCTGTTTAAGACCGATAGCCTGATATCGGTACTTGACAGGGCATTAATGATCCTTATTTGTGGTGTGCTTTTATGGGGCAACCTAACACAAAGAACATTCAGGATCGAATGGTTTGTGTATGCCCAGACTGCTGCCTATTCACTGACTTTTGTCATTACCTTTTTTATTGTTTTGTACAGGGCTGAATTTTTTAAACCCAGGTTTGACAGGAAATTCCTGATTATCATAATCCGGCAGAGTTATCCATTTGCATTATTAAGCTTGTTGATGATTTTATATAACCGGATCGATTCTGTCATGCTGGAACGTTTGCTTCCTGATGGAAAAGAACAGGCAGGGATCTATGCCCAGGGATTCCGGATCCTCGATGCTGCCGCCATGGTTGGATTCTTATTTGCCGGACTCCTGCTGCCTATGTTCTCAAGAATGATCAAGCTAAAAGATTCAGTTGAACAATTAGCCCGGTTTTCTTTTTTATTAATCATCATACCTTCCATTATCGTTTCGTTTGTTTCTGTTTTTTATAAATCAGAAATAATGGATCTTTTATATCTAAAACATGTATCCATTTCAGCCGACATTTTCGGGGTTTTAATGTTAGGATTTATCCCCATTTCTTCCAGCTATATATTCGGAACGTTACTTACTGCAAACGGAAACCTGAAAGAATTCAATCTGCTAGCCGGTTCGGGTGTTTTATTAAACATCGTATTAAACGGATTCCTTATTCCCAAATATTTTGCCTACGGTTCGGCTGTTGCCAGTTTAATTACACAAAGCTTTACGGCAATTTTGCTGGCTCTATTGGTGTATAATATCTTTAAATTTTCGTTTAACTGGAAGTTGATCCTAAAACTACTGGGATTTACCCTGTGTGTTTTCCTTTTGGGAATTTTCCTGAAAAGGATCAATATAGAGTGGGTTTATGGTATTATTACTTTTCTTGG
Source organism: uncultured Rikenellaceae bacterium (assembly GCA_964515985.1). Lineage (GTDB taxonomy): Bacteria > Bacteroidota > Bacteroidia > Bacteroidales > VadinHA17 > CAZEWS01. The sequence goes on along the minus strand of CAZEWS010000122.1, from coordinate 3,831 downwards.
TGTTGGAACGATCCTGGCTTTTTCATTCAGGCTTCTCAGTCTGAAATTCTTCTATGAAATTATCCGGTATGGAGATTCAACTTGATGATAAAGGTGCCCCAGCACCACAATGAAATATACTCCTTTTGCATGGGCTGTCATCTTGTGCCGGATGAAACGTCTGTGACACTGATTAAAACCGGCAGTTCCCGCAAGCTACCACACATACCACTCGAACCTCAACCTTTCCTTCCCAGACTCTGTCAGGTTTTCCAAACCCTGGCAGGTCTTTTTCCAGCCGAATACAATTCGGCTCTACATTTCGGCCCAGGCTCTCTGTCACATCTGCTTACTGCCTACTGAATACTACATACTGTCCACGACTTTATTTCTATCTATTTCTATATATTTCCATTTTCACCACCCAGTCTTCCCGTCACTCAGCTTGCCCTGTGAAATTCACGGAGTGATGCGAAGCTATTTCACAGGGTCTCTCAGTCTCTTTCCCATCCCAACACGATGATTAATTGCACATTGCATTAAAATCAATAAGTTATTAACATTTTTTGGTTGTTATTAACAATTTTTTAACTAATTTTGAACAATGTGGCTCTTTTTGGTACTTAAGGTATTATCAATTAGATTGTTTGTATTTTTGTTTCTACTCATCCCGGGAGGAAGTATTTATGCTCAAATGTTAACACCCAAAGTGGTTGTTTCAGGCGGGAATTTCACCAGTAACGGTGGATACAGTATTTCTTACACTGTGGGAGAGTCGGTGGTTCAAACCTTTTATTCGTCAGGTTTTTATCTGACCCAGGGATTTCAGCAACCATCGTTATTCATTGGAAACAAAAGGGAAGAAAACAATTCAGGTACATCCGTTGAGGTGTATCCCAATCCGGTTGAGGACCAATTGATTTTGGAAATTGTGGCAGGTGAGATCAATGAATTTTTTGTGGAGGTCTATACATTAACAGGGCTCAAATTACAAACACATTTGCTGAGGAATATGCTTTCAGCGACCAATATTAAAAGGCTTGATTTTTCGGGATATGCAAAGGGATCTTATATTGTCCATATTTTCTGTCCCGATAGACAAATTGATAGAGTATTTATAATTGAAAAAATGTAAACATAGCAAATAGCTATTTAGAGTTAGACTATTCAATCACTGGCATTTCAAAGCAAGCACCAAAAAGCAAAAAACAAATAACAACCGAACGAAGTGAGCTCATGAACACCATTAAAAATTATTGTTTATGTGAATAAATAAGCTCAAAAATACAATGACCAAAATCTGAAACTGTTTGATATATTGAGATTTAGATAATTGTGATTTATTTGATATTTGGGATTTGTAATTATATGATTTAAGTTAACGTGAGTTCGATATAAATAGAAACCGTTAAAACGGTTGTTGGTTTATGGGATTGTTAGTGTTATACCCACAGTTGAAGCTGTGGGTTAATAAAGATTATAGTTGAAAAGGTCTGTTTAAGTGTTGAAATTGCTATTTGAAATATTAGCCCACAGATTTATCTGTGGGTTTAAAAGCAAACCAGAATTAAAATCTTTACCCTGTTAATTATCTACGATGAGATCGCTTCGCTAAGTTCACAAAACTTGTTTTGTGTATGTAATAATTAATAGGGTTAACGGCTTTAGCCGTTTTTCAAGCTTTTGCTTATTTCGAACTTACGTTAAGTTAGTAAATAGACAAGTGTATTTATTACCATGAGAAACATTAAAGTCATATTAAGGCAATTTGTCTTGTTACTAACTGTTTTTCTTTGTTACAGTGAGTTATTTGCACAGACTGTCCCAATGGGATTGAATTACCAGGCTGTTGCAAGGGACCAGAAAGGGGATGAGCTGGTAAACAGGACGATTGATGTCAGGATGTCGGTTATTTCGGGTAATCCTACAGGTTTGGTTGAATGGGAAGAGATCCATTCAGGCATTGCTACCAATCCGTTTGGTCTCTTTACGCTGGTTATTGGCGATGGTATTCGTACAGGTGGCACGGTTAGCAATTTTGATGAGATCCCCTGGAGCGGGGATATTCATTTTCTTAAGGTTGAAATAAAATTTGATCAGGAATTTCTGGATATGGGAACATCCCGGTTTCTTTCAGTACCTTATGCTTTGTTTTCCCGGAAATCGCTTACGCCAGGTCCTGCCGGGCCACTTGGTCCAAAGGGAGATAAAGGCGATTCGGGCGACCCCGCCAGTGATGATCAGGTGTTATCGCTTGAAGGCAATATTCTGAGCATTTCCAATGGCAATTCGGTTACCCTGTATTTTGACGATGCCGATGCTGATCCGGAAAACGAAATTCAATACCTTACTTTACTGGGCGATTCGCTGTTAATAACCAAGGGGAATGGTGTTAAGTTATCCGATTTCGTGGATGATGCGGATGCCGATCCTTCCAATGAGCTGCAGAATTTATCTCTTGATGAATATACATTAAGCATCAGCAAAGGCAATATGGTTACATTACGCGACAGTGTCAGAGATGATGACGCTGATCCCGGTAATGAAATTCAAACACTCTTGAAAAATGGTAATACCATTACCCTTTCAAAAGGAGGAGGAACCGTTATTGATGAGGTGAATGATGCCGATCCCGATCCCACTAACGAAATCCAGGATTTGCAGTTAAACGGGAACATTTTGACTATAACAATAAATGATACTCCAACAGAGATAGATTTGAGTGATTATTTGGATAATACCGATGATCAGCAGATTTCATACGATCCGGGTACTAACATTTTATCATTGGAAAATGGCGGGACATCAGATTTGAGTGATTTGAGGAATATTACAATGAACGGTTTCAGAGCAGAAAAAAACATCAACAATACCCTTCCTATTATGACCGATACTACCTTGATTTTCGAGGTTGAGATAAGTGATTATGGGAACGCTTATGATCCTGAAAGTGGACATTTCACTGCTCCTTCTGCTGGTTTGTACAATTTTTATTTGAATTATGAAGCTACTGGTGATTCACAGATTCTTCGAATAATAAAAAACGGACAATTATATAAAGTTATTTGTAACAAGCTATCTAATGGTCAAATTGTTACAGTTTCTTTCATTCTTGAGCTTAATTCGGCTGATCTTATATGGATACAATTAAACGCAGGGACTGGAACCAGTTGTGGCACCGGTTCCTTCAGCGGTTTCCGGGTTCATTAGTCAAGCCGGCTTTCCAAAAACCGTGGCACGGTTAAATCAGAATTGATTTAAATTATTGGAGCAAATAAACCCTGTCGGGGTTATTCTAAAAACAACTTTTCGAGAAACTCGCCGGTTTTCTTATAAATACCGGGACTATTACTTTCCCTCGCACCGGCAATATTCAGTATGGTTATCTTTTCCTTTTCCAGCCAAACCCTGATTTCAGAGACTTGTCTTTCTTGATCCCGGCTCATGTCGATAATGAGGCAGGGTTTTTTATCGATCCTGCTTAGTTCAATGGTATACTGTGTTCCCTGATCCATTATGCCTTCCATATTCAGGATCAATGTTCCATCCGAATCCAGGATATTTTTTTCGGTGCGTTCAGGATAGGCGGAAGTGATGGTTTCCTGTAAAGGATATTTTTGAGGTATTTTACCATCTTCAGCCAATCTGCCTTTCGGACACCAACCCGCGCACGGGATGGAATATTTTATGGCAAAATCCAGTATTGCCCTGTCAACCCCGGTTTGACCCCCTGATATAAATGTTAACTCAATTTTCAACAGTTATATTTAAACGTATCGGAATTTACTCTCCGCCAGCCCTGTGAAATGCTTGCCCAGTGGAATTCTGAAAGAACATTCCACAGGGCTGCTT
>CAZEWS010000121.1:0-10372 GCA_964515985.1 uncultured Rikenellaceae bacterium | reverse complement strand
TCTTTTTCAGCGATTTTTCCAATCGCGACCGCGCCTCATGCCGTTTGAATTCCACATAGGATTTGTCTTCATCACTATACTGACCTGTCTGGTTGAAATTCTCCTTTAACACTCTGAATTGCTCCGCCTTTTCAGCCTCTGATGTTTCAGTCTGCCGGGTGATCATTTCCTTAATCCGGTTATTCTGCCAATCGATATAAATGGTTCCCAGAAGACGCATGCCTGCCAGATTCAGGATTGAAATATCGATATCAAAATCATAAGGTTTGAGATCAATTATATCCCGGACAATTGTATCCGACAGATCCATGTATTCGCATCTTGCAACACGCAGATCGAAATAATGATCAAGATGACACGATTGCAAGGATAATTGTCTGAATTTTGATTGGTGAAACGAAACAGGCCCCTGGCCAAAATCAGTACGGTCAAACACCACATCCACCCCATCAAATTCAGCCAGTTCAAAATTAAAGTCTCCTGAACCCAAAATGGCTCTTTTAAAACTGAATTTCCCATTTCTCAATTCAGCTCCCTCAAAATTCACATCTCCGTTACCAAAAACTGCACGGTTGAAATTCACCCTGCCATCATTAAACTCAACCGTACGGAAATCCACTTTGCAATCCCCGAACTCAGTTCGTTCGAACGAAATATCACCAAAGCCGAATTTAGCATAACGAAAATCAATCTTTCCTTCACCAAAGCGGGCTACTTTAAAACTTACATTTCCCTCATTAAAATGAGTATTAATAAAAGATACCTCTCCACTACCAAACTCTGTATTTGCAAAGGTTATTAATCCAGTACCAAACTCGGCATACTGAAAATCTTTCACACCATTTTTAATAACTGAATTTTTAAAATGAACTTCCCCTTCACCGAAATGGCAGTTAGCAAAATCAAGATTACCATCCCTGAAGAATACGTTTGAAAAATTTACTAAACCGTTTCTTATTATTGTTGAATTAAAGGATACTTTACTTCCTGCAAAATGCGAATATTCAAAATCCAGATCTCCATCTTCAAATTCAGCAAATGAAAAGTCAGTACCTGACTTTGAATCAAAAAACGAATGCCGTGCAGAAAACCCTTTGAGCTTTATATATTCGTTTTTATCCAGGTTCCTGTTGTCCCGGTAAATCGAAAGAGAAAAGTTTTTCACATAACAATGGTTCAGGTTCAACGCCTCACCGATTTCAATTTTCTTATAAATCTCTTCCCTGGTGATGTGACCAAATTGCTCAACTGAAATAACTTCCTGATCATCAGCTATATAAGAAATAATTGCTGTCTTAGGAAAAACAACGCCCTCATCCGAGGTGAATTGTAGATCTTTGATTTCAACCTTAAATTTATAGTAATCAAATACCATGATAGCAAGGCGTTTAAGGAACTAACAGTTACAAAAATAACAAAATCGTAACTATTCAGTTAATTATTTATGGTTCTTCAGGATAATGCGTAGTTATCCTGGAATATTGGAAGGTTGGAATGTTGGAATAATGCCCGCCTGACCAGACAGGCAGGGAATATGGATTTAAACATGAAAATTCACCATTAATCCTCTTTAATTTGTTAGAATTTATCATCCCAATTACACTCCTTCATTTTCTTTTGTAAAGATTTAATTAATTGGATTAACTCATTTTCGGTTTTATAATGAAGTTTGTCCATTTGTTCAAATTCTTCCTTTGTTATCTGGTTTGCTTTATCGAAACTAATTATGCAAGAATGATATTCTCCACTTGAACCCAATGCTATATTTAAAAAATTAAGATATTCTTTTATACTTCGTCTTGAATATCCTTCTGCAATATTTCTACTGATACTATGAGAAGAATCAATATCTTCATGAGCGATCAGCGAATAATTAGATACTGTTTTCTTCAGTTCATAAGGGAATTTTGACAATAACTTACATGTGAGGATATACAATTCAACTGAATTATTCCAAACTCGTAATTGTTTAAACCCTCTATTAATGTTTTTTCTTTCCATTATTCCAGTATTCCATTATTACTCGCTCCCACTGTCGTTATTCGCTCCCACAATCCAGGCACTGTAACCAGCTCATGAAGATTGGCTCTTACTTCGTTAGAGCCAATCGTTCGCTCAAACCTGCTCGTGAGACATTCTGTTCGCTTTGCTCAGAATGGTTCCACTATTCCCTGTGACAAATTTTTGCATACGGACAGGTTTTACAAATTTCAATATCCTCAACCTGTCTGAATTCGGTATCCGGATGATATATTTCCGCCAACAGTGCTTTTAGTGAAATAATAAAATCATCCTTAACAGTTGAAAAATCCTCTACTTTTATTTTCTTCCTGGGAGAAGACAGGGAAAGATTGATACCAAAATCAAAATTATTCTTAAAAATCTCACTGGTGATATATAATCCCGGACTTACTATTTTCCCGGGATTGTTATGAACAAAAAGAAGTGAATACACAAAAGTCTGAAAAACGGCATTATTCCTGTTCTTGTCGCCCTGTTGAAACAAACTTTCCACTCCTGCAAAAGAATAACTTGCCCTTCCTGTCTTATAATCAATAATCCGGAAAATGTTGTCCTTACAGTCGATACGGTCGATTCGCCCTCCAAGATAGATCTCTGTTGGCGTTCCATAGATTTGGGTAGTTATGTTATGTCCATAGAATTTTTCAAGACTAATAATGGAAAACGGGGCGTATTTACTATCAACCTCAAGAATCTGATTTATGTATTTTTTTATAATTTCCCTGGTAATTATGTTTCTGCCGGTCAGTTCAAAAGGATAACCCCGGTTAAACTCCTCTTCAAACGCCTGCTTAATGGCTTTTTCAACCAGGTTTGATTCTTTTCTCAGATCCATGAGGTTTTTCGATTGGATTATCTGATCCCCGAACTGTTGGTACAAGTGATTTATCGTCTTATGAAGCAGGTTGCCAAACACAATATGATCCACTTCTTCCAGGACTTCACCAGGTTCCTCAAGCCCGGCAATATAGCGGAAATAAAACCTTAGTGAACAATCCAGCCAGGTATTGATCGCGCTTGGAGAAAGGTACCTGGGATGGGAAGAACGGGTATGGTAAGTATTCAAAATCTCCTTTATCTTCGATGATTTCCTGATGCGAATTTGTTTTCCGGGTGTTATCTTAATCTCAAAACTCACATCTTTTTCAGTAACGTTGATGCCGGGATCTAATTTTAACTGGGTTAAAAACCGGCTCATTTCTCCCGATCGCAAATTATCCGGACTGCTGTTATAGAGTAAATAAACATTTTTTGCCCGCTGAATCAGACGATAAAAATAATAAGCATAAATGGAATCCTGATGCTCGATTGTTGGTAAACCAAAGCCCTTTCTTAAATTGTAGGGAATAAACGAATGTGGTGGATTGGTTTTGGGCAATACACCCTCATTCATTGAAAGGATAATTAGATTTTCAAAATCAAGCACACGTGTTTCGAGTATTCCCATTACCTGTAATCCCACCAAAGGTTCGCCCGTAAAAGGTATTTTAATGTTTTCTACAATTTTATTCAGCAATTTAAAATATGTTTCCAGGCTGATCTTTACATCCTTTTCTTTCAGAATTTCTTTTAACCTGTTTATTGAGGTATAAATATGGAATATGTATTCTTTATGCAGACTTAAAGGGTTAACTCCATTTGTTTCCTCCGTTTCATTTTTATCAAACAGGTAATAAAGGATTTCCATCAGGTAAGCCGACATTTCTTCAGGCGACTTAATCTTCCTGAAAATCAATTTTAACAGTTCATGTGTCCATAATTCCTTTTGAGAAAGATATATCTTATTTTGCGATACAATGCTATTTCTCATGGTCTCTATCTCGCTGATATCCCGGGATACTATGTACTGGTGATTCAGGATTGATAAAACCGGTTTGTAATAGAACAGGAAATTCCCTCCGGAACCTGTTTTAATATATTGTTGGAGTTCAATGATTTTCTTTACCAGGCTGAACACCGGAGTATTCCTTACCGGGTACCCCATAGTAACATTGATCTCAGTGATTTCTTCAGGGATGGAATGTAAAACAGGCATTAATAAATGTTCATCGGCAAGAACAACAGCCGTATTAAAATATTTGATATCATCCGGATTATGGATCTTCTGAAGCACCTGATTGATCAATTTTGTCTGGCCGACATAAGACGGTACCGAAATAATTTCAATGTTCTTATCTGTCCGGGTTAAGTGATTAAAAGAAAAATTACCTGGAAAAGAAGGGTATTTTTTAAGGTTTTTCCGGATAAAGAATCCAGCTTCGTGATATTGATTACCAAAGTAGTGCTCATCATAATCCCAGAAGAATTCTGCCTTGTTTTCCTTTTTCAGATATTCAAACAGAATTTCTTCACAAGGGTTCAGGGCATTAAAACCAATAAAAATATAGGTTTTACAGGCTAAAGCCGGATTTGCATTTTCCCGGATCTTTTTAACAACCTGCCTGTATACCATTCCTTCATAAGCGATCTTTTTTTGCTCAAGATTACGGTTAAAAAGTTTATATATATCAAACAAAACATTCCACAACCGGATGAAATCTTCCTGATGATCCGAATATTGATCCTTCTTAAAACTACCCCAAAAGTTTTCTATGGCTTCCAACTGGCTTTCGCTCAGATACGCGAACTGATCCTGGATGTCTTTCAACGCGGCAAGGTTTTGAAATAAATCATGTGAATTGACAAGATGTTTATCGATATCGTCAAAATCATTAAGGAGCATTTCTCCCCAGTAATAAAATTCATCGAAATTTTCAGGAGTTTTTTTCTTATCCCTGAAAACTTTATAAAGCTCAAATATAAGGATCAGGTTGTCAGCGATCATCAGGTCAGAAAATTCCTGCATCAATTCATTAATGGTAAGAAAAGCCGGCGACCATATGGGTTTATCTGTTATTTCAGAAAGGTAATGACTAAAAAATAGTCCTGCCCGGCGGTTGGGAAAAATAATGCAGCAATCACCCAGATCGTCTGGGTGCTTCTCATAAATATGACGTGCGATATGAAATAAGAAGTTATCCATTGTTTTCATGTAATTATGCAATTACCTCAAAAAGCTTTGCTTTCCGCCAATAGTCGGACAGATTTTAGCAAAATTTTTCATGAATTGCTACCTGTCCCTTTGGGGAATTGTTAAATGGTTATATTGCTTTAAGAATAAAATTAACAATTTAATAAATTGAATTATTGTGATTTATTTGTTATTTGTTATTTGATTTTTGAAGTTTTTTTCTTCATCATTCATTATTCTTTGTTGGATATTGGATATTCATTTTTTTCATCAATTAATTTGTTTACTATGTTCTTATAATTATACCTCTTCCCCTGCCATGTATCTTCTTCTTCCAGCCGTTTTTCGATAAGGTTCAGAATTTGATCGGTTCTTTTCAGTCCCCAGCGTGGACCGGCAAGAAAACGAGGCGGGGCTTCGCCGGTAAATCGCTCTACAACAAATTCAGGATTAAGCCTCTCCAAAAATTTTATTAAAAACTCCAGGTATTCTTCCCAGGAAAAAAGATTAAAGTTCCCGGGAGCTCTTTTAAACTCCCTCTCCATTGCCGTTCGTTTAATGATTTGAAGCTGGTGAAACTTGACATTGTCAAGAGGGAGCCTGGAAATAATACCTGCCTCATCCAGCATTTCCTTTCTGGTCTCGCCCGGCAACCCGAATATTAAATGTGCACCTGTTCTGATCCCTCTTTTTGCCGTTTCTTTAACAGCATACACACTCTGTTCAAAGGTATGTCCCCTGTTGATCCGTTTCAGGGTTTTGTTGTAACAGGATTCAATACCATATTCAATGATCAAATAAACCTTTTCTGAAAGCTTCCTGAAATAATCCAGTTTCTCTTTATCGATACAATCAGGTCTGGTTCCAATGACCAGGCCAATCACATTAGGAAAGTTTAACGCCTCATCATACTTTTCTTTTAATTTATCGAGAGACGCATATGTGTTCGAATACGCCTGGAAATATGCCAGGTATTTTGAACTCCTCCTGTACCGGGTTTTGTGAAATGTTATGCCCTCTTCCAATTGTTGCCTGACGGATTTTTCAGCCGTACAATAGGAAGGATTAAAGGCATCGTTATTGCAAAAAGTACATCCTCCCCGGCCGGCAGTACCATCCCGGTTCGGGCAGGTAAAGCCGGCATCAATACTTACTTTTTGCACCCGTTCACCAAAAAATTCTTTGAAATAATCAGCATAGCCATTAAACCTTCTGCTATGTCCCCATCTATATATCCGTTCTTCTGTCATCAATAAATGAATCTCAACTATTCAGTTTAAAGAGTCTCTTTTTATATTCAAGTTATAGGTTATAGGTTATATGTTATACTGGCTACTCATCACCAAACACTTATTCTTTTGCCTTATGCCTTATTTGGCTGTCAGGCAATTGCGCCGAAGGAAGCGTCTAACCATTGATCAGCTATGGCAGTTTCGGCGCTTTTGTAAACATACCTTATTTTCTACAATAATGGAACCTCTCCGAGGTTCTTTGTCAGAACAGAATACCGGGCCAACTACCTTCGTTCGTAAAGGAGAATTTGATGTTAGAAAAACACTAAGAACCGGAACCCAGGAACAAGAAAAAAGATAAAAGTTTACCCTCTGAAATAATTTTGCAAGCAAAATTACTCCTTCCCTGATAAAATGTTTTTGTTCCTTAATTTTTACAGGGTAACCATATAACTATTAACATTTTATTCCAAAGGAATGCCTATGATATAGTATTCTTTTCTTCCATTATTCCATTATTCCATTATTCCATTATTCCACTATTCCACTATTCCATTATTACTCGCTCCCGCAATCCTTCGCTCAATCCTGCTCGTGAGACATTCTGTTCGCTTTGCTCACAGAATGGTTCCATCATTCCCTCTTTTTCATCCCGACATACAAAATAGTTACAGATTATTTATGCTGTAATAATCCTATCCTGTTCAATATACCAGATATATCCTTCGACCGGATCAAATCCCATAAGTCTCAGATACTTCATATATTCCCGTATCTGAGTCAGGTATGACTGTTTCTCTATATCACCAAATTTATAATCGATCACAATCGCATGTTTTTCACGTATTAAAACCCGGTCAGGACGTTTTATTTTACCCTTTTTCAGTAAAATATCAGCTTCCGTTTTCACTTCCCAGTCCCCGTTAAACCATTTCTCAACCCTTGGATTCTGCAAGGCCTTCAGTACACGGTTTTTTACAATCACAACTTCATCCGTTGCAATTTTACCCTCGATAGTTAATTTTTTTATAGCTTTGTCTATGTCATTTTTCGTATATATGAATTGAAACACTTCATGCATTATTTTTCCATAATTGATCTTTTGTTGTTTATTTTTTTCTTCTAAAAGAAAATATTCCGGACTTTTCAAACTTAACCTCAGCCTGCTTTCAACCGGCCAGGTTGAATATTCCGTAAGTTTTATTTCTGTGGCAGTTAAGCCCGGTTCTGAAGGTTCAATTTGTCCCCCGCCAATGGAGAACTGTTTTTTCTCCGGATTCCAGTATGGGTCAAATTCAATTAAATTCCGAACTTCAGTTGGATGGGAACCGGCTGCTGTCAAATTCCCAGTGAACATATTGTATAGAAGATCAGCCACCGTTTTCAGGTTATTCTTCTTTGGTTCAGGTGCAAAAACATAGAGTTCCCCGGCAGCCCTCGTAAATGCTACATATAATAAATTGAGATTGTCCACATAAGCATGGATTTTCTCCTGGTAGTAATCCTTGTAGAAAATGGTACCGGATAATCGTGAATAATACTTCAACGGTACCAGGTCAAGATCACTGAACGGGGGTTTTTCAGGCCTGCACCAAATGATCTGAGGGGGACTTGGACTATGATCGATTGTCCAGTTACAATAAGGAATAATAACTACCCTGAATTCCAATCCTTTTGCTTTATGGATGGTTAATACACGTATTGCATTTTGCTGACCGGAAACGGCAAGGGTCTTTTGTTGTCCCTCCTTCTCCCACCATTCTATAAAGGATGTTATATCCGATGTCTCCTTTCTGGTATATTCAACAACAATATCCTGAAAAGCCTGAAGATAAGGAACTTCATCTTGTATCCGGTTTAAACCGGATACAAGAATTATTTTTTCGGTTAATTCATATAAAGGGAGATTTTTAAAGGTTTTTAAATCTTCCGGGAAGGTATGATATAAAAACTCCTTTAGTTTTTCGGTTGTTTTTTTGTCTTCAGATTGGTACAGATCGGAAGACTCCTGATTTTTTTCCGATTCATTTTTCAAATAAAAGGTGTATTCATGTAATAGAAAAATCAGATTTATTTCATCTCCGGGTGAAATGATATATTTCAAAATGGAGATAATGAAATTGACTGCCGATGAACTTTTTAAGTACAGAGATTCATTGGATATAACATCATAATTGTACCGGTACGGGGTTTGTTGCTTGTTTTTATGTTTTAACAGTGTCTCGACTATTTCCCTTCCATCTTTTTTGCTGCGTACTAAAATGGCGATTTCTCCCAATTGAATTCCCTTGCCCTGAAGTTCTTCGATCAATACCGGTATTTTCTGATTTACCTGTTCACGCCATCCATTTTTTTCTTCCTCAAAAAAAGTAACCTGAACCGAACCTCCGGACACATTTTCTTTTTGGGGTATTTGTTGAATCAAGCCGGAATAGCCATCTGAAATTTTCGTACGGAGATCACTGATTTCATCCACTGTTTTATACTCTTCCGGTACAGATGACCAAAACTGATCTTCAACTATTTTCGAGGCATGGAAAAATAAGGTATTGTTAAAATCAACAATGTTTTTTCTGCTTCTCCAGTTATAACCCAAATTTCGTATTTCTATCCCCTGGACTTCAAAATCCTTTTTCAACCGGTCCGACAGGATCTTCCAGTCACTGTTCCTCCATCTGTAAATCGACTGCTTGACATCACCAACAACCAGGCAGTCTTGGTCCTCTGAAAGGCTATTGCTGATGAGAGGTTTAAAATTGTCCCATTGAACCCGGGATGTATCCTGAAACTCATCGATCATGTACTTCTTAAAGACATACCCAATCTTTTCGTAAATAAACGGTGTTTCATTCCCGTCAATGATTTTTTGGATCAGCACAGCAGCATCAGAAATTAAAAATACGTTTTTTTGAAAAGAATATTCCTTTATCTTTTTGGAAAGATCGGTAAGGATTCCCAGGGTATATATCAGGGATAGAATGCAATCAGCAGTGTTATAATCAATTTTGTTGGAATCATAATAAAAAACAGCCTGACAAAGGGTTTCATTCATCCCATCCTGGTATGCCTGAATGATTTGAGAAATTTTACCGGAGTCCTGTTTATACCATTTTTCAGGATTGTTTATAGCTTCCCTTGTCCGGTTCGAAGGGTCGGAAATATTTTGTTCATATAGTTTTTTAAAATGGTTGGCAAATCCGGTTGTACCGTAATAAAAATCGGCAATTTCAAGATTGTGCCTTTCCATCAGGTCCAGTCCCTGTTTCCCGTAGTTCTTCAGGGTATTTCTAAATTGAGACCTGATCTGATTAAGGTTACCAAGATATTCCTGAAGGAAATCCTTATTATCCAGCTTTTTAATCAATTGGGTATCGAATCGTTTAAAGTGTTCCTTAAATACCTCTTTTCCAAGTTGCAATATATCATATCTGATGTTCCAGCTTTTTGCTTCCTCAATCTTACTTTCTGCAAACCTTACGAGCCAGTTTTTTAATGATTCATTCTTTTCAAGACCAACCCAAATAGTATCAATAATTTCATTCAGAACTTTTTCGTCATCCAGTTCAAGGTTAAAGCCGGTCTGGATTCCCATTTCCCTGCTAAATGAATGGATCACCTGCTGAAAAAACTTGTCAATGGTCTGAACAGAAAACCTTGAATAATCGTGTAAAAGAAGATTCAGGATATACTGTGCACGACTTTTAATTTGCTGCGGAGTTAATTTTATGTCCGGGTCATCACTACGAATATACGCTGATTCAGAACCTTCAGCCAACCGGCTCAATTCGGTAATAATACGATCTTTCATCTCAGCAGTAGCTTTGTTCGTAAAAGTAACTGCCAGTATATTCCGGTAGGCAGCCGGATTGGCGAACAGATGTTTCAGATATTCCTTTGCCAGGGTAAAGGTCTTTCCTGAACCTGCTGAAGCTTTGTATACCTGGAGTTTTGACATAATCCGAAGTATTTGAGGCTGTGTGAAAACGTTTTTCCAAACTAATTTTGACTAACCCCGCCATTTATGGCGGGGCATCCAGATTGCCCCGTTAATAAGCGACTTTAGTCCCTAACCAACTGATATAAACAAGATTGCCGGGCTATTTTCTGT
>CAZEWS010000120.1:0-10400 GCA_964515985.1 uncultured Rikenellaceae bacterium | reverse complement strand
GCGCCGGCGCCGGCGCCTTTAACAACCAATGGTTGCTCCATATAACGGTCTGTGTTAATTGCCACAATATTGTCTTTCCCATCCAGTTTGAAAAAGGGATGATCAGGTCCCACGCTTTGCAAACCTATTCCTGCCTTTCCGTTTTCATATTGTGCAATATACCTTAATCTATAGCCTTTTGTTTCGGCCCTTTTCCTTAATTTTTCAAAAAAACAATTATGCTTATCTAATTCGTCATAAAATTCAGCAACTGTATTGACTTTTAGACATGACTCAGGTAAAAACGGTTCACACTCTATGGAATCAATTTCCAGTTGAGCCCCACTTTCCCTTGCTAAAATAAGGATCTTTCTCCTTACATCGTCCCCGCTTAAATCCACCCTTGGATCAGGTTCTGTATAACCCTTTGTTTGTGCAATTTTTACTGCTTCTGCAAATGAAGTTGTCTTGTCAAAAGAGTTAAAAATAAAATTCAGACTGCCTGATAAAACTGCCTGTATTTTCAAGACCCTGTCACCACTATCGATCAGGTCATGAATAGTCTTTATAATGGGTAGGCCGGCACCAACATTTGTCTCGTATAAAAATTTCACATTTTTTTTTCGTGCTAATTCCAACAGTCTTTTGTAATTATTATAACCTGATGAGGCAGCTATTTTATTGGAAGTTACAACTGAAATACTGGAAGACAGGAATTTATCATATATTTTTGTGATTTCTTCATCAGCCGTTTCATCAATAAAAACACTATTTCTTAAGTTTAACTCCTTAACTTTCCTTATAAATCCGGATGAATCCATGGGTTCACCAGATGAATCCAGTTCTTTTTTCCAATTCGTAAGCTTAATTCCATCTTCAAGAAAGAGCATTTTTTTACTATTGGCAAGACCAATGACTTTCAATTCTATCGATTGCTTTTCTTTTAAAAACGGGTATTGTTCATTGATTTGTTGAAGTAAGGCTGATCCTACACTTCCAACTCCGATAAGAAAAAGATGGACTCGTCTGGTATCGGACAGAAAGAAACTTTCATGCAATACATTAAGAGCTTTCCTAACATCATTCTGATCAATAACCATCGAAATATTTCTTTCAGTTGATCCCTGGGCAATTGCACGAATGTTTATTCCGTTTTTGCCTAAAGTATGAAAAGCCCTGCCTGCCAGTCCAATGCTGCTTTTCATTTTGTCCCCAACAATAGCCACGATAGAGAGTCCTTGTTCAATCTCAACTTCATTCACTTTACCCAGGCTGATTTCACCGGAAAACTCATCAGAAATTGCCTTATCGGCTAATTCTACATCCGATTGTTTAATTCCAACGGTAATTGAATGTTCCGAAGAAGCTTGTGTAATAAAAATTATATTTATCTTTTGGACGGCCATTGTTCCAAAAAAACGATCGGCGATTCCTGGAATTCCAACCATTCCACTACCGGAAACAGTAACGAGTGCAATATTCTTTATCACCGAAAGTCCTTTTACAACCTGGCCATTTTCTTTAGCAAGAGCGCTAATTTTTGTACCTGTCTTTTCAGGAGAAAATGCATTTTTAATGCAAACAGGAATTCCTTTTTCAAATACAGGATAAAGCGTTGGAGGATAAATCACCTTCGCTCCAAAATGAGCTAATTCCATTGCTTCTTCAAAGGAAAGGGTTTCAATGGGAAAGGCGTCTCTGACCGCTTTCGGATCTGCTGTCATTATTCCATCTACATTTGTCCATTTATCCAGCACACTGGCCTGAACAGCAGCTGCAATAATAGCAGCAGTATAATCAGAACCTCCTCTTCCCAAAGTAGTTGTATAATTATTGTGAGAAGCAGAAATAAAACCCGGAATGATAACATATGAATTAATTTTATCCAGCCTCCGTTTAATCCTTTCATAAGTTAACGGCAAGTCCACATTTGCCGCTCCAAAATTATCATCCGTGATGATTAGCTCCCTGGAGTCAATTAAAACCGTTTCCAAACCTTCATGATTCATAAATTCCGAAATAATATAGGCTGACAAAGTCTCTCCGAAAGCTAAAAGAGCATCTTTGGTCCTGGCAGAATATTCACATAAAAGAAAAATTCCGGAACAAATACCTTCTACATCATTCAGCAGCATTTTTACCTGAGCCTTAACCTTGCTCTGTTTTGTAACAGACAGTATATCATTAACAATATCCAAATGTCTGAATTCAATCTCTTTTAATAGATCCTGATAAGTTACATCCACATTCTCAGCCAAATGCCCGCATTTATTAAGTTGGTCTGTTATTCCATCAAAAGCTGAAACAACTATTATTAGTCTTTCTCCTTCCGGATAACGTTTAATAATGCGAACCATGTTTTGAATATCCCCGGCCGATCTGATACATGAACCGCCAAACTTTAATACCTTCATAAAATAAAATTTATAATTACACTAATTTCTAATTGACCTAAATAATACCCAAATTTACTCGTCTGACCACTAAAATGCATTAACTTTTTACATAAACCATAACAGGTCTAACTCGTCTGACCACTAAGATGTTCAAATTTTTTATTATATCTTATTATTAGCATAATATTTTAAATCTAATCATAAAGTTAAACAGTAGTAGTGGTCTGACGAGTAAATAACGCCCGGCAGCAGTAGTGGTCTGACGAGTATCATTAAATACACTTTTAACTCCAGGCATTTAACCCACACACTTAAAATAGACCTTTTCAACTACAATCTTTATTAACCCACAGTTTCAACTGTGTGTATAACACTAACCATCCCATAAACCGACAACCGTTTTAACGGTTTCTATTTATATCGAACTCACGTTAATTAACATATAACATTTAACTTAATGGAATTATTCCCAGGTATAATGAAGAAATCAGATTGCTACCCCCTAAGGGGTACCTGTATGGTTGGAAAAAAATGTGATAGTAAATGCAGGAATACAGGCAATTCCGTCTTTGGAACACCTGTAATTTAATTTTTTTTTCAGAATTATTACCTGCATGTTAAATTGTGTGGAAAAATTTGAATCCGAAAAATAGAAATTAATTTTGAATTAAAAAAATAACATCGGATCATTGTTCTTTTCTGGTAGTTCTTGAATTATTACCTTAAAAAAATTCCGTTTGATGCCTCCCGGGATTTGGTATATATTTGTTAGTTTTTTTCTGATAAAGGGTCGCTGGTTCCTTAATTGAAAAGGCAGCGAACAATTTAGGCGCTTAGTCGGCAACTTTTACCAACATGTTGTTCAAATTGGATGTTGTCGATAGTAATTAAAATATATTTGGGTCATTCGCTACGCTGTCATTTGTTGTCATTTGCTTCGCTGTCATTGAAATACAACAAATGACTACGAATGACTATTGAATGACAATGAATGACTGTCAGCTAATAATACTAAATTTGACAATCCCGCCGAAGGTGGCTTTATTTTAAAACTTGCTTTGAAAATAACGTAGTACCTGATCAGTGAATTGAGGTGAAAAGTAACAAAATGTTATGAAATGTTATAGGTTAAACTGGTTAACGTATAACCTATAACTAATAACTTATAACAAATTAACCTGAAAATAAAAAGAGAACTTTTAAAGCTGAATAGATACATAATTTATAGAATGAGAAACACAAAGGAAATATTACTGGAACTTGAAGATGGTACAATCCTGAAAGGAAAATCATTTGGAGCCGAGGTCTCCAGTGCCGGGGAGGTTGTTTTCAATACCGCTATGACAGGCTACCCTGAAAGCCTGACGGATCCGTCTTATCAGGGACAGATACTTGTTTTAACATATCCGTTAATCGGCAACTATGGTACTCCGGGTGAAGAAATGGAAAACAACCTGTTACAATTCTATGAATCCAATTCCATTCATATATCAGGCTTGATTGTTACTGACTACTCTTTTGATTACAGCCATTGGAACGCTGAAGACAGTCTTGGAAATTGGATGAAAAAGAATAACATACCAGGTATTTACGGTGTCGATACACGAGCTTTGACCAAAAGGCTCAGAGAGAAGGGTACCATGTTGGGGAGGATTATCTGTAATAAACAGGATATTGAATTTTATGATCCAAACCGGGAAAACCTGGTAGCACAGGTGAGTACGAATAAGAAAGAAATCTATGGCAGCGGTTCAAATAAAGTGCTTTTGGTTGATTGTGGTGTTAAGTTTAATATCATCCGTTCTTTATTCAAAAGGGATGTTACGGTGATCAGGGTTCCCTGGGATTATGATTTCCTTAATGAAGATTATGATGGTTTGTTTATTTCGAACGGTCCCGGTGATCCAAAGCAATGCGATATTATAATCAAGAATATAAAGCGGGCTTTTGAAAAAGAAAAACCCATTTTTGGGATATGCCTCGGGAATCAACTTATGGCGCTGGCATCAGGGGCCGATACATACAAGTTAAAGTATGGCCACAGGAGCCATAACCAGCCTGTGCTCAGGGTTGGGACCAACCGTGCATATATCACTTCGCAGAATCACGGATTTGCTGTAGATAACAAAACCCTTTCAAATGACTGGGAACCTATGTTTATCAATATAAACGATCAAACCAACGAGGGAATGATCCATAAGTCAAAGCCCTTTTTCTCAACCCAGTTTCATCCGGAAGCTTCCGGTGGTCCTACCGATACGTCCTTCCTTTTTGACGAATTTATTAAGAATATCAAAGCCTGTAAATCGTAGTAAGGTTTCTGGTCCCGAAAAACAATCCCATGAGGAGTAGTTTTTCGAGGATCCTCTGCCAAAGGCATTCCTTTGGAAGAAAATTTACGTAAATCGGAGATTTATTAATTTTCGGGATTTTTAGTTTTTTGTTTCAGGTTTCGAGTTACTCGGTTTTCAGTTTCTCGGTGGGGGGCTGCGTACTGGTTGCTGGGTTTTGGTTAAACAACTTCATCAATCGTCAATCGAATGTTCGTTATTGGTCAATATTAATCGGATATATACTGCCCTCAAATCTGTTTTCTCCGCCTCATGTGCGTAAGGAAAGACCCTAAGGGTTTCTTGGTCTTTCGTCAAACACTGCCGCGCCTTCGCATACTACGGCGGGCAGGCAGGTCAGGAAGACTCTGGCAGGTTATTCACAGCTTAAACACCGGCAGATGTGTTTCCGGCCGAATACAATTCGGCTCTACATAATCCTCCATGCTCTTCGCGCTATGCGTTATCAACTCGTCGGACGAACTGAAGTCGTCTGACGAGTTTTTAATTAATCTCTGATCTGACCATTCCCATAAATAATGTATTTTGTGGAGGTAAGTTCTTTTAATCCCATGGGTCCTCTTGCATGCAGTTTTTGAGTACTGATCCCAATTTCGGCGCCAAAACCAAATTCAAAACCATCGGTAAACCGGGTGGAAGCATTAACATATACGGCTGCTGCATCAACCTCATCCAAAAACCGTTGAGCATGCGTGTAATTTTCGGTTATAATTGCTTCCGAATGTTTTGTTCCGTATCTGTTGATGTGATCTATTGCATCATCAAGTGAATCCACCACCTTTACTGCAAAAATCAGATCCAGGTACTCAGTTGACCAATCTTCACTGGTAGCCATTTTTGCCTTGGGAAAATAGTTTAAAACGGTTTCATCTCCTCTGATTTCCACGTTTTTTGAAATAAGTTGGTTACAGATTACCGGAACAAATTTCTTTGCGATCTGAGAATGAATAAGTAATGTTTCTGCCGCATTACAAACTCCCGGTCGTTGTGTTTTTGCATTAATCGCAATGGAAGATGCTTTTTCAAAATCAGCATACTGATCAACATATACATGACAATTACCCACACCTGTTTCAATTACCGGTACTGTACTGTTTTCAACAACGGTTCGAATCAATCCGGCGCCTCCTCTGGGAATCAACAGATCCAGATACTCATGCAGCTTCATCATCGCTACAGCACTTTCCCTCGAGACATTTTCCACCAACTGAACGGAGGTTTTGGGCAAATTGCTTTGCTCCAAAGCTTCCTGTAAAATGCCGACAATTTTAACATTTGAAAAAAAAGCTTCTTTACCCCCTCTGAGAATCGTGGCATTTCCTGTTTTCAGGCATAATCCGAAAGCATCAACAGTTACATTCGGTCTCGATTCATAAATAATTCCAATTACTCCCATCGGAACTCTTCGCTGACCTAAAATCAGTCCATTGGGTAGCCTTTTCATGTTCAATACTTCACCAACCGGATCATCAAGGCCGGCAATCTGCACCAAACCCTCAGACATGGAAGCAATCCTCTGTTCATTTAATATTAACCTGTCCAGCAATGAGGCTTTCACATTGTTAACACGGGCATTTTCTACATCTTTTTTATTGGATTCAATAATTTCCTTACTTCTGTTAAGAAGCATTACAGCCGATTTCTCAAGAGCCAGGTTTTTTTTCGCTGATGATAATTTCGACAAAAAATAACTTGCTTCCTTTGCTTTTTTGCCTTTGGTCTTTAATTCATTTAGCATAATAATGTGAATGTGAGTTCGATATAAGTAATATTAGGTAATTCATTAAAACTCTGGCACTAAAATATTTTGATCTTGATAAAATGGAATATTGGAATGTTGGAATACTGGAATTATGAATAAATCCAATAATCCATTTATCCAAAATTCCATCATTCCAAAAGACAATTGAAACATAAATATTTAAATTACAGCATTATAGATTATGTTTTTATATTGAGTTCAGGTTAATATTATTATTTCTATTCTCCTCAGGGGACCCCTTCTTCCAAAGGAATGCCTTTGGCAGGGAGAAGGAGTCTCATGGACAGTTTTCAAGAGTCTATTTTTTATTATTATTGGCAACGAAATAGGTGCCAACTTCCTTGCCTTCCAGAATGTCAAAAATAATTTCAGGATCCTTACCGTTTGTAATGATTGTATCAATATTTTCTTCGGAACATATTTTTGCTGCATCAAGTTTTGTAACCATTCCTCCGGTTCCTAACGAAGTGCCTGAGCCTTTGGCAGCCATTTCCAGATCTGAGGATATTTCCGATACGGTTGAAATGATTTTAGCATCCTGGATTACCCTGGGATCACCGGAATACAATCCATCAATGTCTGATAACATAATTAAAAGATCAGCATTAATCAAAGCAGCAACACTTGCCGATAAGGCATCATTATTTCCAAATTGAATGCCATGGGTTGAAACAGTGTCGTTTTCATTGATGATCGGAAGAATGTTCATTTCAAGGAGGGCATTCAGGGTATTTTTTGCATTCGTTCCACGCACAGGATTTACAATTCCATCTTTTGTCAACAATACCTGTGCAACTAACTGACCATATGTTTTAAAAAATTTTTGATAAATTTTCATTAACTCCGCCTGCCCAATTGAAGCTAAAGCCTGCTTATCTGACAACTTATCGGGTTTCTTATCCCATCCAAGTATTCCGGCTCCAACTGCAATCGCACCTGAGGATACTAAAACAATTCTGGTACCACCTTGATAAACCTTAGCCAAAACCGTTACAAGTCTTTCAAGTCGCTGCAGATTTATCCTGCCATTTGGAAATGAGATGGTAGACGTTCCAATTTTTATAACGATTTTTTGCTTCTCTTTTAAATTTTCTCTAAAGTTCATGATTTCAACGTATTAGAACATGTCATGTTTAATAAATAGTTTTGATAACCATAAGAAAATTAGACGGAGGTGTATCACAACTCACTAAAACTGGATGGAAAAGGATTGGATAAATAATTTCCATAATTAATTTGATGGCTGATGTTGTCAATGCTTTCGATGATTTCACTTTCCTTTACTGTGAGATTTTCACCACTGTTTTTTCGTGGCACCAGTAAATATTCTGCATCTTCAACGGACTTGATCAGGATTAATTCAGCGTCAACCAGGCTCGCCACATTCAGTACCATATAATAGTTATCATCCATCTCAATGTCATCCGTTGAAACGGAATCATTCTCATTAATAATGGGAATAATTTTTTTAGAAAGGAGATTCGTTAATGTATTTCTTGCATTCCTGTTTCGTACCGGATCCGTTATCACATCACCGGTAAGAAGCACCTGGGCGATCATCTGGTTAAACATATCAAAATAATACCGATAGTATCTCATTAATTCAACCTGTCCAACAGCTGCAATAGCCTGTTTTTTGATAAGCCCTTCAGGTTGATTTTTAAACCCAAGTTTGGCAGATCCAAGGAAAATAGCACCGGACGATACGATGATTACCTGTATCCCACTATTCATCAAATTGGTTAATACCATGGCCAGCCTTTCCATCTTCCATTTGCTGAATTTTCCATCGGAATTCAAAAGGGTTGTGATCTCAACTTTGACCACAACCTTTGTATTTTGCTTATTCTGAACTTCATTATCCATAATATCAGCACTATTAAATTGAATAACTACTTAACAAATTTTGTGACTATTCAGTTATTTTATCTCTTACTCCAAATAAATCTGGAATGATGGAATGGTGGAAAGATGGAATAATGTTTTCTTTACAAATGAAACAACACCTGTTAAGATAAAACATCCAATGAAATTACATCTTTCTAAACCCTTGATTTTTTGTAATCTCTGTTTTTATTTTTTCTGTTTCCTTTTCCAAAATATCTTAACCCTGTTAAACTTGAAATAATAAATCGCAAACAACAAATATTAAATCAAAGACAATGTTCTTCTGCATGAATGCATTTGGCACAATATTCCAACATTCCATTATTCTCGCAAAGAAATGTCTTTTATACATGCCTCATTACATCCTTCCCTTTATTTTACCTGATTAGTTAACAGATTCTTAATTGCTTCATCTGCCTTTGAAAAATCAAATTCTGAAATAACTTCTTCCATTTTGCTTCGGATCTTATCATTACATAAATTACCTATGCTACCCTCGTGGGTGTGAAGAAGCTTTTTATCAGGCTGATACTTATTTTCAGCGATCTCTTTTGCAACTTCTTTGTATGCTTCCCTGAATGACATACCTGCCTTGACTTTTTTATTTATTTCCTCCACACTAAACATGTATTTATATCTCTTTTCATCCAAAATGTTGTTTTTGATTTTTATATGACTCAACAATAAAATGGTCATCTGTAAACAATCCGTTAATGTTGAGAAAGCAGGTAAATAAATTTCCTTCAGTATTTGAAAATCCCTGTGATAACCGGTTGGCAGATTTGCTGTAATCAATGCAATATCATTTGGTATGGTTTGTATCTTATTGCATTTTGCACGGATCAATTCAAATACATCAGGGTTTTTCTTATGCGGCATAATACTCGATCCGGTCGTGAATTCATCCGGAAAGTTGATAAAATCGAAATTCTGGCTCGAAAAGAGGCATACATCCATAGCAAGTTTTGACAGGGTAGCCGCAATGGATGACAAATCAAAGGCAACTACTTTTTCCGTTTTACCCCTTCCCATTTGTGCATAAATGGAATTATAGTTAAGCGTGTCGAATCCTAATAATTGTGTAGTTATATCCCTGCGAATTGGGAATGAGGATCCGTATCCTGCAGCAGAACCCAATGGATTTTGATTAACGATCCGGTATGCAGCGGATAGTAGTATTAAATCATCCGACAGGCTTTCAGCAAAAGCGCCAAACCATAACCCAAATGAGGATGGCATGGCTACCTGGTAATGAGTATAACCCGGCATATATACTTCCTTGTATTTTTCACTTAGCCCAATTAAAACCAGAAATAATTCATTTGTCACCTCAACTATGTGTTTTATTTCATTCCTGGAGTATAACCTGAGGTCAAGCAGTATTTGATCATTTCTCGACCTGGCAGTATGGATCTTTTTACCCACTTCACCTAATCTGTCCGTCAATATCTTTTCTACTTGTGAATGAACATCTTCCACTCCCTCTTCAAAAAGAAAACTTTTGTTTTCCACTTCTTTGTACAGATTAATCAATTCTTTTACAAGAAGTGTTTCTTCCTGTTTGGCAAGAAGTTTAACAGCAGCCAACATCTTTGTATGAGCAATGGATCCGATGATATCAAATGGAGCCAGTTCCATGTCCCAGGTTGTATCATTGCCGATGGTAAAATTTTCAACCGCTTTATCCAATGGTTGATATGTATTCCATAATTTCATATATATATAATTCTATTTGAAACTATTTAATTTTCACGTCTATCTTTTTTTTGTGTTATAAGTTATAAGATATAAGCTGGATTTTCACGAAACATATATTATGCTATTACCCCGTAGATTCTTGTTTTTTTAGTAACCTATTCGTCTGACCACTAAAATGCATTAAGCTTTTTACATAAACCATAACATAATTGCAATGTTTCAAATCTAAACTAATCGCCCGGCAGCAGTAGTGGTCTGACGAGTACATCATTCCATCATTCCATCATTACTCGCTCCCACTGTCGTTATTCGCTCCCACAATCCAGG
>CAZEWS010000119.1:0-10453 GCA_964515985.1 uncultured Rikenellaceae bacterium | reverse complement strand
GAATAGTTGCTAAATTCGGGTTTGTTTAATATTAAACCAGATATATTGAAAAGGTACCACACAATCCTGATATATATTATTATTATGCTGATATGTGTATCTGCCGGATACATGCTGGAAAGCAATCTGTTTAATTCCAATCGGTTTGCCAGGAAAGCAGCTAAATTTCAGGATGTATTGCATAGTAAGGAAGTAAGGGTTAATTCATACCTGGAGGATATTAAAAACACCATTGGGGATATTGAACTCGACGGCTTTATGCAGAAATACCCACAGTACTTCAATTTGGTGGAAACGGAGGGGATAGCGATTCTGACCTACCAAAACGACAGCCTCAAAACATGGTCCGATAATACTATTCCTGTTCCGGATAAGCTTGCTGAATGGGATTTAGCGAATCACTTTGTCTTTCTTGAAAATGCCTGGTTTGTTGCAGAGAACATTCAAAAAGATAATATAGTGCTTATTGGGCTAATCCTTGTAAAAAAGGAGTACACATATGAAAACCAATATTTAAGGAATGATTTTTTTAAGGATTTCCATGTGTCACCCTGTGCGTCTGTGTCGTCCTTACGAGACAAAAAAGGTTTTGATATCTATGATGAACATGGAAAATATCTGTTTACACTGCATTTTGCTGAAGATATTTTTTGTTATTCTTACTATTTAACCTTCCCGGCTCTTATCTATTTCCTGGGAATGATCTTTTTCCTTGTTTTCCTGCGAATAAGTTTAAGAACCATAAGGGAAAGATGGAGAAATGTAGGTTTATTCGGACTGGGAATAATCCTGATTTTATTTTATTATATCATCATTACCTTTAGGGTTCCCTCAATTTGCCATTCCCTCGATCTGTTTACCCCATATTACTTTTCAATTTCCGATTTACTTCCTTCCCTGGGTGATTTTCTTATTGGCTCTGTTCTGATATTTTTCTTTTTATTTAATATTTACAGCGATTTTTCAATACCCAAAAAAATATCTCAACGATCAACATTCCTTAAATCCTTGGTTTTATTCTTTTTCTTTAGCTTGTGTACTCTGTATTTTATTTTTCTGCATAGTCTTTTCAGCAACCTCTTAAACCATTCAAGTATTTCATTTGAAGCGTACAAAGTTCTTGACGT
Source organism: uncultured Rikenellaceae bacterium (assembly GCA_964515985.1). GTDB lineage: Bacteria > Bacteroidota > Bacteroidia > Bacteroidales > VadinHA17 > CAZEWS01. Next base: position 9,326 of record CAZEWS010000119.1, on the reverse strand, counting down.
GTCCGTTTATAGTATTATTGGATTTCTTTCCATTTCCATGCTGTTTGTTTCACTTGTTTTACTAATTAATAAGTTTATAAGTTTAGGGAAAGAGTTACTCGAAATAAAGAGCCTTTCTCTGATAATGGTTTTTTCCCTTTTCGTATTCCCGGTGGTAATATTCTTTTTGGATTATTCAATTGATCTTTATTCTATCGGATTTTACCTGATTATCCTTCTTGTAATGGTTAACTTTGGCAAACCATTTCATTATAGTTTTTCATCTTTAACCCTTCTTATTCTGATTTTTTCTGTTTTCTCTGTTTTTTTTATAACGAAGGAGACTGAAAGGAAAGAAAAAAACAGCTTGAAGGTTATTGCAACAAACCTGGGAGCTGAGCATGATCCGGTAGCTGAATTGTTATTGGAAGAAATAAATAACAAAATAAAAGAAGATGCTGAACTTGCAAATCTGCTCAGCCAGCAAATTTCCAGTAATGATGAATTTGAAAAGGTTTATCAATACCTGCAAAAAAAATATTTCAATGGCTATTGGGAAAAATATGATTTTGGTGTAACCATATGCACGGAGTCATCCAATATTCATTTAGATAATGATGAATACAAACATTGTTATACTTTTTTCAGGCAATTAACAGATACATTTGGCTCGCCGCTCCCGAACACTAATTTTAATTTCCTGGATAATCAAACCGGGAACATAAATTATTTTGGATCATTTTATTTCCCAATTGAGAAAGAAAATCAAACAAACGGCCTTTTTATCGAGCTCAATTCAAAATTAATTTACGAACAATTAGGCTACCCGGAATTGCTGCTGGACAAAAATCTTTTTAAACATTCAGTGGTTGAGAAATATTCTTATGCCAGGTTCCATCAGAATAAATTAATAACCCAAACAGGAATTTTCCCATACAGTCTCGACAGAAGAGTCTATTCTCAAGTTAATGAAGAATTCTCATTTGTTAATTTTGAAGGGTTTGACCATCTGATTTATAATGTAGATGAAGATAATACCATCATCATTAGTGAACCGGAGCTAAGGTTCATCGATATTCTGATTTCGTTCTCTTATCTTTTTGTTTTTCTGTTTTTACTGATCAACCTGGTATTGCTGATTATAAACCTGCCTGTTTACCTTCAAGCCCGGCAATTTAATTTCAAACAAAAAATTCAATTGTCTCTTTTTTCAATTCTGTTCCTTTCGCTAATATCCATTGGTGGCGGCGCCGTTTACTTTAGTATTAATCAGTATGAGAACAGACATTTTGATAATTTAAGTGAAAAGATACAATCGGTGTATATTGAGCTTGAACACAAACTGGCTTACGAAAAAGGACTCACAAGCGAATGGCAGTCAGACCAGTATGCGTCATTAAACGATCTGCTCCGTAAGTTTTCCAATGTATTTTATTCGGATATTAACCTATACGACTTACATAGTCGCCTTCTGGCTACTTCTCGTCCGGAAGTGTTCGATAAAGGACTGACCGGGACAAAAATGAATACGGAAGCTTACCGGCAACTTGCCATAAATAAAAGAGCTGAATTTGTTCATAACGAGACCATTGGCGTTTTAAAGTATCTGTCAGCTTATATGCCTTTTACAAACAGGGAGAATAAATTACTTGCGTATCTTAATTTACCTTATTTTACTAAGCAAAAACTGCTTACCAGGGAAATCTCAACGCTTGTGGTTGCAATTGTGAATTTCTCCGTGGTACTGATTTTAGTTACCATGTCGCTGGCTATATTTATCTCCAATAAGATTACAAACCCCCTTCGACTTATACAAAAGAAATTTAGTAAGATTGAACTTGGAAAAAAAAGTGAACATATTTTTTATGAGGGAAGTGATGAAATTGGCAGTTTGGTGACAGAATACAACCGCATGGTAGATGAACTGGCCCGGAGTGTTGAACTGCTTGCTAAATCGGAAAGAGAATCGGCTTGGCGGGAAATGGCAAAGCAAATTGCACATGAAATAAAAAATCCCCTGACTCCAATGAGATTGAGTGTACAACAGTTAAAGAGATCCTGGAGAGATAAAGCTCCAAATTGGGAAGAAAATTTTAGTAAATTCACTAAAACCTTAATTGAACAAATTGACAACCTGTCTTACATTGCAACTGCATTTTCTGATTATGCAAAAATGCCGAAAACAGAAAATCAGGAAGTTGACATACTGACAAAAGTGAATAATACAGTCGAATTATTTGCAAATACAGAAAGAATAAGTTTTAAGACGGAAATGCATGGTTATGAAAGGGTGTGTGTTTTTGCCGATAAGAAACAATTGATCAGGGTATTCTCCAATTTGTTTAAAAATGCAATTCAATCTATTCCGGATAACAGAAAAGGAGTGATAAAGATAGATGTCTTAAAAGGAAGAAACAAGGTTACTATTAAGGTGATGGATAATGGAGCAGGAATTCCGGAAGAATTGGGAGATAAACTGTTTATGCCTAATTTTACGACAAAATCAAGCGGAATGGGAATGGGATTGGCTATTGCAAAGAATATTATTGAAGATGCAAAGGGAACAATAAGGTATGAAACAACAATAGGGCAGGGTACCACCTTTATCATTGAATTACCTTTGTTTGCATCTGAGGAGATTGAGTAATTTTACGTTAACTTTATTACCTGAAATTACGTATAATCATCAGCTAAACAAGAAAAGCAAAACCAAATCCGGGTTTTATTGCGAAGTTTTGGCTAACATATTATTTTAGATTTTTATATTTGTTAGCGTTATCAAAAGAATTTATTAAAGAAGATATAATTTGTTGCGAATAAAGTTATTTCTGCTCCTCTTTTTCATTTCCAAATGCTTTTTACCTTCTGGAAATGCCCAGACCGCTATATCCGGTATTATTAATTCCTATAGTGAGGTTACTTCCGTTGTTGATGCTGATGATATTGTTATTAGCAATGCTTCAGCCTTTAATGCCGGCGATACGGTTCTTCTCATCCAGGTAAAGGGGATAGACATAATTGTAAGTGATGACGCTACATTTGGGTTTCCACAAAATGTTTATGGCGCCGGGAAATATGAATTCCTGCTTATTAATACTATAAATCAGGGTACAGGAGAGGTAAATTTTACCAGCGATATGGGTAATTTTGGGGACTATGATGCCGGCGGGGCATTGCAGCTTGTGCGTATTCCAGGGTATGACAATGCACGGGTGACAGGCCCCCCCCTCACTTGCGAACCCTGGGACAGTACAACCGGAACAGGAGGTGTTCTGGCTATGATTGTTGGAAATACACTAACGTTGGAAGCCGATATTGACGTAACCGGTAAAGGGTTAAAAGGGGGAATAGCTGCACAGGGAGCCGGTGTTTGTGTGGGTAATTCCACCAGTGTATATTTTGAAGAAGTTTCTGACAGTGCAGGATATAAAGGTGAAGGAGCAGCAAGTTATGCTTGGGATAATAGCTCACCACTTGGGAAAGCTTATAAAAAAGGTCGTGGTCCTTTATTTAATGGTGGAGGAGGAGGAAATGCAAAGTATTCCGGTGGAGCAGGTGGGGGGAATTATGGGTACGGAGGAGCTGGGGGAAAAGAATCACAATCCTGTGGAGACTATTTCATTGGTGGAATAGGAGGAAGGGATATAGCTTCCCTGCCGGGAAAAAGGATCTTTATGGGTGGTGGCGGAGGTTCAGCTACGCAACAAAATCCCGGAGATGCCACAGACGGAGGAAATGGCGGGGGAATTATTATTATTGTTGCCGATACACTGATCGGAAACGGAAACAGCATCATTGCGAACGGAGCGGATGTTTACGGTTTTACCAATAATAATGGCGGAGCGGGTGGTGGTGGTGCCGGGGGAACAATATTATTGGAGGTAAATGATTATAAAGGGTCAAACTTAAATGTCGGGGTTACGGGCGGAAAAGGTGGAGATTCAGGTTCTGATTGTGACAGTTGCACTGGTCCCGGAGGTGGAGGAGGTGCAGGTGTTGTCTGGCATTCAATTACTACATTTCCAGCTCAGGTTTCCGTAGATACTACCGGTGGAGATCAAGGCAACTCAAACTGTCTTCCCGCTTGTTTTATGTGGGGAATGGCTCCTGGCGATAATGGCGACACAATTTCCGGATTAAGAGTTCCCCTGAGCGGTTTCCTGTTTAATTCTATCTTCTCTTTCTATACAGGCGCAGACCATGACACGATATGTGAGAGTGATACTCCGCCGAAAATGCTCGGAACAGAGCCTAAAGGTGGTACTCCTCCATATGAATACCGGTGGGAAAGTAGTGAAGATAAAACAACATGGGTGGCAGAGGTTGATTGGCCGGGTAATCGGGATTATCAACCTGTTAATCAGCTTATTGATACAACTTTCTACCGCAGGCTCGTTCGTGACCAGTCCGTTCCAAAAATTTTAGATATTAGTAAAATACTGACCATAATAGTTCAACCAAAAATTGAGCAGAATTCTTTTTCCTTCGACACAACCATCTGTTTCGGACAGGTGCCAAACCCTATTGCACCTGAATTTGCTTCTCCTTTTGGTGGTGACGGAATATATACTTATTACTGGCAAAAAAGTATCGATGCTATTTATTTTGACCCTGCCGATGGAGTTAATACTGCGGCAATTTATTCACCACCTGCCTTAACCGATACAACCTATTTCAGGAGAACGGTTTATTCCGGAAAATGTCAACATACAAGTGATACGATTACCATTACTGTTTTACCACTGATTGCTAATAATTCTATTACGGATAATCAGATCATTTGTGAAGGCAGTGTCTTTAATCAACTCGATGGATCGGCACCAACCGGTGGCGAGGTAGCAGGTACCTATACCTTCCAGTGGATTGAAAGCACAGACGGATCAACCTGGGTTGATGCCTTTAGCCCCGGTACGGGTGAAGATTATTCGCCGGATACACTCTCCGTAACTTTCCCGAGCACCGATACGGTCTATTTCTCAAGAATTGTCCTTTCAGGCCCTGCCGATGTTTGTATTGATACAAGTGATGTGGTCAAACTTGTACAGTGGCCCAAGATTACCACAAATACTATCATGACCGATGAAGTGATTTGCGAAGATGATGATCCGACAGCAATTTCAGGATTGAATCCATCAGGTGGTGATGGTTCAAATTACCTTTACCAGTGGCAAAAACTAAATGGTTCATGGACTGATATTTCAGGAGCAACGGCAATGGATTACGACCCGGGTCAGCTTACGGATACTACCCTTTACCGTAGAATCGTTACGTCCGATGTTGTTTGCAAGGATACCAGCAATGTGGATACCATTCCTGTAAATCCTGCAATCCTTAACTATAATATTCAAACGTTATCTGGTACAACAGATACCACCATCTGTTCCGGACAGGTTCCTAATAAAATTATACCTGAAACCACACCTGTTTCAGGTGGCGTCGGTACGTATTCATATATTTGGGAAAAAAGCACGGATGGTGGATCAGTGTGGAATGTAACAGGCGGAGACACACCTGATTTAAGTCCCGCAGCACTGAATACAACTACATTATTCAGACGATGGGTTGCTTCAGGACAATGCCAGGAAGTGAGCGATACCATTACTATTAATGTATTACCACTTATTTCTGATAATGTGATAACTCCCGCGACTTCCTCAGTTTGTTATAATTCAAACATATCTCTAACAACTATTGACCCTTCCGGAGGTGATGGGTCATATACTTACTATTGGAAAGAGAGCCCTGACAATTCTACCTGGGAATCCGCAATTGGTATAAATAATCAGAGAGATTATACTTCCCCGGCATTACTAAATTCTGTCTATTACCGCAGGAAAGTTATTTCCGGGCCATCGGATTGTTGCCAGCATATAAGTCCATCTGTATTCATTGATATTGATCCTCTCCCTGGGGCAACTATTACTTCGATTGATACCGCTATTTGTGATGGGTCAAGTGCAAAACTGACCCTCAATCTCACCGGGGCAAGTCCATGGATTCTTACCTATAATGACGGATATAGTGACAAGTCAATTACTATTTCAGGTACTCCAAAAACCGAAAAAGTATCACCAGCTGCTACAGGGGAATTTACCTCATATAGTTATACCATTGTGGATCTTGTAGATGGCAATGACTGCATTGCTGACCCGGCAGATCTGACCGGTTTGGCAAAAGTCAGGGTAGATGGAATACCGGTTGCCGATGCCGGAGTGGATGATGAAGTATGTGGATTAACGGATACGCTTCAGGCTGTCGCGGGTAGTTTTGGTACAGGGCAATGGACTTTTCCGGTTGTTGTTGCTGATGTATCTGATGATACCAACCCGAACAAAGTTGTACAGGTAAACGCTGAAGGTACCTATACTTTTACCTGGGTTGTTACTAACGGCGTTTGTGCTCCCGTACCGGATGAAGTACAAATAATTTTTTGGGAACAACCGGACGTTGCAGATGCCGGAATTGATCAGAATCTCGATCCTGGTAAAACAGAAACTTATCTGGAAGGAAATCTTCCAACTGTTGGTACAGGTGTGTGGACCAAATATCAAGCTGATGCACCTGCTGTTATTGCTGATCCGAATGATCCTTCAACGGAAGTTTCCAACCTTGCAATTGGTGATAATAAATTTATCTGGACCATTTCCAATGGGATCTGTCCTGTAGAATCAGATGAAGTTTATATTACAGTCAACATAATTGTTCCGCCCAATGTTTTTACGCCGAACAATGATGGCATTAATGATTTTTACGTAATTCCAGGTATTGAGAACAGAAGGAATGAACTGATCGTTGTAAATCGTTTAGGAACCGAGGTCTTCGGAGCTGAGAATTACCAGAATAACTGGGACGGTAAGTATAAGGGAGAAGATTTACCGGAAGACATCTATTATTATGCTTTGTATATTTATTGGGATGATGGTGTGGAGAAAATGAGTGGATATATAGTTATAAAACGGCAATGAAATATTTTTTAACCATTTTTCTGGTTTTGGTTTCATTTCTTGAAGTCGGTGCTCAAAGTTATCCGGTTTTTTCCCAATATATGAGGAACGGCCTGGCATTAAATCCTGCTTATGCCGGCAGCAAGGAAAACTTTGCCGTTTCTTTGGTTTACAGGCAACAATGGACCGGTTTTAACGGATCGCCCGTTACACAGGTGTTTAATGCGCATGCACCACTAAAAAAAGACCGGGTTGCCCTGGGATTAATGGCTTTTAATGACACATACGGGCCATACCGGAACACGGGGATCTTTGCCAATTATGCATTTCGTATCCGGATGGAAAAAGGAACCTTATCCCTGGGTCTGAAAGGTGGAGTATATCTGCAGGAGGAAGATCAATCGGATTTCCGGCCTGTTGATCAAAATGATCCTGTTATCCAGGGAGGAGTCTTTAATTATACCATACCGAATTTTGGAGCCGGTATTTATTATTACAGTAACAGGTTTTATATGGGTGTTTCAGTACCTGCATTGCTGAGTTCACATGGCTCGGAGCTCTATCACGATTTTTATAATTATGATATTTTAGTGACATCAGGTGTATTGATCCGGTTTAGTGATAATTTTAAATTTAAACCGTCATTTTTGGTGAATTACAATCTGCCCTCATCGTTTCAGGTTGATTTAAATGGGAATTTTATTTTTGGTGATTTCCTTTGGCTTGGAGGTTCCTGGAGGATCCAGGATGAAACAATTGTAGGTATGATAGAATTGCAACTTACTCCTCAATTGGGTATTGGATATTCCTATGATTACAGCAGCGGCCCATTGAATAGTTTTAATTCGGGATCCCATGAAGTCGTTCTCATGTATTTATTTGGCTATAAAGTGAAAGCAACAAATCCCCGGTATTTTTAAGGTATGGTTATTAATCAGTGTGGTAAGAGGGGAAAAGACAGAATGTTTTAACTTATAACATAATAATTAACCTGAACATAAAAAAGAGACATTTGAAAACTCGTTGGTTACAAAGTATTAAATGGAAGATCAAAAATATCATTACCCCAGTCCTGCTTCTGTCTGTAGGTTTCTTCCCCGGAACAGCACAGGATACATATAAAATCGAGGTTCTTCCGCTCAATTCCAGGCACTATGATGATTTCGCACCGGTATTTTTTGAAAACGGTATTATTTTTTGTTCAAACCGGAAAAATAAAGTTTTGGTGGATTACTTTTCAACGAATAATGAACGGCTTGTGGATCTTTATTATGCAAGAAGAAAAGATAGTGTGAAATGGAGCAATCCTAAACTATTTGCCAAGGAACTAACAACCATCTTTAGTGAAGGCCCTTCCAGTTTTGATAACATAAACAAAAGATTATTTTTTACACGGAACATTGATGTCGACAAAAGAGGGAAAAGGATTTCAGGCCCGGATAATAACCTGGGCATCTTTTATGCCACTCGTTCAGGAGATAAGTGGGATAGTATTAACTCCTTTCCATACAATAATCCGGGCTATAATGTTGCGCATCCTTCGATTCGTCAGGACCGCTTGTTTTTCGCCTCTGATAAACCCGGTGGATTTGGGAATTCTGACCTATATGTCTCAACCTATCAGAATGGTAAGTGGAGTGATCCCGTCAACCTTGGTCCGGAAGTAAACACAGCGGGTTCGGAGCTATATCCTTTTTATCATAGCGGTGGCAGGCTTTATTTTTCATCCGACAACCATAACTCTTCCGGAGGTCTTGATATCTTTTTCACAACGGAAGTCGGGGGTCGATGGATAAAACCCACCAGGCTGGCAGATCCGTTTAATTCAGGATCGGATGATTTCGGCTTTATTGCAGATGATTTACTGGAGAGCGGATTTTTTACATCAAACCGCCGCCGCAATGATGATATTTATCGGTTTTTTACACTTTTCCCCACAATTACAGGATGTGATACACAACAGGAGAACAGTTATTGTTATCAATTTTATGAATTAGGATCGGTAAACCTGGATACATTGCCCTTTATTTTTGAATGGGATTTGGGCGATGGTAATAAAATACTCGGGGATACAGTTGTTCATTGTTTTGAATCAGCCGGAATGTATATGGTCCAGTTGAATGTGATTGACCCGCTTACCGGAGAGATAAAGCATGACCAGGATTCCTATTTGATAGAAGCTAAAGATATAGAACAAGTATATATTACATCGGTTGATACAAGTTATGTTAATGAGCCGGTTAAGTTTGACGGACTCAGAACCAATTTACCCAATTTCTCCGTTGCAGAATATTTCTGGAACTTTGATGATGGCAATAGGGGTACCGGCGCTGAAATCACCAATGTATTCATATCTCCTGGCATTTATAATATTCAGTTATTGGTTAAAAGTGCTCCTGACAA
>CAZEWS010000118.1:0-10562 GCA_964515985.1 uncultured Rikenellaceae bacterium | reverse complement strand
GTGATGCTCTGGACCGTCCAGAGGTCCAGGAGGTTGTCACCGTCGACTACGCTGCCGCTGTAGTCACCCCAGGCCACGCCGTTGGTGGCACCCTGGCCTTCGCCGAGCTTCACGATCTCCCGTAACTGTCCCGGTGGGTCGCTTGCAAGGCGGAACGCGAGCCGGGGACTGATATACATGTTGGGGCTCGTTTCCTGAAATCCGACCAGTACATCATTGTTCTTGTTCACGGCGATGGTCGTTTGGATGTAGCTCGACTCCGGGTCGCTGATGAGTCCCGTCTGCACAATGGATCCGTCTGTCCTGACTTGATGCCATTGCACGGCGGATCTGCCCTCGCAGTTGACGGCCTGCGAAATCCAGAAATAACCACTCTGGAGAAACAGATTCTTCGGATTGCGGTCACCGGAGGCCGTCAGCTGGGAGGTGTTCTTTTGAGGCGACCTCGGGGGAAAGCCAACGTATTTGAGCCCGTGCTCTGTTGAGCCAACATCCACGACCTCGGGCGAGCCGTCACCGCTATCGGTGACACGTCGGACAGTGAAGTGAGTGTTGGTCACTCGGAAGAAATAGAGATCTTCCGTGTCATCCTGAGTGAACACCGGATGACCGAGGCTGCCGGCGAAGTGGTAGACAGTAGCTGGGACACCCGCCTTTACTTCTGCCATCTTTAGTATGAAAGTATTTTCTTTGCCACCGGGAAATGAGTAACCGATCCATTTCTTGCTGTATCCGATGCCGCCACCGTCTACCTCCTTTGGCGACGGTATTGGATATGTATTCCAGGCACCGGTTGGGTCGCTTGTTTCCGAAACGGAGATGTTGACCGGCTTCTGGCCTTCTTCGTCCCAGTATTTCCATAGATCAAAGCCGAAGACTCTGTTATGGGGATCGAAGAACATCTTTGGATCGATGCCTCCGTTGAAGACAGACTGAGGAACACCTTGGACGAAATTGCCCTTCTTGTCGTATATGATGAAGCCTTTGTTGGTACCGTGCAGCACGTAACCGCCGCCCACGGCGATCTGCGGATCGACCTGCCGATTGCCGTCCGTGGCACCGTCAAAGACCAGGTAGCCGTCCACCTCCCTCGGGTTGCCTCCCTGCTTGCGCTCAGGGGCAGTGCCGTTCTTGTTGAATGTTTCGTTCCTGATCGGAGTGATCGTCTCGGTGCGTGAAGGGCCTTGTTGCGCGATGGCAACGTTGGGCCAAAGGGCCAGCAGAATCATGAGGGAAAAGTTTGTTCTAGCGAATAGGGTCATGGGTTTCTCCTTTGTTACATTGTTAAATGCGGTGTAAAGCTTGGAAGTGAGCAGTACATAATGGTATAAAAACTTCGATTTTTTCATCTGGGGATAATTTTTAACATATATTCTACTGCCAATATCAGCATTATCTCAAAGATAAAGTATTATCTGGAAAAACAAAAAAATTATCTATCAAAAATTAAATAAAACAGATCAAAAAAATTAAGTTAAAAAATTGATTTTTTGTTTTTCAACCTGAAGCTTTCTCCGGTAAGAATTAAAATCTCACACCTATAAAGCAATCGATCTAAAATAGCTGTAGCAAGCACTTCGTCATCAAGCACTTTAGCCTCCATCAGCCATGGGCAAGATTTCAAAAGAAGCCCCGGGAAGTATCCCAAGCAGGTCTTTTTTCAGTTCTTCTGCCACCTGCATGGCACTAAGGGAACCTTTAAAGGAATCGGGAGCGATCAGAATATTCAATATGGTGTTTTATATTATGGTAAATATTATCCTTCCACGGAAGAATTTTGATTTCTTCTGTAAGGATATCCAAAATGTAAAATTATCGGATATTTTTACATTATTTCTGTAATAATATCGCTAAAATTATTAAATGAGGGCAGGAAATCACTATGGCTTTATTGGGGCAGAAGCTGTAAATGAATAAAAATGTTATCTTTACTACCGAGATTTTTTTACCTAACCTCAAAATCTCAATATCATGTCTGAAGGTCTTCTTGCCCTGCTGGCTTCCCTGCCCATAGTAGTTATTTTTGTCCTGATGGTCGGGTTCCGCTGGCCGGCTACAAAGGCCATGCCCCTGGCTTTTGTGGTTACTGTCCTGCTGGCCGTTCTTGTATGGAAAACACCTGCAAACTGGATCCTGGCTTCCAGTATAAACGGTATTGTGATCGCCTTAAAGATACTGCTGATCGTATTCGGGGCACTGACGGTCCTCTTCACCCTTCGCGAAAGCGGAGCCATTGCGGCTATCAACAAGGGATTTACGAGCATCTCTCCCGACAAGCGGGTACAGGCCATCATCATCGCCTGGCTATTCGGTTCATTTATTGAAGCCTCAGCCGGGTTCGGCACCCCGGCAGCCCTCGCGGCTCCCCTGCTGCTCTCGCTCGGATTCCCGGCCCTGGCTTCGGTGATGGTGGCCCTGATCGCCAACAGCACATCGGTTTCTTTTGGAGCGGTGGGCACGCCTACCCTTATTGGTGTGGCATCTTCCCTGGAGACACCGGGGAAATCCTCCAGACCCTGGCCAATAATGGCATGAGCTACACTGAATTCATCAACCAGGTGGGTGTCTGGACGGCACTCCAGCATGCCATCCCGGGCACCCTGATCCCCCTGATCATGGTGGCCATGATGACCAGGTTTTTCGGGGAAAAAAGAAGCATTAGGGAGGGACTGGCAATCTGGCCATACGCGATATTTGCAGGACTGTCTTTTACAGTACCCTACGTCATGGTGGCCCTGCTTTTCGGTCCGGAATTCCCCAGCCTGCTTGGCGGGCTCATCGGCCTGGCCATCGTCATCCCGGCTACCCGTGCCGGGTTTCTTACTCCGAAAGAACCCTGGGATTTCCCCGATAAGAGCAGATGGAAGAGCAACTGGACCGGTTCCATTTCCATGAACCAGTCAGTTGAGACCAATCACATGTCCATTTTCCGGGCCTGGATCCCTTATATTCTTATTGGATTTCTGCTGCTTATCACACGGGTGCGTTTTCTGCCGCTTGGCGGGTGGATCAAATCTGTCAGCATCAATTATACCAATATACTAAGCACTTCTGTCAGCGGGAATTTCGATCCACTATATATCCCCGGCATCATGCCGTTTTTGTTTGTTGCCCTGCTCTGCATCCCCCTGTACAGGATGAACAGGGAGCAGGTGAGGATAGCCTGGAGCGATGCTGTCAAACGAATTAAGGGCCCGTTCATCGCATTAATCTTTGCCGTCCCCCTGGTCAGGATCATGATGCAGTCGGACAATAATCCGGATGCCATTACCGGCATGCCCATCGCCATGGCCTCCTTCATAGCAGATGTGTTCCAGAAGGCCTGGCCCCTGGTGGACTCGCTGGTAGGAGCCTTGGGCGCCTTTATGGCCGGTTCAAATACCGTCTCGAACATGCTGTTCTCCCTCTTCCAGTACTCCATCGCCGAACAGCTGGGGATATCCCGGATTATCATTGTGAGCCTTCAGAATATAGGAGGGGCCCTGGGCAACATGATCTGCGTGCATAACATTATCGCTGCCTGCGCGACGGTGGGACTGGTGGGTGTTGAGGGACTGCTGATCAGGAGGAATCTGATCCCCATGTCCATTGTCGTAGGAATTGTCGGCATCATCGCCCTGATCCTGGTATTTTTTGTGGCACCAGGAGTATTTTAGGGCTGTCATTCCCGGTAGGGAAAACAGCAATATTTTTGTGATTGGCGACAGACTGATTAAGTATGAATGTCAGACTGGCATACGGAAAAAAGGGACTCGAGGTTGAGCTGCCGGATAATGCAGCTGTGGATATCATTGAACCCCGGTTTGTACCCGGACTCCCAGATCAGGGAAAAGCAGTTACAGCTGCCCTGGCTGATCCCGAAAACAGCAAGCCACTGCGGGAACTGGCCGGCAGGAATGACAAAATTGCCATCATTTTCAGTGATATTACAAGGGCAACCCCCTATCATACCATCCTTCCTCCCCTGCTGGCGGAACTCAACCACATCCCTGATGGGCAGCTTACCTTTTTCTGTGCCACGGGGACACACCGGCCAGCCACACGGGACGAACTGGTCAGCATACTGGGTGAGGATATCGCCGGCAGGTACAGGATCGTCCAGAACCAGGCCAATGAAAAAAAATTATTCAATTTGGCCGGTAAAACCCGCAAAGGAAATGAGATCTGGCTGAACAGGGAGGTAATGGATCATAACCTGGTCATTTTAACCGGCTTTATAGAGCCCCATTTTTTTGCGGGATTTTCGGGAGGGGGCAAGTCGCTGATGCCGGGCATGGCATATGAGGGAACCATCCGCCGCAACCATTCCATAGCTAACCTGTCAGACGACCGCGCCCGCTGGGGGATCACTGACGGAAATCCCCTCTGGGAAGAGGTTATGGAAGCCGCGGAAATGGCCCCTCCTCTGTTTTTACTGAACGTTACCATGAACAGGGAAAAGCAGATCACCGGGGTATTTGCAGGCGATCTGAGGTCAAGCCATAAGAAAGGCTGTGCATTCCGCAAAAAGTTCGGCTATGGCAGCTGTGAAGGAGCCATATGACGTAGTGATCACCAGCAATTCGGGATACCCCCTGGACCTGAATGTCTACCAGTCCGTTAAAGGCATGAGTGCCGCTGCCCAGGTGTTAAAAAACGGAGGGCACATCATTGTAGCAGCCGAGTGCTGGGATGGCATTCCGGAAGGAAGCGATTACGAGAAGATCCTTACTGCTGCCGGATCTGTGGATCAGCTTATGTCATATATTAAAGACAGGGAGAATGCGTTGAAAGATACCTGGCAGGTATATTTCCAGGCCCTGATCCAGCAAAAGGCAAAGGTTTACCTGTATTCGGACAAGCTGTCTGACCACACCATAAAAAAGACCTTGCTTGTTCCGTCAGGAGATATCGGTGAACTGGTCAGGGACCTGTTCCGGGTAACCGGATCCGCAAGCCGTATCTGTGTGCTGCCTGAAGGCCCGCAAACTATTCCCTACCTGTTTTAAAACGGCCACCCCCAGCTGACTATTTTGATTTTTTTTTATCCCTGCCATATCCTCCAGGGCCAGCATCAGGGCCTGCGTTCCTTTCTTCCCGTAGCCTTTTGCTTTTACCGACAGATAGAGTTGATGGATGAGGGAGAGTCCGGGTAAGGCCATATCCATCCGCTTTGCCTCATCCAGCACGATCCCCATGTCCTTGATAAAATGCTCCACGTAAAATCCGGGTTCGAAGTCGCGTTTCAGGATTCTGGGGGCCAGGTTATCAAGGCTCCAGCAGGCGGCTGCACCCTTGCTGACGGATGCCAGCATGGTTTCGAGGTTGAGCCCGGCCCTGGTTCCATACAGCAAACCCTCACATACCCCAATCATGGAACTGGCCACCACGATCTGGTTGCACATCTTGGTATGCTGACCGGATCCGGCCTTCCCCTGGTAGTTGATCTTATCACCCAATAATTCAAAAACCGGTCTCAGGGCATTGTAGACATCCTCATCACCGCCTATCATAATGGAAAGAGCAGCATTTCTGGCTCCCACATCTCCCCCGGATACCGGGGCATCAAGGGAAAACGAACCTTTTTCTTTTGCCGCTTCATAGATCTCAATGGCCAGGGAAGGGCTGTTGGTGGTCATGTCCACAACCACGGATCCTGGTTTGAGCCCTGCCATGATCCCCTCTTCCCCGAAGTAGACTTTCCTTACGTCTGAAGGAAAACCCACAATGGTAAAGATCAGGTCAGACTGCTCTGCAACCTGTTTCGGGGTATCAACCCATAAGGCGCCCGCATCGATGAGGGGCTGCGCCTTTGAACTGGTCCGGGTATAAACCGCACCCCTGTAACCGGCTTTTAAAATATGTCCGAACATAGAAGCGCCCATAACTCCCGTTCCGATCCACCCAATCCGGGTATCCTTTGTGATCTGCACACTTTTATTCATATTCCTGTTTTTTAATTATGTAACAAACATTTCCTACTTCAGAAGTAATTGGAAATCAGAATATTAATGATAAGGTTTTTAAAAAATAAAGAAAAATAATCTCCTAATCTCCTGATATTTAGTTTTATATGTATTACCTGTCAAGTTTAAGCAACTAATTTTCCTGTTTTTTCAAATGTAATAATTTTAAAAATATTTCGGGAACATCATCATCACTATTGTAATATCTTTCGTGCCTGCTCTACCTTCTTTTCAACAGATACTCCACAGGTTTTTATATATCAAAGAATTTAAATATTCGTCTTATTCCAAAGAACTTTATGACATCTTGTAAACATTCTGCTGTTTGATTATCATTATCAAGATAAGTTTGTAATTCACCTATTATTAATTTAGTTTTGCTTTGTTGTATATCCATTTTGATTTACTTTTTTTAACTGATTGTAAATTAATAATTTACATTTGGATATGCAACTTTTTTTCACATTTTTCATAAACTTATTTCCTTGATTATTAACATCCTATGAAGTAGGAAATGTTTGTTATATTATTGCCAGACCAGACCCTTGCTCAGCATATACACCCGCCTTACGAAAAAGAAACAGGTAATGAAGAAACAATACGCGTATTATGGGGGCAGACAAAGGTGTATATTGATGGGCCGGGAAATAATAAGGACATAAAAATCCCTGAAAAAAAGGAAAAATATTATTTTGCAATGCATGAAATTATTCTTAATCCCGGTGAACAATTTACAGTTGAGCCTAACAATGTGCATTGGTTTCAGGGTGGTGATAACGGTTCGGTGAATATATGTTTCCAAAACCGTGTTGACGAAACCCGGAATATCTTTTTTGATCCTGACAGTGCAGGATGTCAGATTAAGGCAGACTATTAATTTCAATGATAAAATAATCTACTTAATTTGAATTATTAACGTTAAAGATATGCGACGAATTCCCGTTAGATTCTTGTCTTGTTTTCACAATATTTGGTGCAGATATGACATTGAGTCCGTCATGGGCATTTTGTATTGATATTGGCAAAGAACATTCAGGATTTATTTCAGGTACAATGAATATGGCAGGTAACCTTAGGGCCTTTGTTACCATCATCGCATTTCCGTATTTGTATGAATGGACCGGCAGACATGAGCCGTTTTTCTACGTTTGTTCCGCATTATCTGTAATAGCCGTTATCATGTGGTTGTTGATGAAATCTGACAGAGCAATACAGAAAAGTTGGTGATCTCAGAAAAGATCATCAACAGGGCCATTGATCTTAGTATCAATTATATTGATACAGCAGCTTCCTATGGCCGGGGGGTGAGCCAGACAAATATCGGAAGAGTTATGAAAACACTACGAACTGATATTCAATTATATATGAATTTAACAAATTGAAAATTAATGGATTTCTATCGATTTTTTCTCAAAATTTGTGTCTGCTAGGCCAAGTTGGGTTAAGGCATTTTAGGAATTTGGATTTTAACCGATATTACCGATTTCAATCAACCGTGCAATCCTTTCGCCTGTGTTTTTCCCTGTAAATTGGAAGCATCCTTTATAGCTTCTTTCAGAGTCATGGGTCTGTCGATTACAGATAGCATCGCATCAATACCCATATCATACAGGATTTCTGCTCCATCATCAATGGATCCTCCAACAGCAATTACCGGTTTACCATATTTTTTTGCGATTTGAGCGATTCCAAAGACTGTTTTTCCATACTGTGTTTGAACATCTATTTTACCTTCACCGGTAATCACCAGGTCGGCTTCCATAATTTTTTTCTCTAATCCTACGGTCTCTGCAACCATATCAAAACCTTTCATCAGTTTAGCATTCAGGAATGCCATCAATCCGGCACCCAATCCGCCAGCCGCTCCAGCTCCCGGAATATCTTCAACATCCATTGAAAGTTGGTCCTTAATTACTGCAGCAAAATGTTTCAGGTTCTGGTCCAGTTTTTTAACCATTTCAGGATCTGCACCTTTTTGGGGTCCATACGTACAAGATGCTCCATGAGGACCTGTCATTGGGTTGGTCACATCACAGGCTACCCGTATTTCAGTGGATAAAATCCTTCCATCCATCCGTGACATATCAATAAATTCTACATGGCCAAGGCAACCTCCTCCCAATCCGATCTGTTCCCCGTTTTTATCCAGGATGTTAATTCCCAGTGCCTGCGCCATTCCGGTTCCTGTATCGTTCGTAGCACTTCCCCCTATACCAACCAGTATTGTTTTGCAATTCCTATCAAGTGCTGCTTTAATCAATTCTCCCGTTCCTACAAGTTGAAGTGATCCAGGGGTTTCGTTCTTGCTTCCCTAAAAGTTCAATACCCGATGCAGCTGCCATTTCAATAACAGCAGTTTTACCATCACCTGTAATTCCAAAAAATGAATCAACAACACGCAATAATGGATCATGAACTTTCATCCTGATCATTTCCCCTCTGGTGGAATCGATGATAGACTCTACTGTCCCTTCACCTCCATCTGCCACAGGTAATAATTCAAAGGTTGCATTCATAAAAATTCTTTGAATTCCTGACTTCAGAGACTCGGCCACCTGTTTGGCAGGTAAAGAATCCTTAAATGAATCGGAGGCAATAAGAATTTTCATGACTATAAATGTAGGTAATTATCAGCCTGTAATAAAGCTATTATACAAAATAAATCATATGTTTTCATTCTGCGGGTGAGATTGACAAAAAGTTACTTAATTATCCAGTTAACTTAATATTGGAGTCCTTTGTAGAGCGACTCTCTGAGTCGCTATCGACTCGGAGAGTCGATCTACAGTTCTACTCAACAATAATCTCATCAACAAATATCCATGCTTTGCCACCGGCGCCGGGATGCCAGGCGGGGCATTTCCCAATATTTTTAGCCCATATTTTAATGAACCTGGTTTTTTCTCCATCGTATTTCTGAGTAAAATCTTTTGTGATGGGCCCTTCTTTTTTTTCGGGTATATCATTTTCAAGTATAACCGATCCATAATATGTTTTGCCATCTTCTGATAAGGTGATTTCAACCCTGGATGGTAAAAATATCCAGGAGACAGTTTCCTGTAAAAATCCGGTAGATATGGAGTTTATGGTTCGTTTCTTTCCGAGGTTAATAATTGCAATCATATCATTTCCCTCAAATCCAACCCATTGATGGAACTGGTCAGGTTTAGCGTTTTTGCCGTCAGTCAGGAGTGTCCGGCTGCCATATTTTGGGCTTGGCCGGTTTTTTAAATTTACAAACCTTTTATAAGCAAGGTGGGGATAGATTTTAAAGACTGATTTGTCATATGGTAGCCAAACTGCCATTTCGCCTACACCCCTATGGGCCCAGGCGTAATACGGAATAGCTTTGAAATTCTGTTCTTTCCAGGAGTTAACCTCCTGTTTCAGGTTTCCGGTAACCCTGGATTTTCCTTTAATAATCGTTACACCATTCAGTAGATCAGGGTCATATTCAGAGTCAAATTCAGTTTCTTTTTCCAAAAGAAGATTGAGGACTTTACCCTTATTGTCAATTCCTTCGGCACAATATACAAGTGGGCCTCTTTCCAGTGCGAGTTTATTCCGGTCTTCCTCAACTTTATCATTACTTAGTACTTTCCGTACGGGCATGGGAATGTCTAATTCTATCACATCACCATTCCCCCATTTTCGACGGACCACCAGGTAGCCATTCTCAAGCGGATAGTCTGCTTCCTCTCCATTGATCCGGATTTTTATATTTTCCTCTATTTCGTTTTCATAAGAATATAAATTGCCGGGTATAACCTGGTTTCTTGTCCAACCCGGAATCCGGACTTTAATTGTTGCAGTGAACTTTTGTAGAGCAGAGATGGTGAAAGATACCTTTCCATCCCAGGGATAATTTGTTGTTTGTTCTATTTCAAACGATTTTCCTTTAATTTCCAGACCGGTTTTACTATTGATGAAGAGATTGATAAATACTTCCCTGTTCCTGATCCCGTAAATATATCCCGGGATCGATGGGATAGTGCGGACAATGTTCACCGGGCAGCAGGAGCAGTTAAACCAGGGAGATCGTCCGAGCGCACCCTGATTGAATGCGTATTTTCCGTTGAATTCGAGTGGATTGGGATAAAAGAAAGTATTTCCTTCCATTGAAATGCCTGCAAGAAAACCGTTGTAAAGTATACGTTCAAAAACATCCATGTATTTTGATTCTCCTTTAAGCAGGAAAAGGCGGTGGTTCCACATCATGTTGGCGATTGCTGCGCACGTTTCGGTATATGCTGTGGCATTGGGTAAATCGTAGTTTTGACTGAATGCTTCACCGTGTCTGCTGGCGCCGATTCCTCCGGTCAGGTATAATTTCTTCGATACAACATTTTCCCAAATCCTGTCAATGGCGTGAACATAATCTTCGTCTCCGGTTAATGCGGCAACATCGGCAACTCCTGAATACAGATAACCTGCCCTTACGGAGTGACCAACTGCTTTTTCCTGATCAACAATGGGCTTATGATCCTGTGCGTATTCTCCATATAGTTCATGTCCTTCAGCATTTCCCCGCTGGTCAATAAAGAATTTTGCAAGGTTCAGGTATTTATCATCCCCTGTGACACGATAGAGTTTAACCAGTCCGATTTCAATTTCCTC
>CAZEWS010000117.1:5430-10587 GCA_964515985.1 uncultured Rikenellaceae bacterium | reverse complement strand
TAACGATTTTTGATTTTTGAAGTTTTTTACTTCATCATTCATTATTCCTTGTTGGGTATTGGATATTCATTTTTTCATCAATTAATTTGTTTACTATGTTCTTATTCCCAACCATTGACCCTATTGATTATTTCATGAGCTCGCTACGCTCGGTTCATTCCTATGGGATGTACTTCGTAAATTAACAGGGTGAAAATGACTGTCTATTGTCTTTCTGTCCCTACGGGACGGAATGTTGCATTTCTGTTGATTCGTATTAATAATTACCTATAAACCTATACAATAGTCCCGAAGGGACTTACATGTAATAGCCAGTGAGTTTACTCACTGGAAAACCAGGCTTGATACAACTCTCAGCCCGTAGGGCTTGAAAGATAATCTTTCGTTTTTCTATGTTAATAATTTAAGACCCAATACAATAAAAGCAAAACCGAATGTAGCCACTAATACACCACGGGCTGAATTTAAAAAATCCAACCAGATAAAAATAAAGAAGGCTAAAAGGTTTGGGATAACACACAGACTGATAATATTGGTATAAACATTTTTAAGAATTAGAAAATGAATATACTCTTTAACCGAAAACGATTTTGAAGTAAAAAGATAAAATACGATTACAACAATCAATGGGACAAAAACCCCAGTAAGAACACCTATACTAACCGAGTTTAGTTTTTGTTTCATTTAAATCTTTCTTCAACCTCTTTAAAAAAACCAGGCAGACTAAAGGTCCCATTTTTTTAATCTATCCAATTGGCTAAAGGAGGTAAAATCGACCTGAATTGGGACAATGGATACGTAATTGTTTTTCAAAGCCCATTCATCCGTATCCTCAGCATCTGGTTCAAAATTATTAAAGTAGCCTGTAAGCCAATAATATTCACGATTTTGGGGATCAGTTCTTTTATCATATTCTTCCTGCCAATGCCCATCCGTTTGTCTGCAAATTTTAATTCCTTTGATAATCTCCTTCTTCCCTGCCGGTATATTTACATTCAGGCAAGTTCCTTTTTCCAGGTTATTCAATAATACCTGTTCAATGATCTGTTTGGAATAAAATTTTGCAGCAGTAAAATCAGCGTCTTTAGAGAAGTCTGATAGGGAAAGTCCTATAGAATTTATTTTGTTAATACCTCCTTCGATGGCTGCAGCCATTGTCCCTGAATAAACGACACTTACCGATGCATTTGAACCATGATTGATCCCTGATACCAGCAGATCGGGCTTTCGGTTAAGCAATTGGTTGATGGCTATTTTTACACAATCAACCGGGGTTCCCGTACAACTGTAAACTTTCAGGGTTTTTTCTTCCCTGACTAAGATAACCCGGATCGGATCTTTAATGGTAATTGCATGCGACATCCCTGATTGGATTTCCCTGGGTGCAACCACCACAACCTCGCCAAACCCGACAATCACATCGATAAGCTCTCTGAGGCCTTTGGCTCCCACACCATCATCGTTGGTCACAAGGATCAACGGTTTGTATTCTTTTTCTCTGTCTTTCATTCTTTAATAAAAATCAGATACAAAGATATCCAAATCAAGTCAAGTAACAAGAGACACGATCCTGGTTTATTAACACCGGCAATATAAAAATTAACTACTTATGTTCTTTATTCAGGTTAATTGTTATCAGTTAGTTACTAAAATTCTTTACTTTTGTTTTTTAAATCGTACATCTGACTATGAAAATTTCTTATAACTGGCTAAAAGAATACATAAACATGAACATTGGCCCACAGGAAACCGCTGACATTTTAACCAATACGGGGCTCGAAGTGGAAGGCATAGAAAGGTGCGAGTCTGTGAAAGGGGGATTGGAAGGAATTGTTATTGGAGAAGTAAAAAGTTGCAAAAAGCATCCAAATGCTGATAAATTAAGCATTACAACCGTTGATATCGGACAAGACCGGTTGCTGAATATTGTATGCGGGGCCCCAAATGTAAAAGCAGGACAAAAAGTCCCGGTAGCAATCGAAGGAACTACATTATACCAGGGGGATGAGTCTTTCAAAATAAAAAAAACAAAAATAAGAGGGGAATTTTCTGAAGCGATGATATGTGCCGAGGATGAATTAGGACTTGGCACTTCCCACGAAGGTATAATTGTTTTGGATGACAAGGCCAAAGTGGGAACACCTGTCAGAGATTATTTCGATATAGAAACAGATGTTGTTTTTGAGATCGGGCTTACACCGAACCGCATTGATGGCGCTTCCCATTTTGGAGCAGCAAGGGATTTAGCTGCTTATCTCAATCAAAGCAGGAAGACCGAGTGGTCAAAACCTTCTGTGAAAGCTTTCAGACCTGACAATACCAAAAATGTAATTGATGTTGTTATTGAAAATCCTGTTGCATGTCCACGGTATGCAGGTGTAACTGTTTCAGGAGTAGATGTTGGAGACTCCCCCAACTGGCTTCAAAACAGGCTGAAATCCATAAGACTGGTTCCGATCAATAACATCGTTGATATAACCAATTTTGTTCTTTACGAGACAGGACAACCATTGCATGCCTTCGATGCAGACAAAATCACCGGAAAAAAGATCATCGTAAAAACCCTGAAAGATGGCGCCATTTTTATAACGCTCGATGAGATAAAAAGGGAACTCTCTGACGAAGACCTGATGATTTGCAACGAAGAGGAAGGCATGTGTATTGCAGGTGTTTTCGGGGGAATTAATTCGGGTGTTACTGAAAAAACAAAAAATATCTTCCTTGAAAGTGCCTATTTTGATCCTCTTTATATCAGAAAAACAGCAAAACGACATGGACTTAATACCGATGCATCATTTCGCTTCGAGCGGGGTGCCGATCCTGACATGACTATCTATGCACTAAAAAGAGCAGCTCTCCTTGTAAAAGAGATTGCAGGAGGGGAAATATCTTCAGATATCGTGGATGAATATCCAACACCAATACCTGATTTTAAAGTAAATTTAATGTATTCGAATTTGGAGCGTCTGGCGGGTAAGAAAATCAATAGTAAGGTAATAAAAAATATACTGACCTCGCTTGAAATTAAGATTATTAATGAATCAGAAGAAGGTTTAAAATTAATTGTACCTGCTTACCGTGTTGATGTTCAGCGTGAAGCTGATGTGATTGAAGAAATCATGAGAATTTACGGATACAACAATATTGAGATCAATGAAAAAGTTCAATCCACACTATCTTATTACGAAAAACCGGATAAGGAAAAAGTTATCAACCTGATATCCGATATGTTGGCCGGTAACGGATTCAACGAAATAATGTCCAACTCCCTTACACCTTCGACTTATTATATAGATTCAAATGTTTTCCCTTCTGAACATACGGTTAACATTCTCAATCCGGTGAGTATAGACCTTAATGCCTTGCGGCAAACCCTTCTTTACGGAGGATTGGAAGCCATTGCCTATAATATCAATCACAAGAACCCAAATCTGAAATTTTACGAATTTGGAAATTGCTACCGTTTCAGCAAAAGTCATCTTGAAAATCAGCCATTAGCCCATTATTATGAAGAAGAACACCTGGCGCTTTTCCTTACCGGGTATAAATCTTTTCCGGGCTGGAACAGCGCTGCTCAATCC
Organism: uncultured Rikenellaceae bacterium; assembly: GCA_964515985.1. Lineage (GTDB taxonomy): Bacteria > Bacteroidota > Bacteroidia > Bacteroidales > VadinHA17 > CAZEWS01. The sequence continues at coordinate 7,006 of CAZEWS010000117.1, read as the reverse complement.
GGTTCATTCTTTTACCTGAAGTCATTTGTAGAACGAATTCTAATACGGTTGGGATTTAATCCTGATGATTTCCTAAAAGCAGATTCCGGATTGGATTTTTTTACAGAAGGATTACATTATGGCTTGCACGGATCAGGAATGGTTGAACTCGGAAAGATAAGTACCGGCATACTACAAAATTTCAATATAAAACAGGATGTTTATTATGCCGATTTCAACTGGAAAAATATCCTTTTTTCAATAAAACCCCATAAAATAACTTTCGTTGACCTGCCCAAATATCCCGAAGTAAAAAGAGATCTGGCACTTTTACTTGATAAATCAATAAAATTCGATCAGGTTAAAGAATTAGCTCGAAAAACGGAAAGAAAACTACTTAAAAGCATTACCTTATTTGATGTTTTCGAAGATGAAAAGATCGGGAAAAATAAAAAATCATATGCTGTAAGTTTTATCCTGCAGGATGAAAACAAGACCCTGACCGACCATCAGATTGATAAGATCATGACGAACCTGATTAGGGCATATGAAAAAGAATTAGGCGCTCAAATACGATAATCTTAATAATGGATAAGATTGAATTAATTAAAGGTGATATTACCCGGTTAAAGGTTGATGCCATTGTAAACGCCGCCAATACTACATTACTGGGTGGTAGTGGTGTCGATGGTACCATTCACAAGGCGGCCGGAGCCGAATTACTGGAAGAATGTAAAACACTTGGCGGTTGCCTTACAGGAGAAGCGAAAATTACAAAAGGATATAAACTCCGGGCAAAGTTTGTTATCCATACCGTCGGACCAGTTTGGGCAGGTGGAAAAAATAATGAAGAAACCCTGCTGGCCAGTTGTTATAAAAACTGCCTGAAACTGGCATCAGAAAATAACATTAAGACGATTGCCTTCCCAAATATCAGCACAGGCGTTTATTTTTTTCCAAAAATCAGAGCTGCAGAAATCGCTATTCATGAAGTAAAATTTTACCTGGCTGAACACAGTGAAATTGAAAAAGTTATCTTTTCTGTTTTCGATGAGGAAAACTGTGAAATTTATAAAGAAAACCTTCCTGGCTCAACGCCTCATCAATAAACGCCAGCATGTTTTCCAAAGGCACATCACCCTCAACAGCATGAGCAGAAGATAAAATGTAGCTACCATTCTGGCCAAGAGCGATCAACTTTCTTGTTTCTTGCCGGACATCTTCAACTGTTCCGTATGGGAGTGTGCACTGGGTCGAGAGACCACCATAAAAAGCAAGCCGTCCCCTGTACTTCTGCAGAAAGTTAGGGATTATTTCATAGTATGAAAAAAACTTGCTGTAATGAAATTATATTTTACCTTTAAGTATAAAACTATCTGAATCTGGCTTTAAAATCACAAAATCTTACCTACCGTAATCTAAACCAAATAACCAAAATATGGCTGTAGAAATTACAGAAGCCAAAACCAAAAAAGATCTCAGGAAATATATCTATATTCCTGAAAAGATCCATGTAAATGACGAAAATTGGGTCCCTCCTATTTATGCAGATGAATGGGACTTTTATAATCCTAAGAAGAACAAATCGCTTTCTTAT
>CAZEWS010000117.1:4148-5420 GCA_964515985.1 uncultured Rikenellaceae bacterium | reverse complement strand
GGCATTAAAGGATGGGAAAGTGGCCGGCCGTATAATGGGTATAATCAATCACAGGTACAATGAGCTTAAACACGAAAAGCATGGAAGATTCGAATTTATTGACTGCCATGATGACCAGGGAGTTGCCCACGCTTTGATCAACCATATTGAAAATTGGGCCAAAGTCAGAGGGATGGATCACTTAGTCGGACCCCTTGGTTTTTCCGATAAAGATCCCCAGGGTTTCCTGATCGAAGGATTTGATCATATGGCAATAATCGCCACCACCTATAACAGGGAATATATGGTAAAATTGATCACCCGTGAAGGGTACACCAAGAAAGTCGATCTGATCGATTATATAGTAAATGTTCCGGGTGATATGCCCGAAATATATAAAAGAATATACAAACGCGTTTCACATAGGGCCGACTTTAAAATCGTTGAGTTTTCCAGCCGTAAGGAAATCAAACCGTATATTATACCTGTTCTTCAGCTTATGAACGAAACCTATAGTGAAATATATGGTTTTGTTCCTCTTGATGAAAAAGAAATGGTTGATCTTGCCAAACGGTACCTTCCTATTCTCCACCCGGATTTTATTAAACTGGTTCTTATTGAAAAAGAACCGGTTGGTTTTGTAATTGGCATACCCGATTTGAGCCCCGGTCTAATAAAAGCAAAAGGTCGTTTATTCCCTTTCGGAATTTTTATAATCCTCCGTGCGATGAAAAAAAGCAAACGGTTGAATCTTTTGCTCGGAGCCATTAAACCAAAATACCAGGGCCTTGGGATCGATGTTATGATGGGGGTGAAAATGCTGGAGTCAGCTATCCAACATGGCATGACTGAAATCGAAAGTCATCTTATACTGGAAAACAATCACAAAATGAATGGTGAGGTGATAAAAGCCGGAGGTAAAATATATAAACGATTTCGCATTTATAAAAAGGCATTGTGAAAGAATGCGTGCCACGGTTCAAAACCGTGACACGCATTAACGAGGCGCGCAGCTATAATTTGTATGAAAATCCTATACTGAATACCTCTTTAAACTGAAGCCGTGGTCCGGTTCCTATTTTTACTCCTTCATTATTAAATAGAGGCACTTTTACATCATCATCATAAATGATATGAGTGGAGATAACAGCATCCATATAAAAAGTGATTTTCATTCTCAGAATAACCTCCCAATCAATATCGATGTTCTGTGGATTTTTTACATAATTCGTAAATAATGACAGCTTGTTTTCAAGGGATATATCGTCATTGAAGTTATACTTGAATCTCGCT
>CAZEWS010000117.1:3433-4138 GCA_964515985.1 uncultured Rikenellaceae bacterium | reverse complement strand
ATATTTCAGAAAATTACGAAAACACCGGCAAATTGATGATTTTGTTTGGTCGATCAATGCGGTATCGGTTACAAAAGTGGATTTTGAGGTTAACGGAGAAACCAAAAGTGAGGTTTGTTTATTGGGTTTATAGTCCAAACCCAGAGCAAAGACAAGATATCCCGGCGCCAAAAAAGTTGACACAGCAACCGAATCATTTGGATAATTATATCCTCTGGCAATCTGGCTCTTAAAACTAGCAAGGAAACTGTAATACCAGTGCTTTATCCCTTTTGCATCGTATTTTTCCATGGCATATTTCCCTAAACTGCCAAAAGCTTTTTGTCCAAATTTGGAGTTGATCTCAAACATATCCTCATTTTTCCGTAATCTTTTTTCCCCTGATTTAATCAATCCATATTTCAATCTGGCGTTATTATCCCATTTTGTATTGGCCCTGGAATAATTCGCAAACATATTAACCTCGGTAAGGGTTGAGATTGAACTTTCTCCTCCTTTGGCCCAATTTGAGATAACACCTTGCGCCAGATTAATGGATCCGATACCACCTGTTTTCCAGTATTGTGGTTTTATGAAAATAGGGGTCATTTTCCGCAGGGCTTTATCCTCTTCTTCTGGTAAAACAAAATCATCAATTTGCCGGTGTTTTCGTAATTTTCTGAAATATACATTATCATCCAGCATAAACTTAAGGGAATACCGGTT
>CAZEWS010000117.1:0-3423 GCA_964515985.1 uncultured Rikenellaceae bacterium | reverse complement strand
GGTTATTTTCACACCTCTTTTAATATTTTCACGTATATCGAATCCATCAGTTCATTCTTAAGCCAAAAACGGGTGAAATCACTTTCTCGTCGCTTTAACCAAACATTCGTTGAATCATTAGCCAGGTTTTTTAGCCAAATTTGAGCCGAATCATTTTCAATATGGCCAATTAACAAATCAACAGCATACCGGATCGAATCACTTGTTACAATACTAAAAAGGTCCCTGACCGGTAATACGATTGAATCTCCAACTGCCAAACGGATCGTGTCATTAATGGTAAGCCGGGTTGAATCAGTAAAAATTATCTGAATGGAGTCTGTTTCCGGAACACTTAGCCCTAAAGAAGTAATTGAGTCAGGCTGAAAAACACCTGATGTATCCACTTCGGGCAGGAGGGTTGTGTCTTGCGGAGATATAGCTAATGTGTCCCGATAAGCGACCTGAATGGTATCCGGTATTAAAAAAATGCTATCAAATGGAAGAATCTCAGGCAGTATTTCCTCTGGTACAAAAGTCGTATCCTTTTTCTCCTTTGCTGGTACAGGTGCTACTTGCCATGTTGAATAAGGATACTTTTTTAAATAATAAATTACCGAATCAATCGGATCAATCTCAACATATGTTATTAAATTCCCGATGGCATTGCGTAAAGGATCATCTTTGGCCTCCCAAAGACTATCATTTTCATATAAATCCTTCAGATAATTCAGGGCGAATTGGATTGAATCAACCTCATATGTTTCAATGGTATCGATCTCCGGTATATTCAATGAATCAGGACTTATGCTGACTTCAATTGAATCCATCTGCTGAACCTTTACAGCATCCTCCTGTGCAAAAAGATTTAAAAAACCAGTCTGCAAAAGCAAGAATATTACAACCTTTTTCATAATAAAAGTTATAAAATAATTATATTTTAACGCGATATCAGTTATCTTTGTTATATAGAACAAATTGAATGAAAATACTATTCAGATATTCCTTTATTGTAAAATTTCTCTATTTGAATATCAAAAATAGAGACACCTACCACTTTTTCAAATAATTTTGTAATTAAAACTTCGTTTTTTCCCGGATTATTTTTTCTAATCTTTCCGGACACGAAATACCCTCAATTCTTAATCTTCCCATTTATAAGAATTTACCGGCTTTACTTCGATTCAGGATCGAAGATTTTATTTGATATATTATATTATTTTTATTTGTAACTAAACAAAGATAATCGCAATACCATGAATTTACCATTTGCTGAGCCATACAAAATTAAAATGGTCGAAACCCTTAAACGAAGTACAAGGGAGGACAGGGAAAAATGGATAAAAGAAGCAAAATTTAACCTATTCAACCTTAAAAGCGAGCAGGTATTTATTGACTTGCTGACCGATTCCGGTTCCGGAGCCATGAGTGATAAGCAGTGGTCGGCTCTTATGCAGGGTGACGAAAGTTATGCAGGTTCTTCATCATACTACGCTCTAAAAAAGACCATAAAGGAAATTACAGGATTTGATTACTTTTTACCAACACACCAGGGGCGTGCGGCAGAAAACGTATTATTTTCTACGCTGATCACTGAGGATGACATCGTTCCGGGAAATACTCATTTTGACACTACCAAAGGGCATATTGAATACCGTAAAGCCACAGCAGTCGATTGCACCATAAACGAAGCTTTTGATACCAGCGTTTATCACCCTTTTAAAGGAAATCTGGATCTGGAAAAGCTTGAAAAGGTTCTTAAAGAAAATCCGGCCAGTAAAATTCCGCTTATCATTGTTACCCTAACATGTAACAGCTCAGGAGGACAACCGGTAAGTATGGAAAATTTACAGAACGTTCATCAACTGGCAAAAAAATATGGCATAAGAGTATTTTACGATTCTGCCAGATTTGCCGAAAACGCATATTTTATTAAAACCCGCGAAAAGCAGTACGAAAAAAAAACTATAAGAGAAATAGCAAGGGAAATGTTTAGCTATGCTGATGGCATGACCATGAGTTGTAAAAAAGATGCTATAGTGAATATTGGAGGATTTATCGGCTTGAGAGACGTGGAATTATTCAGGAAAACCTCTACATTTAATATAATGTTTGAAGGATTTATTACCTATGGAGGAATGGCTGGAAGAGATATGAATGCCCTTGCTCAGGGATTGAAAGAAGGAACTGATTTTGAATACCTTGAATCAAGAATTAAGCAGGTAGCTTACCTGGGTCAAAGGCTAAAAGAATTCAACATTCCTGTACAGGAGCCATTTGGAGGACACGCCATTTTTGTTGATGCAAAACGTTTCCTGCCGCATATACCAAAGGAGGAATTTCCGGCCCAGACCTTAGCTATCGAGCTATACCTTGAAGCAGGTATACGAGCTGTAGAAATTGGAGCCATCATGGCTGACCTTGACCCTATTACCCGGAAAAATCGCTATCCCGACCTCGAGTTGGTGCGGCTTGCTATACCCAGAAGAGTCTATACCAATAACCACATGGATGTGGTGGCTGTTGCATTGAAAAATGTATTCGATATACGTGAAAATATTAAAAGAGGTGTGAAAATAACCGAAGAAGCTCCTATTTTGAGGCATTTTACAATCGAATTGGAAAGGCTCTGAAGAATTTAAGATTTTGGATTTATGATTTATTAATAGAGGCTAAGGGCGAAGTAGCAGTACCGGAAAAGATGAAAAAAGGCTAAGGCTGAGGTTGAAGCTGAGGTGACTAGGAGACCTGGAGAGACCTGCCAGCGTCTGCCCGCCTTTGAACGACGCAGTCGGGCAGGAAAGACCTGCCTGCCCGCCCGTAGTATGCGAAGGAGGGGCAGGGTCTTTGAAGGAATGGAGGCTGAAGTTAAGATTAAGGGCTAAGGAGTAAAAAGGGGTTAGTAAGACGAAGCTTCCTGCCCGAATGACTTCGGTCGTGCGGGCGGTTCGTCATTATGTCTATTGAGGATTGAAAAATAAGTAGCAGCGGCAGTAGCAGGAAGCAGGAAAAAGTCCACAGTAGGCAGTCCCCCACCAAATGATTTGGGAAAAAAGAAAAACAAATAAATATGGATCTCTCTAAGATACAGGCAATTGAAAGTTTAGTTATATAAAAGTACTCAGTTTCTACCAAGAGAGTAAAGTATTATGTTGAAAGAATTACGAATATCGATTACCTTCGGTGAGATCGCCCCGATAGCCATCGGGGCTAAGTTAACGATTTACGAATAACGAAGTGATTATGAATTACGAACGTTTTGCGCAGCAAAACCTCACGCCTGTCCCGTTTTTTCGGGGAGTGGTATGTGTGTTAGATTGTAGGAACGAGTAATTTTTAATTTTATGTTTAACCTGTAAACAAATATCAGGACAAGAAACGGAGAGCGGAGAACGAAGAGCAAAGTTCAATTATAATCAAGCATCCAGTATCATCTCTCCCAGT
>CAZEWS010000116.1:1204-10604 GCA_964515985.1 uncultured Rikenellaceae bacterium | reverse complement strand
TTCCGGGTTCCGGGTTGTGGGTTTTAGGTTTCCACTTTTTACTTTTGTCTTTTATATAACTAAAATGCTAATCACCTGGTTGTCTGGTTCTAAATAAATTAAAAAGGCTTTGTTCTAAATATTATATGAAATAAATAGTAATTACCGACAAAATCTTTATGAAAAAGCATTTAAATACAAATTATTACGAACTGCAAATGTATATAAACTTGATATTCAGCATTATAATTATGTTTAATAAATCATACGCTATTTAGCCTGATTTAGCATAAACCTTTAAAATTATGGACTAAAGTCCTGATATACATAAATTTTGCTTAACCCCAGCCTTAAGGCTGGGGTTAGTTAACAAGCAATATAATAGGGCTTTAGCCCAACACATGAATAATTCAGGTTAGAACAAAGCCATTAAAAATTAAAATCATTTACGAAATTATTTTGGTAATTCAACTGACACACCCCTTACAACCGCACTATCCCTCCCACTCCCCTCTCGCTTACCCACTTGCCCTGTGAAATCCTGCTTTGCAGGAGTGCCTGCCTGTCGGCAGACAGGGCTTCGTCACAATTTCACTGGGCAGGCCATCCCACAGAGGGGAATTTAATGTATGTGCCATTTAACTTAAAGTAATATTTAAAAGCTATAAACATTTCAGCAATTTCCCAAAGGGACAGGCAACAATATAACAATTTAGCAATTTGATGATAGATTCACTTAAGTTATTTTCACTTTGTACACAGCTTGCTGAGTGAGATACTTTTATCTTTCATCTTCCATAAAAAACTCATCACTAAAGTTGACAAAGTATAATTTTTCCATTGATCTTGTCAGGGCTGTATATATCCAACGAAGGTATTCAAGATTGATTCGATCGTCGTAGAGATATCCCTGATCGATGAAGACAACTTTCCATTGCCCACCCTGGGCCTTATGGCATGTTACAGCATAGGAGAATTTCACTTGAAGGGCATTGAAAAAAGGATCATTCTTTAACCGATCAAATTGCTCTTTTTTCGACTTAATTTCCTGATAGTCTTCCAACACTGCATTGAACAACTCCTTATTTTGCTCCATATTAAGTGCCGCGGTTTCAATGTTCAGGGTATCCAGTATAATTTTTACTTCCACTTCAATATCTTTGTAATCAACAAATCGCAAACTAATATCAGCAAAGTGGAAACCATATCTTTCCTGGAAATGATGTATCTTCATGATTTCCATTATATCACCATTCGCAATGAAATCAATTTTTTCATTGTCTGACAACCAATAATAATTGTTTTTAACCACCATTAAATAATCACCGACAGAGATTTGTTCTTCACGCCAGAGGATCCGGGAACGAATTCCCTGGTTATACTTGTTTGCCATTTTGTTGGATCGGACTACGATCAGTGTTTCATCCAAACCATTATGGTCATAAGCACTTGTAATTTGTTCCGTTAAATCTTCTCCGCTAATTCTTGCTACATCAGGAAACCCTTTTAAGCTTAACTGAGGCAGTTCAATTCTCCGTTCTTCTATCATGCTTCTTATTTTAGTTGCGTTAAACAAAATTCCCGAATCTTTTGATTGCCGGATGATCTCAGGTAAGAATACTTCTTCGGCTCCAAGTCCGTAACTTTGCAAATTTTGCAAATTTAAAGCAGGACTAATATCCAATCCGACGGGAGGAAGTTGTGCAGTGTCACCTATAAGTATTAATTTACAATGCCGGTCATTATAAACATATTGTATTAAATCATCTAATAATCGTCCGCTCCCAAAAATTGACATTTCAGAAGATTGATTCGAGATCATCGATGCCTCATCGATAATAAAAAAAGTGTTGGTATGGAGATTTTTTTCCAAAACAAATTTACCAAAGCCATCCTTAGATGATTTTTGTCGATATATTTTTTTATGTATGGTATACGCATTTACTCTGGTAAACGCTGCCAAAACCTTTGCAGCTCTGCCGGTTGGCGCAAGTAAAACCGATTTTATTCTGAGTTTTTTTAAGGTATTTACCATTGACCGTACCAGGGTTGTTTTGCCAGTACCTGCATATCCTTTAACTACCAGAACCTCTTTTCTGCCCGGCTGGAGAATAAAATCTGCCAACTTATCAATTAGTTTATGCTGGCCAGGTGTAGGTTGATACCCCAGATTATCTGTTAAAATAGATATTATTTGATTTTTTAACATTTAAAGGAAATAAGAAGGATTTCTAAAATAATAATTTAATTTTTTTTTTAAATTTGCAAGGTAGCTAAACTTAACCAATCAAATAAAAATGAGAATTGTTATCAAAATTGTACTTGCACTCGGCATCATTTTTTTAGGTTACTTGCTAATCGAAAGCATTATGCAACCCATCCGGTTTAACCGCGAAAAGGACAAAAGAGAAAAAGCAACAATTAGTCGCCTTGAGGATATCAGAACTGCCCAGGTAGCCTACAAAGCAAAATTTGGCGAATACGCCGGGGATTTTGATGCCTTGATAAATTTCGTGAAACTTGATTCTTTTCCCAATGTCATGAAAATCGGCAGTATCCCTGATAGCTTATATGAAGCCGGTATGACCGAGAGGGAAGCCATAAAATTAGGCATAATAATTCGGGATACAATATACATACCTGTACTGGATTCAATATTCCACGCAAAATATACGATTGATTCCTTACGCTACGTGCCTTTTGCAGATACAAATCAGTTTTTCATTGGTGCCAGAGAAATTGAAACCGGATCCAAGGTTAGGGTAAAAGTCTTTGAGGCTAGTGTTCTATATAATATTCTATTACATGGTTTGGATCGACAGTTAGTAATTAACTACAATTCAACACGAGTTAAAATTACCAATTTCTCCGGGTTACGTGTTGGTTCACTTGAAGAACCAACCAATAATGCCGGAAATTGGGAATAATAAAACCCCTCAATGCATGATCTCTCTTTCTTAGACGAAACCCTGGATATCAATATAACAAATACCTATCATGTATCCATTCAGGTTAGCTTGAATGGATTTTCTTTTTGTTTGCTCGATACAGCACGTAATAAATATGTCGCTCTTAAACATTATGAATTCGACACAAAGGAAACCACCTTTGAAGAAAATTTAAAACGGATTTTGCGTGATGATGAATTTCTGAACCAGGAATATAAAAGTTCCAGTTTAATATTTATCACAAGGAAATCCACATTAGTTCCAACTCCCATCTTTAATAAAGAACATTTAAAGAAATATTTTAGTTTTAATCATAACCTTGAGGAATCGGAAAGGATTTATTTCAACCACCTGAGAAATGCAGATGCATACGTTATTTTTACAATACCGGGAAATTTAGCGGATATATTCAATTTTCATTTTCCAAAAGTAAAAATATATCATCAATCGACTCCCTTTATTGAAAGCATCTTAAGAAACCATAAAAACAGTCAGGATAAACACGCTGTGTTTCTTAATGCCGGGGAAGACCTGTTTGATATTGCAGTAGTACACTTTAAAAAACTTAAACTTTATAATTGCTTTTTTTACAAGAATGAGAATGATCTTATTTATTTTGTTCTTTATGTTTATGAGCATTTAAAACTGGATGCGGAAAAAACCGTTTTAGTCATTTCCGGAAGTTTATCAAAAAGTTCAAAACATTATGAAATTCTTAAGAAATATATCCGAAACCTCAGGTTTGAACAACCGAAAACACAATTCACTTATAGTTACACTTTTAATGAAATACCATCTCATACTTTCGTTAATTTACTAAATCTGTATACTTGCGAATAATCAGTGGAAAATACCGTGGAAAAACAATACATCCTCCAAAAAATCTAAAGGTTCGGACTACAACTGATTTTGCCAGGGAAAGCCTTTTTAACATCATTTGCAATCATTACCATATTGAAGAAATAACCATATTGGATTTGTTTTCAGGCACAGGTTGCATTAGCTTTGAATTTGCTTCAAGAGGATGTCCAAAAATCCACCTGGTTGAGAATGATTTTAACCAAATTTCTTTTATTAAAAAAACAATTATTGAACTGCATTTTGAACAAATCAAACCAATCTATACAAATGTTCTACCCTATATCAAATCATGCCGGTTTGATTATGATATTGTTTTTGCTGATCCACCCTATGATTTAGACTGGCTGGATTCCTTACCCGAATTGATTTTTAAGCATTCATTGGTGAAAGATAATGGTTGGTTTATTTTGGAACATCCCAAAAAATATTCCTTTTCATCCTTTCCGGAATTCAAAGACCACCGTCGCTATGGGGGAGTGAACTTTAGCTTTTTCCATATGAAAGCTACAAGCTAATTTTGAATAACGAATAACGATTAACGAACTACGAATGACCAAGTTTGAATAGCAAAATGCGGAGGGCATAGCACAGAAGGGTGAATTACGAATAACACCCAAATATAACCACAATAAAAAAGACCTGACAGAATCCGCCCACCTCCCGATAGTTATCAGGACAGTCGGGCAGGCAGGACATGGCAGAGTCACAACTCGTCTGACGACTTCAGTTCGTCTGACGAGTCTCTTCAATATCAGCTTCATCCGCTTTCTATTTTGTAAATTGCTTAAGAAATAGTAAGTTGTGTTAATTGTTTAAAAACTTTGACCTGTATTCAACTTTATTTTAATTTTAATGTTGAATAATACAAAAATTGAGCGAATTAATACAAATTTGAAAAAATTGCATTGCTCTGCATCGCACCTTGTATAGCTTTGCCAATATATAATTAACCTGAACTCGATATAAAAACATAATCTATAATGCTGTAATTTAAATATTTATGTTTCAATTGTCTTTTGGAATGATGGAATTTTGCCCCGTAGGGATGCCTTTGGCAGATAAATGGATTATTAGATTTATTCATTATTCCAGTATTCCAACATTACAATATTCCATTTTATCAAGATCAAAATATCTTAGTGCCTGAGTATTAATGAATTACTTAATATTACTTATCTCGAACTCACGTTATTTTATGATTATACTGATTTCAAAACGAACATACTTTCAACCCTTGTTGCTATATGCATTCATTTTTTCTTTTGCATGTCTGAATATCTCTTACTCACAAAATGTACCACACGAAAAAAGTAATTTCATTATTGGATTCCGATCCCATTACGGGTTTGTCCTTCCACATTCAAAGTCCATTAAGGAAATATCAGGGACCAACCCGGTTTGTTTTGAAATTGACTTCAACTGGCATCTGAAAAGCAAAAGTGTCTGGCAATACTGTTATTGTTATCCCCGTACCGGCTTTTCGGTCTTTTATGCCAATTATATGAATCCGGATGTTTTGGGAAGTTCGGTTTCCATTATTCCTTTCATAGAACCATTTATAAATGCTCATAAGAAAGTAAGCTGGTCTGTACGGTTCGGCATTGGACCTGCATATATGACTACCGTACATGATGAAGAAACCAATCCAACCAACTTATTTTACAGTACACATTTAAGTTATTTAGCTCTGTTAAATTTTGGGGTGAACTACCGGATCAATAACCGGTTGAATTTTCGTCTTGCCGGAAACTGGAATCATATATCCAACGGCGGATTAACGCTACCGAATAAGGGAATGAACTTCCCGACAGCCAATGTTGGACTGGATTATAGTTTCAAGCCTGTATTATTCGAAGATAGGTGTAAAGATCCTTCCATTGTAGTGAATCCAAAAAAAAACAGATATGATTTTATTCTATTGGGTACTGCCAAAAAGATAACAAGAGATCAGGACAGGTCCCTTGTTTGGGGGGCTTCGGTTAATTATAGTCGTATGGTTGGCAGGCTCAGTGCAATTTCATTTGGTGCAGAATGGATTTCTGACCAGTCAAAAAAGAATGTTATCAGGCGGGATACAATCACCAATGATAATGGCGAGTATCTCGATTACCATCGCGGCTCATTCCTGATTGGCCATGAACTATTGTTTGGAAGGTTTATTTTTTATCAACAACTGGGCATTTATTTTTATGCGCCATATACAGCAAAGGACCCGGTATACCAAAGATACGGGTTATCTTTTATCCTTTCGAAACATTTATACACCGGGATTAACATAAAAGCCCACCGGCATGTTGCCGATTTCATGGATATTAGATTGGGGATGTTTTTTTAACGACTCTTCCAAGGGAATGCCTTCGGCAGGAGAGTCGTTCTACTTTAGAAGACCTGCCAGAGCCACAACTCGTCTGACGAGTCTCTTCTATTCCGGTCCATGGAACGACTTCTCCCTGATTAACGAAGATAGTTGGACCGGTATTTTTTTATGCCTCATTATTTCTACTCCCATAGGGATGCCTATGACAAATAATCGAACACCGACGGTATTCAAAGAATAGATACAAAGCAATTGTTAAATGAAGTTTATTTACATCATTTCATTGTTGTAAAAGAAACGAAAGTATAATAATTTATTCAAACCCCGACAGGGTTTATTCGCTCTCACTGTCTATCACTCAAACCTGCTTATGAGACATTCCGTTCACCCGCCCTGTGAAATAGTGGCAGAGCCACTGCTGCAAAGCAGCATTTCACAGGGCAAGTTCACGAAAAGGTTTGAACCCTGTCGGGGTTAGTGTAAAAAATTAATCCACAACGCCATCGGCCTTGGATTATTGTAGTATTTGAGGATAATTTAACCTAACTGAAACTCCATCGGAGTTTGATTAAAAAACCGGTATAGAGCATGTGTCTGCCCTGTTTCTCGACAGGTAGGTCCTGTTAAATTTCTCCAGCCGCTAAGCGGCTATAAAAAGTGGTCGGATGGCTCCCACCTTATTATCCGTCGGACCAGCTGAATCCAGGCAGGCATCCCTTTGGAAGTAGATCATTCACAGTGTCAGGTGGAAACACCTGACACCATTTTGAATATGATGTTTATTACTGGGCAGCTTTTGTTTTAATTAACTGACTTTCGAAAAATAATTATTAATTTTAATAAATGATTGGCTACTTGTAGTTAGGAGGAAATACAAATGAAAGAAAAATCAAGAAGACAATTTATTAAGTCATTTTTTTATCTCGCAATATCAGCTATGGGTTTTGCCTTTATTTCATTACGCGCGGGATGCAAAAAAAAGGTAAAATCAATATCCCTGCATGATATCCCTGGTCATGAGAATAAAGACAGATTTTTAACTAAAAGAACATCTGAAATCGATCCGGATTTCGAACCTGCTTATTTGAAACTGCACAGGAGCGGAGAGTTAAAAAAAAGAGGTGAAGAGCTATGGAATATTATGGGAAGTTGTAAGCTCTGTCCCAGAAAATGTGGTGTCAACAAGCTTGCAGGGAATAAGGGGTTCTGTCAGGCTTCTTCCCAACTGGAGATTTCAGCATATCATCCGCACTTCGGAGAGGAGAAACCTCTTGTTGGAAAAGGAGGTTCCGGCACCATATTCCTTACGAATTGCGGGCTTAGATGTGTCTTTTGCATAAACTGGGAAATCAGCCAGGGTGGACAGGGATATCCCCGAAGTGTTGAAGATATGGCAGAAATGATGCTTCTCCTGCAAAAAATGGGATGCCATAACATCAACGTGGTAACACCAACCCATTATTCTCCGCACATTGTCCTTGCAGTTGATATTGCTGCCAGCAAAGGTTTACGACTTCCCCTGGTATACAATACTTGTGGGTGGGAACGCGTTGAGATATTAAAAAAGCTCGACGGTATAATCGATATTTACTTACCCGACTTCAAATATTCGGACCCCAAAATGGCAGCAAAATATTCATCGGATGCAGAGATATATCCGGAAATTACCAAAGCAGCTCTGCTCGAAATGCACCGTCAGGTGGGAGTGGCAAAACCTGCCAAAGATGGCCTCATGTATAAGGGATTGATGATACGTCATCTGGTAATGCCAAACCGGGTTAGCGGCACCAGGAAAGTAATTGAATGGATAGCAGAAAATCTTCCCAAAGACACTTATCTTAATATCATGTCGCAGTACAGACCTATATACAAAGCATTTGACTACCCTGACATCTCCCGAAGATTATCACGTGAAGAATACAACGAAACCATAAGATGGGCAAAAAAAGCAGGTCTGACAAATCTGGATATTCAGGGTTATAGGTTTTAAGGATTATTTTTCCCGAAGTTTTACGGCTGTACCATAAGCCAGCAGTTCTGCTGCTCCCCGCATTACAGCTGAAGTTGTGAATCTCAAACATACAATCCCATCAGCCCCTTTGGCTTTTGCGTCGGCAATCACCCTGTCCAGTGCCTGCTCCCTTGATTCAGCGAGCATTTTTGTATATTCCGTAATCTCGCCACCAATAATAGTGCGCAACCCTGCAAGTATATCTTTGCCAACATGCCTTGCTCTGATCGTGTTACCTTTTACCATCCCCAGAGTTTCAGTTATTTCATAATCGGCTAAGTAATCCTGTGTTGTGATAAGCATAAGTATTCCTCCTATTTATCAACGTTTTTCGAATAATGATCGTCTTCTTTGCTTGAAAGGCGGTCTTTGACCACTTTGGCAAACAAAAAACCTACCCCGGTTATTGCAACAAGGCCTATGATCCCAAATGGAAATGCAACGATCATTCCAACGATCATCGCAATAATCCAAATGATTACAACAATTATTAACAACAAATATCCAATGTATTCCATTTTATTTATTTTTACGAAAGATTAAATAAAAAATGATTATTTTTTAATTTCATTAAAAATAGTCTCGATTAATCCGGCCTCATTTTCTTCAAATTCACTTTTTATTTCTTCCAGATCCTTGCCATTTTTGATTAAAGATTTAACCTTTTCCTGTCTCTTTATCATCTGGTCAATGTGATTTCTTATGACTTCCCGATTTGCTATTTCACTATGACCACTGCAGAATTTCTCGGCATCCAATGTTTTTAGCATTTTTGTGAGCGTTTTAACATGCTCAAAGGAATTACCACCCTTGTAGGAATGGATAAGCTGTGGTCTGGTTAAGAATATCTGGTCTCCAAGAAAAGCCGTTTTTTCTTCCGGAAAATAAACAACAATATCCCCGGTTGTATGTCCAACACCAAAATACCATAATTCCACCTTCTTTGTACCAAGATAAATATCCATTTTATCGTTAAATGTAATTGACGGAATAAAAGGTGCCAGCTCAGGATTATTCCATTCCGATGGACTTCCGTCTCTTCCCGGATGATAAAAATCGTTTCGACAATTTTCATGAGCAATAAAAATTACCGTTTCGGGAAAATACTGGTTACCACTGATGTGATCACCATCACTGTGGGTATTTACAAGATACTTTATTGGTTTATCGGTCAACTTATTGATCTCTTCAATGGTTTGGTCAACCGACTTTTTGTCCATTTTAGCATCAATCAGGAGAACTTCATTATCACCTATATAGGCTCCTCCCCGGGCACCCTGGCCG
>CAZEWS010000116.1:913-1194 GCA_964515985.1 uncultured Rikenellaceae bacterium | reverse complement strand
AGCCATAGAAAATGGCAGGTACAATAAAAGAAAAAACAGAAAAAAAATTGTTTTATTACATTTTTCCATATTAAAACCTCCTTTAAAATTTATAATTGATTAGTAAAATAATTTACTGAAATAACTCCAAAATTTTTTATGAAACGACAGGCCGTTTTGCCTTGTTAAAAATTCATGAACAGAGATCAGTTCATTATCGTCCGGTGTGGGTTTGAACTTTTCCCCTCCCGGATTATATAAATTTGAAAACTCAGGATGAAACTGCACTCCAATAACGTTTT
>CAZEWS010000116.1:0-903 GCA_964515985.1 uncultured Rikenellaceae bacterium | reverse complement strand
ATCATCCATAGCCTGGTGATGACTGCTGCATACGAGTAGCTGATCTTCCGGATTCAATTTTAAATTTTTAATAAAAATTTGATCCTCAGTGAGTTTGATCCTGTGAAAACAGTCCAACATTAAATTCTCTACAGGGGGGAGTTTTCTCCTGTAACTACTATGTTGCAGATCCTTATCCAAATTCAAGGCATCTTCAAAATATTCCAGCCCGTAAATCTGGGATGGAATATCCTGGTACAAAGTGCCGCCTGTAGCAACATTCATCGTTTGAACTCCGAGGCAAAATCCATATACAACATATTCCGGATTTTCTTCCAAATATGGCATAAAATCATTATTCTGACTGCCACCAAGGAGATGAAACAAAAATGAAAGCTCAAAATAATGTCGGTGGGGATTAGTAGTATTTGTTAATAAGCTTGTTTTTTGATTATATATTGATGGTGAGAGATCATCACCACCTAAAAACAAAATCCCGTCAGACTCTTTAAAAATATCATAAAAATACCGGCTACAAGAATTTTCCTGAAAAAGGTCGTCCCTGTCCAGGTCACCATCTGTTTTTTTTATATTGATGTATGAATAATCGTTTTTTTCAAGGAACTTCGTCAGGTTGTCATAATCATGATTTGCCTTCGTATAAATAACACACGTTAATTCAAGATTGGGTATATCAATAATTTTATTTTCAACTAAATAAATAAAGGATTTGAGATACCTGACATTAGGATTTACTAAAACTATTCTTGTTTTTTCCTTATCAGGTTCTTCCTGTGGATGCTGACAATGAAAAAAAGAAACACTTAAAAAAGCAAGAAAAAGTATACTCAAATATGGAATAAGTTTTTTCATATTATATAGGCACTTAATTCGCAGAACTAACCAACATGTTGTTAGTTTTGC
>CAZEWS010000115.1:0-10647 GCA_964515985.1 uncultured Rikenellaceae bacterium | reverse complement strand
TTCAGATTCAAATAACAGATTTACTAAAATAAATACCCTAAATAAAATCGCTGATTTATCGGAAGCATTTTTGTATTGTAGCATTTTTGTTTTTTGATTCTAACATTATTTCATAATTGCTCATACTTGAAGCATTGATTCACTACCCCTTCGGGATTTTTTTCAGTGTATTTTCCGGTTTCCTTATATTTGCACCCAACTCATAACAGGTTTTTCGTGGCCTGCTTGTGTGTTTTCTTCATGGTCAAGGTCGAAACAAAGAAAATATTAACTTTACCTTTATTGCGAAGAAATTCACCGCGGCAGGCTAACAGGGAGCCCGAAATCGAAAAATTTATGGATTAAAATTGGTTTTAAAATATTACTTTTGTTTAACAAATAAAATATAAAAAATGAGAAACGAAGATACTATGGTTGAAAGTCTGCCATATAAAGTCAAAGACATAAGCCTTGCCGAATGGGGAAGGAAGGAAATTGAAATTGCTGAAAAAGAAATGCCTGGTTTGCTGACCATCAGAAGGAAGTATGCGTCACAAAAACCCCTGAAAGGTGCACGGATTACGGGGTCTTTACATATGACCATTCAAACGGCGGTATTAATCGAAACCCTGATGGAACTTGGAGCAGAAGTAAGATGGGCCAGTTGTAATATCTTTTCCACACAGGACCATGCTGCAGCAGCCATTGCAAAGCAGGGCATTCCCGTATTTGCCTGGAAAGGTGAAACACTTGAGGAATACTGGTGGTGTACCACACAGGCATTATCGTTTCCTGATGGCAAGGGGCCGAACCTGGTGGTAGATGATGGAGGCGATGCAACACTAATGATCCATAAAGGATACGAAGCAGAGAAAAATCCTGCTATTCTGGATATACAGGCTTCAAACAGGGAAGAGGAGGTTATTTTAAACCAATTGAAATCCATCCTCAGTGAAAATCCTGACAAGTGGCACAGGGTGGTTAAGGAGTGGAAAGGTGTATCAGAGGAAACAACAACCGGGGTTAACCGTCTTTATCAAATGAAGGAAGCCGGGAAATTGCTTGCTCCCGCAATTAATGTAAACGATTCGGTTACCAAATCAAAATTTGATAACCTGTATGGTTGCAGGGAATCACTGGCTGATGGGATTAAGCGGGCTACTGATGTAATGCTGGCAGGAAAAGTTGTTGTTATTTGTGGTTATGGCGATGTGGGAAAAGGATCAGCAAAATCAATGAGGGCATATGGCGCCAGGGTTATCGTAACGGAAATTGATCCGATTTGTGCCCTGCAGGCGGCAATGGAAGGATTTGAAATAAAGCCCATTGAGAGCACACTGGATGAAGCTACCATATATGTTACAGCTACGGGTAACCTTGATGTGATTACAGTGGAACATATGAAACGCATGAAGGATCAATCCATCGTTTGTAATATTGGACATTTTGATAATGAGATTCAGGTTGACCAACTCAATAATTTCCCCGGTATTAAAAAAGTGAATATTAAACCTCAGGTTGATAAATATATCTTTCCTGACGGACATGCCATTTATATTTTAGCAGAAGGCCGGTTGGTTAACCTGGGTTGTGCCACAGGACATCCTTCTTTTGTTATGAGCAATTCGTTTTCAAACCAGATACTTGCTCAGATTGAATTGTGGACCCAGGATTATGAGATCGATGTTTACCGACTTTCAAAGGCCCTGGATGAGGAAGTTGCCAGGCTTCACCTTAATCAACTGGGTGTTAACCTGACAAAAATGACCAAAGAACAAGCTGAATATATTGGCGTACCAATAGAAGGACCCTATAAACCAGACCATTATAAGTATTAATGGTTAGGTTCCATAATCTTGTTGGTGTTTTAATTTTATAATTTCTAATTGACCTAATTATATTAATTTCTCCCAAAGGGATGCCTATGGCATAATCAAATCCCAATTCCCAAAATCTCAATTTATAAAATCTAAATTTTTGTGAATTGTGGCTTGGTCATTTTTTTAGATTAATTAGAGCAATTAGGTCAATTAATGTTTTTAAATTTCCCTAAAGGTCTCTTTTCCTGACAATCAGGCTGGTAAGAAAAGCAAAAAGAGTAATATAAAGAACCGCTAAAACAACCGTGATGCCTAAAGGCAAAGGTTCCGGCCTGATACCAATAGCATCAAGAGTGAGATTACTATTGCCGGTGCTGCCAAGAAGGGAATCCTCAGAAGTCACGGTAAGAAACTCGGGCATTGGGGTCAAATTAGAGATAATTCTTACAGGGAAGTATTGCCTTACATCATGAGGGAAGAATTTCCGAAGGATGGGTTCGATAAAAATAAAATAAAGCAGGTACATCACAATCGAGAGAGCCGTATTCCTGAATAAAACAGCTATCAAGAACCCCAGAGTCATATAGCCTACAGCCTGAATGAAATAAACGGCCAGAACATATGCTTTTTGAAATATATCGGGAAAATCTATATTTTTTGTAAAAATAATACCTGAAACGGCCCCTGAAAGAAGGACCAGCAGTAAACCATAGATTGAAATCAACACAATCACTATTCCTTTACCCATTACAAGATCATATCTGCCAAGACCATTCATTACGTGCTGGCGAAATGTTTTAAAGGAGTATTCATTTCCTACAAGGACCATCAGGATTATTGCCAATAACAGATTAAACCAGCTTGCCACCCAGGCAAATGAGGACCAAACATGCGGAAACTGAAATAGATTTTTCATTCTGAAACATCGACCTGGGAAGCCACAAAAATGACCAGAAGGAACAGAATAAAATGGAGGGCGATAATTACTTTGAAAGAGACGTAATTAAGGGTTTTGATCAGTTCGATTTTAATTAGTTTTTTCATATTTGGTAACGGGTTGCGGGTTTACTCACTCCCACATGCCTTCCCACGACCTGTTCGTGAAGTTTGGTTTCCACTTTGTTCCAACCAAACGTTCGGGTTGCTTGTTTATGGTTCTGTGTTTCAAATTCACTGTCATTCGCTTCGCGTCATTAACTCGCTCCACTCGTGTTATTTATGGTCATTTGCTCGAAAACCGAGAACTGAGAACCACGGTGAAATATGCTCCTTCGTCGCATTTCACCCCGTAGGATAAATCAATAAATCCAACGGGGTGAACGTGGCAGGCCGAGAACCAAGTCTCATCTCACCAATTCCAAAAACTGTGACTCCAGGCTTTTCTTTTTTACTTCTAATTTTTTCAATACAATACCCTGCTTAAAGGCATATTCATTAATATCTGCCGGACTAACATGATCAGTTAGCACAATGGTAATGTCATCTTCATTCTGCTGTATGGACTTTGTCAAACCCGACCGGACCAACAGTTCATAAAGTTCATTGAGGTTGCCGGCTGAAACAACTACCAGGTCGTCTTCGGTTAGCAATTCATTTACCCTTCCACTAGCAATTAATTTTCCACATTTTAATATACCAACATGTGTACAGACTTTTTCAACCTCATCAAGTATATGGCTGGCTATAATAATGGTTTTACCTTTTTGGGCTTCCGCTAATATGATATTTCTGACTTCAGCTATTCCTTCCGGATCGAGACCGTTTGCAGGTTCATCCAGGACGAGTACTTCCGGATCACCCAGTAGTACGGCGGCAAAACCAAGCCGTTGTTTCATTCCCAGGGACAGAGTCTCAAACCTTGAAAACTTACGAGCCAATAAATTGGTTATACCTAATACCCGGTTTATATCTTCTTCTGGGGTATTTTTTATTCTTGATATGATTTGTAAATTTTGGTATAGGGAGAGGTAGGGGTAGAAATTTGGAATTTCAACAAGAGAGCCAATACGTTGGTTAATCAACTTATGGGGCTCCTGACCAAACCAACGGAACAAACCTTTTTGCGGTTTCAATATGCCGGTAATGATTGATAGGGTTGTTGTTTTTCCGCTACCGTTTGGACCTAAAATCCCATAAACATTCCCTTTTTCTACAGTAAAAGATAAGTCGTCGATTGCATTAATTTTACCGTAACTTTTGCAGAGGCTGTTTATTGCTAACACTTCGGTCATCAGTTTCCTATTTCCGACAGAAACTTAATCCTCATCAGACGAATATCTTCTTCTGTGAATTCATCCTCTCCAAGTTCCTGCAAGGCTTCGTTAATAGATTCGGTTTTCGCTTCATCGCGAAAATATTCAAAGACATCTTGTTGATGATCCTCATCCAATACCTGATCAATATAATAGTCGAGATTAATTTTTGTGCCGGAATGTACAATTGCCTCAATTTCCTTAAGAAGGTCATTCATTTCCAGGTTCTTCGCGTCCGCAATATCTTCGAGAGAGCGTTTACGGTCGATGCTTTGTATGATATAGACTTTTAAACCGGATTTATTTACAATGGATTTAACAACCATATCCTGGGGTCGAAGGATTTCTTTTTCTTCAACATGCTTTTTAATAACCTCGATAAATTCTTTTCCATACCTTTTTGCTTTGCCAACGCCTACACCGGAAATATTCTGCAGTTCGTCGAGGATAACGGGATATTGTATAGCCATATCTTCCAGGGAGGGATCCTGAAAGATCACGAAGGGTGGCAAATTCAGTTTTCTTGATATTTGCTTCCTCAGGTCTTTGAGAATATTAAACAATTCTTCATCAACAACCCCGGTTTTTTGACCCGGTCCCAAGGCGTCTTCCTCCCCGTTTTCATTATACTCATGATCTTGTGTTACCATAAATGAATAAGGGTTTTTTAAGAATTCATACCCTTTTTCACTTACTTTCAACAATCCATAATTTTCAATATCCTTGATTAATAAACGGGAGATTAGAGCCTGACGAACCATTGCATTCCAAAATTTATCATCTTTTTCATTTCCCGAACCAAATACCTCTAACTGATGATGTTTGTAGGTTTTAACTGCAGATGTCAAATCTCCTGTTAAGATATTGACTATGTGGTCTGCTTTAAATTTTTCTTTTACTTCAAGTACCGTCTCAATTACTTTACGGATATATTTTTTGCCTTCAAATTGGGTTTTAGGGTGAATGCAGTTGTCACAGGTTTCACAATTATCTTCAAGGTATTTTTCTCCAAAATAATGTAACAATTGTTTTCTTCTGCAAATGGATGACTCGGCATACGAAGCCGTTTCAAGGAGCAATTGTTTCCCGATTTCCTGTTCAGCAATGGGTTTCCCCTGCATGAATTTTTCAAGCTTCTGAATATCTTTATAACTGTAAAAAGTGATACAACGGCCTTCCCCGCCATCTCTGCCGGCACGGCCTGTTTCCTGATAATATCCCTCGAGGCTTTTGGGAATATCATAATGTATAACAAAGCGTACATCCGGTTTATCGATTCCCATTCCAAAAGCGATGGTAGCCACGATCACGTCGATATCTTCCATAAGAAAATTATCCTGGGTAGTCGTCCTTGTTTCCGAATCCATTCCGGCATGATAAGGTAATGCCTTAATACCGTTAACCTTCAGTATTTCGGCCAATTCCTCAACTTTTCTCCGGCTCAGGCAATAGATGATCCCGGATTTACCCGAATTGTTTTTTATTAATTTAATGATTTCCTTGAATGCGTTTACTTTTGGACGCACCTCATAATAGAGATTAGGCCTGTTAAAGGATGATTTAAATACATTAGCATGCATAATGTCAAGGTTCTTCTGGATATCATGTTGAACCTTGGGTGTTGCTGTTGCTGTTAAAGCAATAATGGGTGCGGCACCAATTTCATTTATAATGGGACGAATTCTCCGATATTCAGGTCGAAAATCATGCCCCCATTCCGAAATGCAATGTGCCTCATCTATGGCATAAAAAGATATTTTAATCTTTTTCAGGAAATCAATATTTTCTTGTTTCGTCAGTGACTCAGGAGCAACATATAATAGTTTTGTCTTTCTGGATAAAATATCTTTTTTAACTTGCTGGATTGCCAGTTTTGTCAATGAAGAATTCAAAAAATGTGCAACGCCATCTTCGCTGCTGAAACTCCGCATCGCATCCACCTGGTTCTTCATTAAGGCAATGAGAGGTGATATAACAATAGAAGTGCCCGGACTTATAAGAGATGGTAATTGATAACAAAGTGATTTTCCGCCGCCGGTTGGCATCAAAACAAAGGTGTCGTTTCTTGATAAGACACTCCTGATAATGATTTCCTGATTTCCCTTAAAGGTGCCAAATCCAAAATATTTCTTTAAATACTCTCTAAGTGATATGTCTGCTCCAATACTCATTATACTTCACACAATCAAGATTCTACCTGGTTTATTGTATAGGAATTTCAAAGTTTAATAGTTATTTTTTAATTAATAAGCGAATATCGAACAAGGATTACCTTCGGTGAGATCGCCCCGATAGCCATCGGGGCTAAGTTAACGATTTTTGATTTTTGAAGTTTTTTTCTTCATCATTCATTATTATTCGCTATCGCTCCCCGATAAAACGGGACAGGCATGAGATCAGTTCGTTAAGTTCCTTGTTGGATATTCATTTTTTTATCAATTAATTTGTTTACTATGTTCTTAATATGTTTATAGCTTTGGGAAACACAGATGCACCAAAAACCTTAAAATTGAATACATTTGTTATTATAAATATACAATTTATTTTAATTATAATAAATATGTTTTGACGAAGTTTATTTTCTTTGCAAATCGAAGTAAAAAAAATGATATTACCGGGGGAAAAAAATAAACCTGGAGGAGAAGTCAGGTTCTTCAAAGCAGGTATGCTCTACCAATGGAAAAATTTAAAAAAGTCACCCCCAAAACAAACTAGTATAAATATTCTTTTTTGATTAAAAGCAAAATAAAAGATGGCTAAAAAGCAAGATAATATGTCCTTTCTTGAACATCTCGAAGAATTGAGGTGGCATCTTGTCCGTTCTTTTTTAGCCATTGTCGTTATAGCCATTTTAGCCTTTATTTTTCGCGACATCGTCTTCGACCATATCATCTTGGCTCCAAAGACACCTGAGTTTTTCACAAACCGCAACTTTTGTTCCTTCAGCAAACTTGTTAATGTTCCCGCTCTGTGTATAAACTCCAAACCCTTTCAGATAATCAATATTAATATGGCTGGGCAATTTACTACACATATCATGGTATCATTGATCGCCGGGATCATTGTGGCTTTTCCATATATATTTTTTGAGTTTTGGAGTTTTCTCAAGCCTGCTTTATATAAGAACGAAAAACGCCATACAAGTGGGGCCGTTTTCTTTAGTTCTCTTCTTTTTCTTCTTGGAATATTATTCGGATACTATATTATTACGCCGCTATCTGTTCATTTTCTGGGTTCTTATAAGGTAAGTGAACAGGTACTGAATCAGATTAATTTGATTTCCTACATCTCTACAGTAGCATCTGTTACACTGGCCAGTGGAATAATTTTCGAACTACCTATATTAGTTTATTTTTTAACAAAAATCGGATTGCTTTCACCCGAATTTCTTAAGAAATACCGTAAGCATTCTGTCATTGTAATACTGGCACTCTCTGCAATCATTACACCACCTGATATTTTCAGCCAGGTCCTGGTTTGTTTCCCGTTGTTAATCTTGTATGAAATTGGAATAATGATTTCGAAAAGAATTATCGCCCAGGAAAAAGCAAAACTTGAAGAAGACTGATGATTTACTTACTGGTTCTGATAAAATTATATTCATTTAGTTTACAATTCTGTGTGAAATGACTAAGTTTGTTTTTCAATTTTATAATGCTTACTAAATTAGAGCTGTAAATACTAATAAAACTTTCTTTCTTTGTAACTAATTAGTGTGTTGAGAGGAAAAGAAACTCTTGAAAACTGAATAATCAACTTTTACATTAGTGCATGAAGTTACGTGCCGAAAACCTGGTAAAAAGATATCGAAAGAGGGTTGTCGTAAACAAAGTCACCCTTGAAGTTGATCAGGGAGAAATTGTTGGTCTCCTTGGTCCTAACGGTGCCGGCAAAACCACATCGTTTTACATGATTGTTGGGTTAATATCCCCAAATTTTGGAAAGATTTTCCTAGATGATACCGAAATAACGAACCTGCCCGTTTATAAACGGGCCCAACGGGGTATCGGATATCTTGCCCAGGAAGCTTCAGTATTTCGGAAATTAAGTATTGAAGATAATATCCGGGCAGTGCTCGAAATGTCTGATCTGCCCAAAGAAGAACAAAAAGAAAGAACGGAATCCTTATTACTGGAGTTTGGATTACAGAAAATCAGGAAAAGCAAGGGTTTTCAATTATCGGGGGGAGAAAGAAGAAGAACAGAAATAGCACGTGCATTGGCAACAAAGCCCAACTTTATTCTTCTGGATGAACCTTTTGCCGGGATTGATCCCATTGCTGTTGAAGATCTTCAGGATATTGTTTCCAGTTTGAAAGATAAAAACATCGGAATTCTGATTACAGACCATAATGTCCATGAAACACTTTCCATAACGGACCGGGCCTATCTACTGTTCGAAGGGAGGATACTTAAATCAGGCACTTCAGAAGAACTTGCAAAAGACGAGCAGGTACGAAGGGTTTACCTGGGAAGAAATTTTGAATTAAGGCGGTAAGTATTTCCTTTTCGGTACAAAAAAATTAAATATCTTTGCCCCGGAATTTCACGCGGATGTGGCGTAATTGGTAGCCGCGCTAGACTTAGGATCTAGTGCCTTCGGGCGTGGGGGTTCGAGTCCCTTCATCCGCACGAGGAATTATACTCAACCGCTTAAACTAACGATGGTTGAAATCGACAGTTTTAGCGGTTTTTTATCAGTTTAAAATGCTAAAATTTCGCAGTAATGGATATCACAGAGGAAAAGGTTGACAATCTGAATGCAATACTCAAAATTCAAATCGGTAAAGAAGATTATGAATCAAGAGTTGGAGATGTATTAAAAGATTATAAAAAAAAGGTAAGGCTTGATGGATTCAGACCAGGTATGGTACCTGTCGGGTTGATAAAAAAAATGTATGGAAAAGCTGTGCTGATCGAAGAAATAAACAAAATTATATCAGAATCAATTTCCAAATATCTAATTGACAAAGACTTAAAAATATTAGGGGAGCCCCTGCCCAGCGACAAAGAGCAAAAAACCATCGATTGGGATAATCAGACTGATTTTGAGTTTGCCTTTGATCTTGGCCTGGCCCCGGAATTTGATATGAACCTGTCGAAAAAAGATAAAATTGCTTTTTATAAAATAAAGATTGACCAAAAGCTCAGGGATACGTATATCGAAAATTATACCAGAAGATATGGTACATTCACGCCTGTTGAAATGGCAGGAGAAAAAGAAATGCTCAAAGGAAGTATCCGTCAGATCGATGCTGAAGGAAATATTACCGAAAATGGTATTTATGCTGAAGATACTTCATTTTCAATCGAAATTATAAAAGATAAGAAAATAAAAGATAAATTTGTTGGTACCAGGATTAAAGATGTGATTAATTTTGATATTAAGAAAGCATTTCCTAACGATCAGGAGATCGCTTCAATTTTATACATAAACAAAGATGATGTACCAGCTTTAAGCTCCGATTTTCAATTTACCATTAATGAGATTTCCCGGTTTGAAAACGCTGAACTAAACCAGGAGTTTTTCGATAAAGCATTTGGAAAAGATAAAGTAAAGACAGTTGAAGAATTCGAAATTTTAGTGGAAAACGAAATCAAGAATAATTTAACGGGGGAGGAAGAGTTTAAATTTTCACTGGATGTAAAGGAAAAGACAATCAATAAACTGGAAATTGAATTACCTGTTGAATTTCTTAAGAAGTGGTTGTTCAGAATAAACGAAGGAAAAGTTGCCAAAGAGGAGATCGACAAGGATTTTGAGAAATTTGAAAAAGACTTAAAGTGGCAACTTATTAAAGATAAGGTAATTAAAGAAAATGAAATTAAAATTACCGAAGATGAGGCTCTCGATTATGCAAAAAAGGTAACATTGATGCAATTCCAACAGTATGGAATGACAAATATTTCTGACGAACAGTTGGAAAATTATGCCAGGGAACTGCTCAAAAAAGAAGAGGAAAATAAACGAATATATGAGAAAAAATATGAGGAGAAAGTGATCGAATTCATTAAAGAATTGGTAAAAATTGATCTTAAGGAAGTTACAACTGATGAATTTAACAAGTTGTTTGATAAGAAATAAACTCTGGTTATGCCAATTCCCATCATTGATAATCTGCAACTAATCAGTATGTTGAGAGGGAAAGAAACAGAATATTATAAGTTAAATATTATTTAAAATCTACACAAATGAAATCAAAAGACGATTTTCGGAAATATGCCATTAGTCATCTGGGAATAAGCAGTGTTACATTTGACAGCTATGCTTCATTTCACAATAACTACATTTCACCCACCATCATTGAGGAACGGCAGTTAAACGTTGCTTCAATGGATGTATTTTCCCGCCTAATGATGGACAGGATCATTTTTTTAGGCGTTCCTATTGATGATTACACAGCAAATATCATCCAGGCACAGTTACTATACCTTGATTCTACAGAACCAAACAAGGATATCCAGATCTATTTTAATTGCCCGGGAGGATCGGTTCATGCAGGATTGGGTATTTACGATACCATGCAATATATTAGCTCTGAAATCGCCACCATCTGTACAGGCATGGCGGCTTCTATGGGTGCTGTATTATTAACG
>CAZEWS010000114.1:930-10647 GCA_964515985.1 uncultured Rikenellaceae bacterium | reverse complement strand
CGCAAATAGCCGGCAGCTTTTTCGAAGTGAAGGACGAAAGAGGTTAAGGGCTAAGGGTGTGAGTAGGACGAAGCTCAGGTTCGTCAATATATTTAAGGGAGATTGATGTATTAACGTGTTAATGTAGTTGGTGCCTGGAGCACCGATTTCATCCCCGGTATTCATCTGGACAGGCAGGGATCCCTTAGGGAGGAGAATAGTTACGATTATATATATGCTCTAATATTGGAAATATCATGAAATTATTTTTATCATCAATGGTAATCATAATCCTGTTTACCATACAGGATCTAAAGTCTCAAGAATTTTGGTCACTGGATGATTGTTTAAACCATGCCCTTGAAAAAAACATACAACTGAAAAGGCAGGAATTAACCTCAAAAATTTCCAAGAACAATTTTATACAATCTTTAGTTGATGTTGCACCCGATTTAGCTGGATTTGGGCGGCATAATTTAAGTTCTGGGAAAACAGTAAATCTGGAAGACTACACATATATCAATACCACATTTTATGATGGATATATAGGAACTCAGAGCCAATTGACCCTGTTTAACGGTTTTCAGAAAATCAATGCTATTAAACAAAGCAAATTCAATCTGCTTGGTAGTATTCAGGATATTGACAGAATAAAAAATGACCTGGTACTGAATATTACCGGAGCTTATTTACAGATCCTGTTTAACCACGAACTTCTTGAAGTGGCTAAGGGACAACTGGAAGTTAGCGAACAACAAGTGGATAGAACAAGCAAAATGATGGAGTTGGGAAGAATTTCGAAAGGTGAATTATTGGAAATCCAGTCACAAGCAGCGGCTGAAAAGTTAAATGCTACAAATGCACAAAATCAATTGACACTTTCTTATTTAACATTGATTCAACTCCTTCGCCTGGATTCAATAGGTAATTTCAGGATCATTCGGCCTGCAAATTTGGAAATGGATAAGGGAGTTTTAATAACTTCTGTAAAAAGTATTTATGAATATGCTGAAAAGAATTTTCCGCAAATAAAGAGTGCAGAATACAACCTAAGAAGCCTGGAAAAAGGTTTTGCTATTGCCCGTGGACAAAGGAGTCCGCAAATAGGCCTTATAGGCACCCTGTATTCAAGATACTCGGAATTAGCTCGTGATCCTTTTGATCCTGCTTCAACCTATGCCGTAAACAAACAATTAAACAATAATTTATATAAGCAGGTTTCTGTTAACTTGAGCGTTCCCATTTTTAGCCGCTGGCGCGTTCAGAACCGGATTAGCAATGCAAAAATAAATGTTCTGGATGCAAGGTATAATCTTGATCAAAACAAACAAATCCTTTATCAGGAGATCCAGCAAGCTCATACCGATGCTATTGCAGCACTCGAAAAATATTATTCTTCAATTGAAACTGTTGAATCCAGGGAAGAAGCTTTTAATTATTCGCAGCAGAAATTTAATGTCGGTCTTACCAATTCTGTCGATTATAATATTGCAAAAAACAATCTTACCCGTGCCCGGTCTGATTTGTTACAAGCCAAATACGAATTTATTTTTAAATCAATGATCCTGGATTTTTACCAGGGGAACCCCATTTCATTGTAAGAGAAACATTTACTTCTCACGAAAAGCTGCTCTTGGTTTTTTCTATTCGCTAAACGGTTCTCCCTCTTAAAGGGATCGCTGCCTCTGTGAAATATGATATAATCATTTCAATGAGCAGGCAGGTATGTGGCATTAACCGCTAAGCGGGTATTCTTTTTAGACCAGCTGGAGTTAGTACTTTTCAGATTTACCAACGAATTTCCTGCAATATGTTACGTTTAAGGTAAATAAATTCTCTGGAACTACGTTTAACCAGGGAAGATAGACATAATATTTATGGCTAATCAGGATAATGAGTACATTTCTATATTCAGATATAAAGATTGCAAAATGAATGATGATGAAATGGAATTATGGAATGATGAAAATGATTGGGAAGATAGTTTTTAGTCTTCCATTGTTCTGCCATAGGCATCCCTGCGGGACAATATTCCTCCCGATAGCTATCGGGATCCAATATTCCTATTTTTCCATTTATTTTTGATTGGTAAATGAGAAGATTTATTAAATATGGTTTCCTTTTGTTGATTGTTAGTATTTTTATCCGGTGTGAGAGGGATAACCTGATTACTGATCCAAATGCCAAATTGTCTTTTTCTCATGATACCATTCTGTTCGATACCGTTTTTACCACCATAGGATCCACAACCAAACAGCTTAAAGTATATAACCGGCATAATAGGGATATTGAAATTGCATCCGTTTACCTGGCAGGAGGAGACCAATCAAACTTCAGGTTAAACATTGATGGATTAAGTTTTTACCATGCCGAAAATATTTTAATACGGGAATCCGACAGTATTTTTATTTTTGTGGAAGTAACCATAGATCCGGTTGCTCAAAACAACCCCTTGGTCGTTCAGGATTCCATCGTATTTATTACCAATGATAATGTACAGGATATCGATCTGGTAGCATGGGGACAGGATGTTTATCTGATTAATTCAGAGATCATTAAAACGCAAACCTGGACAAATGATAAGCCCTATCTTATATACAATTCGATGCTGGTCGACACTTTGGAAACCTTAACAATTAATGAGGGAACAAGAGTTTACTTTCATCGCAATTCAACGCTATATGTTAGCGGTACATTAATCGTGTCGGGAACATTGGAAGAACCTGTAACGTTTCAGGGAGACAGGCTCGAATCAATGTATGAGTATATCCCGGGGCAATGGGGAGGTATATATTTTATTAATGGGAGTCAGAATAACAAAATCGATTACGCGGAAATAAAAAATGCAGTGACAGGAATCCACCTTGGCAACCTGTATTCGGAGGATGCCCCACCCACGCTGGAGTTATCCAATACGATAATAACACATATGAATTATGCCGGAGTTTCATCCATTGGGGCGACCATCTCTGCTTATAATTGTGTCGTTTCAGATTGTGGTTTCTATTGTGCCGTATTAACAACCGGGGGAAGATATGATTTTAATCATTGCACATTTGCAAATTATTGGGGCTATTCCAATCGTATAACCCCCAATGTTATGATCACGAATTTTTATAATTTAAACGACACCGCCCTTTTTACCGGAGAATTGGTAAATGCCGGTTTCGGTAATTGTATTATTTACGGTGATAAAATGACGGAAATCGGATTCGATTTTTTTGAAGAGGGTGGTGATTATAATTACAAATTCGATTTTTGTTTATTAAAAGTGGATATCTCAAAATTAGACATCTCAAATTCAGAATATTTTAATAATATTTTTGTTAATACCAACCCGGGCTTTTTTTCTTACAACGATTTCAATTTTCAACTCGACACATTATCGTATGCAAAAGACAAAGGTTCTATAGAAATCGCGGTTAAATTCCCTTTGGATATTTTACAAAAGAGCAGGATCGAAGATGTAGGGCCAGACCTTGGTGCTTACGAAAGAATTGAGGAATAAGTCGGCAGACCTCAGTCTCCAGTCGTCAGAAAGAGCAGGGAAAATAGAGATACGCAGTATGCAGATGTGACGGAGAGCTTGGGCCGAAATGTAGAGCCGAATTGTATTCGGCTGAAACCGGGGAAAAACTATAAACCAGAACGTTTGGTTGAAACGAAGTAGAAACCAAACTTCACGAGCAGGTGGTGGGAAGGCTTGTGGAAGTGAGTAAAACAGGAACCAAAAACCGAATTGAACTAAAAACTGAAAACTATAAACCAAAAACCATTTTATGCCTTTATCCAAACCCTGCATAATTTTAGTTTTAATTCTTTTTTCAGTACTATCTCATTTGGACAGTGTGGTCTATTGTCAGGAAGTTCCAGGAAGGGGTGATTTTAGAATAATGTTTTACAACGTTGAAAATTTTTTTGATAATGAAAATGATAGTCTGATCCTTGATGATGAGTTCCTTCCGGACGGTGCCAGGCATTGGACTAATTATAAGTATAAGAAAAAGCTTAACAATATTTATAAGGTCATTGTAGCGGTTGGCGGATGGGAGCCTCCTGAAATAGTTGGGTTATGCGAGGTTGAAAACAAATATGTGCTTGAAGATTTAGTTAACAAAACACCTTTGGCCAAATATGAATATAAGATAATCCATAAGGAATCACCCGATCAAAGGGGCATTGATGTTGCATTATTATATAGAAAAAATAAGTTTAATATATTGCAGACCCGTTTCATCCCTATCATACGAGGGAATATTTCCCTGAACACGAGAGATATTTTATTTGTAAAAGGGGTTACCGGCACGAAGGACACCCTGAATATTTTCGTAAATCATTGGGCATCACGATATAGTGGTATAATTAAATCTTCGAAGAAACGGAATTTTATTGCATCGGTTTTAAGGCAGTACGTAGATTCAATATTCGCCCCGGATATGCATGCCAACATTATCATTATGGGCGATTTCAATGACGAACCCTTAGATGAAAGTGTTTTACGGACGCTGGATACAAAAACCGACTTATCCGAAATTATACCGGGGAGGCTTTATAATTTATCTTATGTCTTTCGGAACAATAATAAGATTGGCAGTATTAAATACAAGGGAACCTGGTTTATGTTCGACCAATTTATTGTTTCCGCCTCATTGCTGCAAAGGGAAAATCAGCTTTACCTGGAATCTACCGATATTCATCTTTTCAGTCCGGATTTTTTACTGGAAGAAGACAAAACGTATTATGGATTTAAACCTTACAGGACTTATAATGGTTACCGGTATCAGGGTGGTTTCAGTGATCACCTGCCGGTTTATATCGATCTGAGAAGAACAATGAAGTAAAGATTTCTAAAATTTATTTCAAAATACAAGT
The DNA here is from genome assembly GCA_964515985.1 of uncultured Rikenellaceae bacterium. GTDB lineage: Bacteria > Bacteroidota > Bacteroidia > Bacteroidales > VadinHA17 > CAZEWS01. The sequence continues at coordinate 5,796 of CAZEWS010000114.1, read as the reverse complement.
TAAAATGAAAGCCCTTCGTGGAAAATTAAATAAATTGACCTAATTGATCTAATTACTAATTTACCTAAAAAATGACCAGCATCCAATACTCAATGCACACTCCGTAAGGTAAAGCGAGATAGTTGGATTTAAATTATTTGCTTTAATTTGGACATTGAGGTTTGGGATTTGATTCGAAATTAGTATAATTAGGTTAATTAGAAATTACATACTTTTAGTTATTTTCAATCCCAATTCTTCTCCTTTTTTCAGCATGAACTGAAATGCATTTTCATATTTATTTGGAATCTCACCATCCAAAATAGCATCCTTAATGGCATTTTTAAGGATGCCTACTTCCTTACACGGTTTAATATTAAAGGTTTTAATAATGATATCGCCCGAAATGGGTGGTTGAAAATTACGGATGGTGTCCTTTTCTTCAATCTCTTTTAGCTTTTGCCTTACAATTTGAAAATTATCTAAATGTTCTTTAATTTTTTCTTCATTTTTTGAGGTTATATCGGCTTCGCAAAGGATCATCAGGTCATCAATATCATCTCCGGCGTCAAACAGAAGACGTCTTATCGCTGAGTCGGTAACTTCTTCCTGTGACAACACAATGGGCCTGAGATGCAAAAGAACCAATTTTTGAACGTATACCATTTTTTCATGCAGGGGAAGCCTGAGGTTTCTGAAAATGTCAGGTACCATCTTTGCACCCCAATATTCATGACCATGAAATGTCCAACCTAATTGAGGATTAAATCGTTTGGTTTTTGGTTTTGCAATATCATGCATCAGGGCAGCCCATCGTAACCATAGATTATCGGTCTTATTACTGATATTATCCAGTACATTAATGGTATGGATAAAATTGTCCTTATGCTGTTTTCCTTCCTTTATTTCAACACCCTTCATTTGATCGAGCTCCGGGAATATCAGGGCAAGCAAGCCGGACTGTTCGAGAAGGTTGAATCCTTTTGAAGGAATATCCGAAAGAATAATTTTATTGATTTCATCAACGATTCGCTCTTTGGAAACGATCTTTATTCTTTCAATGTTTTTAATGATGGATTTATATGTCTTGTTTTCAATATTAAAATCAAGTTGACTTGAAAAACGGATAGCCCGCATCATACGTAATGGATCATCTGAAAAAGTTTTATCGGGATTCAGCGGAGTCCTGATAGTTTTAAACATTAAATCGCTAAGACCGTTAAACGGATCAATGAATTCTCCGTACGTATCCCGGCTCAGGCTAATGGCCATTGCATTAATAGTAAAATCCCTCCTCTTCTGATCATCTTCAAGGGTTCCGTCTTCCACAATCGGTTTTCTCGAATCTCTTCTGTAGGATTCTTTTCTGGCGCCCACAAACTCAATTTGGTGTTCTTGGTAACGAACCATTGCAGTGCCAAAGGTTTTAAATACAGTTACTTTGGTGTCTGATCCTATTTCATTTGCAAACTTATGTGCCAAATCAATCCCGCTTCCGACAACCAGAATGTCGATATCCCTGTCCGATGTTTTACGGTTTAGAAGAAAATCCCTGACATATCCGCCCACAACGAATGCCGGTATACCATCGTTTGAAACAATTTCAGAAATAATCCTGAAAATCGGATTTTTAAGACATTTCTTCATATATAGATATTACAATATATACTAAATTCATGACAAAATTACAATTAAATGGAAACATTTGGAATATAAATGTTGTTTTTAAATTTGGTATGGACTTTGACTAATCTGGCCGAAACATCGGTTTGATATTCTGTAATCACAGATCAGAATTAATATTTTAAATATCGAACTCACCATAAATTCTAAATTTATAAAAATGGTTGAACATTTAAAAAAAGAAACGTTTAAAGAAAAGGTCTTCAATTTTGAAGAAAACAAGGAATGGAAATTTGAGGGAGAGCTTCCATGTTTGATTGATTTTTATGCTGATTGGTGTCAACCCTGTAAAATGGTAGCTCCTATTCTTGAAGAATTAGCCGAAGAATATGAAGGGAAAATCAACGTATTTAAAGTGAATACTGAGGAAGAGCAGGAATTAGCAGCTGTTTTTGGCGTCAGGAGCATTCCTTCTCTGTTGTTTGTTCCAATGGATGAACAACCGCAGATGGCAATGGGGGCACTTCCAAAGGACACGTTTGAAAAGGCAATTGAGGATGTATTAAAGATTAAGAAGGATTGATGTTTTTTTTATGTTTAAAAATTTTTTACTTTTGTACCTGAGTGGGGGTGCCTTAAAAAAATCGGGCTGAGATCAAACCCTTTGAACCTGATCCGGATAATGCCGGCGCAGGGAAATGCTGAAATCCACTCCCCAAATTTCTTAATTACTTTAAATCCAATGCAATGAAACAGATTTTATTCATTTGTTTGTTGCAGCTATTGGTATATGCTGCATATGGTCAATTCACAATTTCGGGGAAAATTGTTGATGAAACGGGAAATCCTCTGCCTGGAGCTAACATTATCCTTGAAAATACTTACCATGGGACCTCAACCGATCTGAAAGGGAATTTTGTATTCTCAAAAATCAGAAAAGGAGAATATGTTCTTAAAATCACCTATATCGGTTATGCTTCTGTACAAAAAATGGTTAAAGTAGATGCTAATGTTTACCTTGATATATCTCTTGAACCGGCGATGATTTTAGGTGATGAGGTGATTATTTCCGCCACAAGGGCATCTGATAAAGCTCCGGTTGCATTTACAAACATGGAGAAAGATGTTATAAATGAGCGCAATATTGGACAGGATATACCCTATTTATTAAGTTTAACTCCATCTTTTGTTACTTCTTCTGATGCCGGAGCTGGTGTGGGATACACCAGTTTCAGGATCCGGGGTACTGATTTAAACCGGATAAATGTTACAGTAAACGGTATCCCTTTAAATGATTCTGAGTCTCATGGTGTTTGGTGGGTTGATTTGCCGGATTTTGCCTCTTCAGTTGAAAATGTACAAATTCAGCGTGGAGTAGGCACATCCACGAACGGAGCAGGCGCTTTTGGAGCAACTGTAAATTTTCAAACCTTTACGCTTCAAAAAGAACCTTATGCTGAAATTAATTCTTCGGTAGGTTCCTTCGATACATATAAAAATACTATTAGTTTGGGATCCGGGATCATTAATGGCAAATTTACTTTTGACGGACGATTATCAAAGATCAGCTCAAACGGATTTATCGATCGCGCTTCTTCTGATCTTAAATCATTTGCTGTTTCCGGGGCGTATTACCAGAAAAATACTATTCTGAAGGTGATTGTTTTTTCAGGTAAAGAGAAAACCTACCAGGCATGGGATGGGGTACCCGGTTATTTATTATCCTCAAACCGTACATTTAATGGGATTGGGGAATATAAAGATGCGAATGGAAATACCGGATATTATGCTAATGAGACAGATAATTACCAACAGGACCATTTTCAGGTTTTTTACTCCACTGAGTTAAATCCACACTTGCATCTGAATACTGCGTTTCACTATACCAAAGGGAAAGGTTATTATGAACAATACAAGGAAAGCCAGGAGTTCTCAAAATATGGACTTGATAACCTTATTGTTGGCTCAGATACATTGACGGATACCGATTTAATAAGGCAAAAGTGGTTGGATAATGATTTCTATGGGGTTACTTATTCCCTTAAGTATCAGGGGAAAAAGTGGGATGCTGTCCTTGGAGGCGCATGGAATAACTATTTAGGGGATCATTTTGGTAAAGTTATCTGGGCGCGGTTTGTGAGCAATTCAGATATAGATCATGAGTGGTATAATAATAATGGGGCGAAAAAGGATTTTAACGTTTTTGGAAAAACAAACTATCAAATAAACTCTAAACTAAACCTTTATGGTGATCTTCAATACCGTAGGATTCATTATGAAATTAAAGGGATAGACGATGATTTCAGGGATATTACTCAGCGGCATGAATTTGATTTTTTTAACCCTAAAGTTGGTTTTTCTTATATAATCAATGATCGGCAAAGCTTATATTATTCGTTTGGCATAGCCCACCGTGAACCAAACCGGTATAATTTCATTGATGCTGATCCAAATGGTCCTATCCCTTCGCCTGAAACTCTCCGAGATTATGAGTTTGGATATAGCTTTAAATCAGCTCACTATTTGTTGGTTGCAAATGTTTATTATATGAATTACAAGAATCAATTGGTTTTAACGGGCGAAATAAATGATGTTGGATCTCCAATAATGACTAATGTGGATAAAAGTTACCGGGCGGGACTTGAAATAACCACCGGAATAAATATTCTGCCAAAGTTGAATTGGGAAGCAAATGTCACCTTTAGCAGGAATAGGATCATTGGTTTTACAGAATATATAGATGATTGGGATACCTGGTCTCAGGTCTCAAACTATTTGGGGGAAACCGATCTGTCATTCTCACCAAATATCATAGCTGGAAGTAAAATAAATTATGAAATGATCAAAAAGGTTAATGTTGCGTTAATCTCAAAATATGTAGGGGACCAATATATTGATAATACCTCAAGCGAGGACCGAAAATTGGATCGTTATTTTATAAATAATCTTTATATCAATTACCGGCATAAATCAAGTCTGTTTAAAGAGATTAACTTTACCCTTTTGGTGAACAATTTATTTAATGTTGAGTATGAAACAAATGCATGGGTATACCGTTATCTGGAAGGTGGAGAAAAGAAGGTATTTGACGGTTATTTCCCGCAGGCAGGCATCAACTATCTCCTGGGGTTGAGTGTAAAATTTTAAGCAGGTATTATTTTTATTTTGTGAAATTTTTTATTTTTTTGAAACATTATCTTTTTTTTCACGTTTAACAAATTGAAGGTTAAGATCCATTTTTGTCGAAGCAATTTTTTAATGGAT
>CAZEWS010000114.1:0-716 GCA_964515985.1 uncultured Rikenellaceae bacterium | reverse complement strand
ACCAAATCAAAAGAGGAACTTCTACACGAAAGCCAACAACAATATCAGGACTTGTATGATTATGCTCCTGATATGTATTTTACTATCTACCCCGATGGTATCGTTAAATCGGTGAACAAATATGGAGCTGAATACCTCGGATATTCCAAAGAAGAATTAATTGGAGAACCAGTCTGGGTTGTGGTTCATCCCGATGATATTGAAGATGTTGAAAATCAAATAAGTAAAATCCTAAAGAAGAAAACACAACAAAGGGAACTTGAATTCAGGAAGATTAGAAAAGATGGGTCAGTGTTATATGTTCACGAAAGACTGCAGCTTTCTCAGGATGAAAAAGGAAATCCTGAAGAATTAAAGATCATATGCCGGGATATTACCGAGAGGAAAAAATACGAAAAGGAACTGATCGACAGGGAATCCCAGATCAGAAGATTTTTAGAGTATTCTCCAATACCACAGATCCAGGAAGACTTTTCTTATGCCAAAAAGTATGTCGAACAACTTAAAGACTCAGGAATCAAAAACGTCAGGAAGTATTTATTCGATCACAAAAATGCCATTTATGAATGCAGGGGAAGGATTAAGATAATTAGTGTAAACAGAGCCTTTCTTGGGCTTTTTAGAGCAAAGGATTTAAAAGATCTGGAAAGAAATATTGAAAAGATCAAACCCTTTGAACCTGATCCGGATAATGCCGGCGCAGGGAAATGCTGAAA
>CAZEWS010000113.1:0-10735 GCA_964515985.1 uncultured Rikenellaceae bacterium | reverse complement strand
AAAGCAATATTGATATTTTATACCGATAGCTATCGGTATTGTGATTTGCGATTTGTTTGTATTTTGTATTTTGATTTTTGGTGCTTTTAATTAGAAAAACTTCTACTTTATAGACAGACACTAATTAAGTAACTATTCAGTTATTTATTTCATCTCTTGACTCATTAAATTTTGGAATGATGGAATAATGGAATTCAAGAACACGCCTCGTCTTTGCCTGTTTCGGTTGGCAGACCCCGTAAAATGATTATATCATACTTCACCGAGGCAGGCAATATTCCAACAGTACTCGCTCCCACATGGCCACAATCACAATCCCGCTCGTGAGACATTCTGTTCGCTACACTCACAAAATGGCTCCAATACTCCAACATTCCATTTCTCCTTTCTCTGATCTCACATTTATTTGATAAGTAACAAAGTTTTACAAAACAAAGATTTATTGCTTAATAGCATAAATCTCCTTCAGGTTTCTCCCAAACCCATTATAATCCAATCCGAAACCGACAATAAATTTATTTGGAATTTCAATACCAACATAATCCAGTTTAACTTTTTCTTTATATGCTTCCGGTTTGAACAGAAGTGTTGCAATTTTAAGTTCTGAGGGATTAAATCGTTCAAGTTGCTTTACAATATTGGCAACGGTAAGTCCGGTATCCACAATATCCTCAAGAACTACCACTGTACAGTTACTGATATCCACGCCAAGGCCAATGAGGCTGGTAACCGTCCCGGTTGATGAAGTCCCTGAATAGGATTCCAATTTCAGGAAAGAAATCTGACAAGTAAGATCTATTTGTTTTAACAATTCGGCAGCAAACATAAAAGCCCCATTCAAAATTCCGATAAAAACGACATCTTTGCCTTTAAAATCACGATTTATCTGTTGTGCAATACGGGAAACAGCCTGTTCAATCTCAACGGCAGGGATTAGCAATTCGAAGTCCTGATCCAATAAAGTAACTGTATTCATAATATTAATCTGGAAAAGTTCATTTTTTTGCAATTTTTTTATTTATATGATTATGTTTCTCATTGATTATCAAATTATAAATGCCTAAAATTTAAAATACTTGAAATTTAGAACTGTTTAAAATAATAAATGTCTCAAAGGTCGAAAGGTTAAAAAGTCGAAGAGGTCGAATAGTCAAAAGGTCGAAAGGTTACTCTTATATTCCTTGACTCTTAGACCTTTAGACTCTTAGACCTTTAGACTCTTAGACCTTTAGACTCTTAGACCTTTAGACTCTTAGACCTTTAGACTTCAGAATGTATGTTTATTTTCAAAAAAAGTCGAAAAGCCTGGAATTCTAAATACTCCAACTGCTTAAATTTTCTTTAATTTCTTCCATTTTAGCTCATTTTAGTTCATTTTAGTCATTTTAGCTCATTTTTTTTTACGAAAGTACAAAATATTGAATTAATCCGTTAGTTGACTTTGTTATTCCCGTTTCACTTCAATAACAAAATCACTATCTTTATCCTGTAAGCAAGAATCAAAAATTTAAAAATATTACGGAATGAAAGCAATCGTCAGCATTATAATGGGTAGCACATCGGATCTGCCCGTCATGGAAGAGGCAGCGAAAATCCTGAATGATTTTAAGATACCTTTTGAGATAAATGCCTTATCAGCACACCGCACACCTGATGAAGTGGAACGATTTGCCGAATCAGCTTATTCAAAAGGTATCAGGGTTATTATTGCGGGCGCCGGAATGGCAGCTCATCTTCCTGGAGTAATTGCTGCCCAAACTCCTGTTCCGGTAATTGGTGTTCCCATTAAAGCCTCTCTCGAGGGATTGGATTCGATCTTATCCATTCTTCAAATGCCCCCGGGAATTCCGGTCGCCACCGTGGGTGTAAACGCGGCAAGAAATGCCGGCATTTTAGCCGTACAAATTTTGGCAGCAGGTGATGAAACCCTGAATCAGAAAATTCTGGATTTCAAAAAAACCCTGAAAAACAAAATTATACAAGCAAACAAAGAACTGGCAAAGGTTAAATACCCATATAAAACCAACTAAATATCCTGTATCTGATCTGAGAAAGAAAAACAGAAATAGCGATTACAAAAAAACGATGGTTTGGCACAGTATTCCATTCTCCCAGTATTACTCGCTCCCACTGTCCTTCGCTCAAACCTGCTCGTGAGACATTCTGTTCGCTTTGCTCACAGAATGGTTCCATTATTCCATTATTCCATTCTTCTGCAAAAGGTATACCTTCGGCACAATATTTCAGTATTCTCAATTTATTGCTATCTAAGTTAGCCGATTTTTAACTTCCTTTCCTAATTGTTTATTTATCCGTATCTTTGTAAAAGAAAGGTTTTTTACCCTCCCGGTTGACAAAAGTTTTCAAGAATTCCGGGATATTATCCGGCTGTTTTCAATTCAATCCTTTAATCGAAAATAAAAATGGCCTTAATAACGAAATTAAAAATTCCAGGATTAATACTGGCAGGACTTTTTTCCCTGCAGCCTGCCACTGATGAAGAACAATTTTATAAAACCCTGACCGGAAAAATTGAAATCTATAAAAAAAAGTTCCCAAAAGAAATTGTTTACATACAAACCGATAAAAATGTCTATGTACCGGGGGAGAATCTGTTTTTCAAGGCATATGTTAAGGATGTCTATTCAATACACCCCAGCCTGTTAAGTCAAAACCTCTATTTGATCCTTCTTGATTCTGATGGTGAAGAAACTGCAAACAAGATCTTTAAAATTGAAAATGGTCAGGCAGCCGGTAAAATCACCTTGCATAACACACTAAACGAAGGGAAATATACCTTTATCGGTTATACCGACCTGATGCAAAAGGGCAATCCGGAAAATGTTTTCGTGAAAACTATTTTTCTGAAAAAAATTGACATCCCAAATATCTTCGTAAAGATTTCTGCACCTGACACAATCTTTCATCCTACGGAAGAGGCAATCGTTAATGTTCACCTGGTAAAGTCAGATGGAAAACCATTAAGTAAAAAATCGTTTACTTATGTTGTAAAATTAAATGGAGAATCATACACATACGGGAAAGGGAAGAGTGATAAGAGAGGTAAAGCTGTGATAAAAGCCAATCTGCCTGAACATAGTGTCAATTCAATTGTTACAGTTGAAGCAACAGTAAAACACACACGGATAACCGAAAGAAACAGCATTGTTATTCCCACAAAAAAAACACCAATAAACCTTGAGTTCTTTCCGGAGAGCGGGAATTTTATCAACGGACTTGAAACGAAAGTCAGTTTCAAAGCTACTGACCTTCTCGGCAATCCGGTGGATATTGAAGGTCAAATACTTGAAAAAAGTAACAAAATCGTAACAACATTTAAAAGCATGGAAAAAGGAATAGGTTATTTTACGATTACTCCTGAGATAAACAACCCCTTAAAAGTTAAAATAACTTACCCACACGGCATTAATCAATTATATGATTTACCTGAAATATTTGCCGGAGGAATTGTATTATCCCTTGAAAATGCCACGAACGATTTCCTGTCATTCAAAATAAGCACCAACCGGCAAAATCCACCTGATTTCAGCCATTGTATCTTAGAAATGGAAGGTCAGCTGGTTTGGCACAAAAGCTTTCTTCTAAAAAACAGATTTACTTTTCAAATCCCTGTAAAAGACCTTCCGGGAGGAAAAATGCAGTGTACTATTTTCGATATCAACGGACAACCAATCGCTCAAAGGGCAGTCTTTTTAAATAAACCAAATCATAATGTCGAGGTTAAAACTGCAAAGAATACCTACAAATCACACGAAGAAATCAATTTAAATATCCGGGTTCAGCATCATGATGGAGACCCTGCACCTGCTGACTTAAGTGTTGCAGTAACTGATGCCAATCTCAACCCAAACTGGAACAATGCCCCTGATATTTTTTCTCATTTCACGTTAGGTCCTTCAACTAAAGAAAACATTTTACCACCCGGTTACCTGATAAAACCTAAAAAAGAGGCATATGAGATTATTGATTGTTTTATGCTTACCTTAAAGGAAGAAAAATATGACTGGAAGGTGGTCCGGAACATTGAAAATTACACTACACAGCAAAGGATTGCTGAAGACTTCAGCCAAGAAATAAAAGAACTTTTTCAATTGGATGATTATAACAAAATTGTTGAAAAAGTCGAAACGGATCAATTTTTTTATAAATATATTTTAAAAGATGATCCTGTTTTACCGGAGTTTTTATCCGTAAACAAAAGCATTTTAGGGAGACCTGGCACTAAGAATTATAAACTCAGGAGAATTGAGCAGCTACAGAAGGCATTAGGTTCAGGTAATTCTATTCTGGATGTCATGAGGACTATAAGACCCTATGAACTTTTAGACGGTGATAAAATTGTCTTTCGCGGACCAAATTCATTTTTAAATCAATCAGGTGCTCTGATTGTTGTGGACGGGCAAAAATGGGGAACGAGTGCGAATTTATTAAATTCGTTGAATCCTCATGATATATATGATATACAAATTTACACTGATCCGGTTGACATGCTTACATATACAGGCTTAAACAGCAATGGGGTCATAGAAATCACAACAAAAAGAGGTGATTCAGGTAAAGACTGGTCTGACCAAAGCCTGGAAAATCAATTAAGTTCATACCAGACTACCCTATACTGGAACCCATACGTGAATACCATGTACGATGGGAAAATTTCAGTTCCGTTTGAGAGTTCCAAATTAAAAACCAAGTATAACATTGTTGTTCAGGGAATTGATCTGAACGGACGGCCTGTCTGCACTTTTAGCAATATTTCTGTTTATTAATCCACAACAACTACCGCATCTTTAGTTAAAAATAGTTTTGTTTTCCAATATTCCAGATTTTGCAAATGAACTGTATTCTATATTTGTAACTAATCAGTCTTTTAAAGAAACTAAGTATCAATATAATATTATGGTTTTAATAAGAAATTATATTCATTCCAATCAATAAGAAATTACTTGCTTTACGTATTTAATTCACGATAAGAATGCTTAAATCACATTTTAAAAAATTCACATTTCCACTTTTTATTTATTGCATTCTAATCCTGCCTTTAAATGCTGCCAATGATAATTATACCCTTGGTTCCCGTTCAGCCGGTTTGGCAAATGCAACCGTTATGGTACCCCATTTATGGTCAGTCCACCATAACCAAGCAGGTCTGGCATTTTTAGATAAAATTTCTTTGGGCTTCCACCATGAAAATAAATTTATAGTACCTCAATTCAGTCTTCAAGCTTTTGCTGCGGTTTTTCCAACAAAGCCGGGTACTATGGGATTCAGCTACTCTTACTTTGGATATTCTCAATATCATGAAACGAAAATCGGACTTTCTTTCGGCAAGGCACTGGGAAAATCCTTTGCTGCCGGTATACAATTGGATTACCTGCATACATTCATTGCTGAAGAATATGGAAATCAAGGGAACCTTGCCGTGGAAGCCGGTATTCTTGCCATGCCTTTTGAAAATTTATTCATTGCTGCACATGTATTCAATCCAACCCGGACTAAAATCTCATCCTACAACGAAGAAAGGGTCCCCACTATAATCAGGGCAGGAATCGGATACAAATTTGCCGGTAAAAATTTTATTGGTATCGAAACCGAAAAAGAATTAGAATCCCGTCCTATTTACAAATCAGGTATAGAGTTTATGTTTCTGGAGAATTTGTTTGTGCGAACCGGTATTTCAACGAATCCAACTCAAAATACGTTTGGAATAGGATATAGCTACAAAGGAATAAAGGCTGATTTGGCGTTTACCTTGCATCAGCAATTAGGCCTCACCCCCCATTTTTCGTTAATGTTTTCGTTTAAATAAATAACTAATCAGTTATGCGAATAACCAGGGTGTCAATCGTTGCAACATTTTTTATCTTAACACACCCTGTTTATAGTCAGCAACCTGCCCAGGTCCAGGATATCATCGAAAGTTTGATCGAAGAGATTGCTAATACAACCGATCGTGAACTGGATTATACCATAATTTTCGAAGACCTGCTTTATTTCTATAATAATCCCATTAACATCAACCGGGCAAGCACCGAAGAACTCGAAAAGTTGCAGCTTTTAAACGATTTCCAGATTAAAAGCCTGCAATCTTATATTGAGAAAACCGGTCCCTTCCTTTCAATTTATGAAATCCAATCCGTATATGGATTTGATAAGGACCTGGTTCAAAAAATTTCACCTTTTATCAAAGTTGCCGAACCTAAACAAATTGCACTTTTTGAATTAAAAGACGCTTTTAAATACGGACGGCATCAACTTTTTATCCGGGGACAGCAAATTCTTGAAGAACAAAAGGGATTTTCAGAAATTGAGGATTCATTATACCGGGAAAATCCGAATGCAAGGTATCTCGGTAGTCCGCTGAAACTGTATACAAGATATAAGTACAATCTTGGCAATAAAATTTTAGCCGGATTTACTGCTGAAAAGGATGCAGGGGAGGAATTTTTTGGAGGATCGAACAAACAGGGTTTCGATTTTTATTCGGCTCATTTGCAGATAAACCGTTTAGGAAAAATTAAAACATTGCTTATTGGAGACTACCACTTACGATTCGGTCAGGGATTAACCCTCTGGTCAGGATTAAGCTTTGATAAATCGCCATATGTTTTGAATATTAAAAAAAATGCCCAGGGTATCGTTAAATATTCGTCTACTGACGAAAATCATTTTTTCAGGGGAATTGGTACAACAGTAAGTTTTAACAACCTGGATATTACGGCTTTTCTGTCCGGGAAAATGCTGGACGCAAACATCTCACAATCAGACACATCTGGCAGTCAGATAGTAATTGTAGAAAATCTTCAAAATTCAGGATTACACACTATTCCCGGACAAGTGGAAGATAAGGATGCGATTTCAGAAACCATTTTTGGCACTCATTTATCATACAACCACAAAAAATTCAGGGTTGGTGGCACTGTTGTTCAATCAATATTTGGTGCTGAGCTTATAAAAAAAAGCCAACCATATCATCAATTTGATTTTACGGGAAAAGAGAATACAAACTTTGGACTGGATTATCAGTTTGGATTGAAGAATGTAATTCTGTTCGGAGAATCTTCGTATACTGTCCATAACGGTTTGGCATTGGTAAATGGTGCTTTGTTTAACTTGAGTTCCCGGGTCACCTTATCGATAATTTACCGGGATTATCAAAAAAACTATCATGCATTTTACAGCAATGCCTTTTCAGAAAACACCGAAAACAGGAATGAAAGAGGCTTGTATCTTGGGACGGAGGTGTTGCCGGTTAAAAACCTGAAAGTGTCGGCATACGTTGATGTTTATTCATTTCCATGGTTAAAATACAGGGTGAATGCACCTTCTTATGGGCAGGATTATTTTATTCAGGCAGATTTTTTTCCCGGTGATAAGATGAGCATGTATTTAAAGTTCAAACACAAGACCAAACAAATCAATATAAATCAGGATCCTCCCTCTATTGATCATCCCAAAAATACTCATCATCAGACACTCAGGTATCATCTTTCATATCAGGTATCAAGCAGTGTACAGTTTAGAAACCGGATTGAAATTACCCGATATACACGGGAACCCAATACAAAAGAAACAGGTTACCTGCTTTATCAGGACATCTTGTATAGTCCTTCTAATTTCCCATTATCACTGTCATTCCGTTATGCAATATTTGATACGGACACGTATAATACCAGGATTTATGCTTACGAAAACGATGTTTTATACTCCTTTTCAATACCTGCGTATTACTCAAAAGGGATCCGTACATATTGTTTGGTAAAATATACCTACAGGGAAAAAACTGATTTGTGGTTGCGATATGCCCAAACATATTACGCCAACAAAACAAGCATTGGGTCGGGCTTAAATGAAATAAACGGACAAATAAAATCGGAAATTAAAGTTCAGGTAAGAATAACATTTTGAAAAGATGTAAGAAATTAGTGTGTTGGGATAAAAAAAGAAAGAATGTAATGAAATGTTAAAATATAATGTCGAAACCGGACGGGGTAGTTATTAATGTTGTGGCTGCTTAATTTTATCAAGCTAAGTTTCATTTACTTTTATATCCTTCACATTCAATTGTAGCGTCACTCCCCCCCTAAAATTATTCTCTTCAACTGAATAACTTATATCAAATGATTTCTTCCATCTGATTTCCTGGAATTTGTGTGCCTGGCCAAAGGCGATAGCAGAAATTGGTTTATTGGGATCCTGATTCTGGACCAACTCAAGTTTTAAATGCTCAGCCGAAGATCCGACTACCCTGCTTGTTCCATAATCATAAACATTCCGTGAAACGAATACCGGCGCCATATTTCCCGGGCCAAAAGGTTCAAACCGTTTTAATTCCCGAAAGAATTTATCCGAGATATCACGAAATTCAATTTCAGCATCAATTTCTACTTTCGGTATGAGTTGTTCATCTGTGATGGTCCGGTTAACCACTTCCTCAAATCTTTGCTGAAAAGCCGATACATTTTCTTTTTTCAATGTTAAACCTGCTGCATACATATGGCCTCCGAAATTCTCCAGCAAATCACCACAAGCATCAATCGCCTTGTAAAGATCAAACCCCGGAACAGACCTGGCCGATCCTGTCGCAGAACCATTTGATTCGGTTAGAATAACCGTTGGCCTGTAATAGGTTTCAATCAACCGGGAAGCCACAATCCCAATAACACCTTTATGCCAAACGGGATTATATAACACCGTTGATCGGCTATTTGAAAGTTTCGGATCACCGGCAATCATTTGCAGTGCTTCCCGGGTAATATCCCTGTCGATATCTCTTCGTGTTTTATTATAATCATCGATCCTGTCACCCATTTCCTTAGCCATCGCATCATCCCTGGTAACCAGAAGATCAACAGCCTTGCTTCCGGACTCTATCCTTCCTGCCGCGTTTATCCTGGGTCCGATTTTAAACACTACATCATTCACCGAAAACTCTTTTCCTGTCATTCTTGATATTTTAATAATCGATGACAAACCTATTCTCGGTTCGGTATTCAACCGCTTCAACCCAAAATAGGTAAGCACACGGTTTTCACCGGTAACGGGAACAATATCTGAGGCTATGCTCACAGCTACAAGATCCAGGTATGGAATGAGTTCATCAAAGGGAATCTCATTGATCTTCGCGTAAGCCTGAAGGAATTTAAACCCAACTCCGCACCCGGACAGATCTTTATACGGATAATTGCAATCGCTTCTTTTTGGATCCAGTACAGCAACAGCATTAGGTATTTCGTCACCCGGCAGGTGATGATCACATATGATAAAATCGATATCTTTACTTTTGGCATACTCTATTTTCTTAATGGCTTTGATGCCACAATCGAGGGCAATGATCAGGGAATAGTTATTTTCTGCAGCGTAATCAACTCCTTCAAACGATATTCCGTATCCCTCCCTGTACCGGTCAGGAATATAATACCCGAGATTATCATACCTCTCTTTAAAAAAAGAATAAATTAATGCCACTGAAGTAGTCCCGTCCACATCGTAGTCACCGTATATCAGGATCCTTTCATTTTTTTCTATTGCAGTGCTTATGCGGTCGACGGCGATATTCATGTCCTTCATTAAAAACGGATCATGAAGATTAGACAGCTCAGGCTCGAAAAATGCCTTTGCCTCTTTTTCATTTTTTATTCCTCTCTGCAGGAGGAGATTGGCAATATTTGGATCAACATCTAAAACATTTGCTAAATTTTCGATTTCCGCAAATTCTGCTTTTTCTTTTATTATCCAAGTTTTTTCCATCCTGATATATTAACCTTAAAAATTACTTTCGGTGAAGTCGTTAGGCCAAGTTACTTGCCATCGCTCACTCGGTTTAGTTAACCAAATGCATGCTAAAAACATCAGCAATATTTCTTTTGAGCAGGTCTTTAACTTCATTCATATCCGGCTTAATTCCTATCTCTTTTTCAAGGGAAGTAACTCCTTTGTCAACAAACCCACATGGATTGATTTGATTAAAATACGACAGGTCAGTGCTCACATTAAAGGCAAACCCATGCATGGTGACATAACGGCTTGCCCTTACTCCTATCGCACAAATCTTCCTGGATTTATTTTTGTTCTCCGAATCAAGCCATACTCCTGTCCCATTGGTCATCCGTTCACCCTTCAAACCAAAATCTCTAAGAGTACGAATTACAGATTCTTCCAAATCCGTAATGTATTGTTTTATTCTTAATCCAAAAATATCGAGATCAAGGATTGGATAACCTACAATCTGACCTGGTCCATGATATGTGATATCCCCTCCCCTGTTGATTCGGTAAAAACCGGCATGTCGTTTTTTCAATTGAATTTGATCAATCAGCAGGTTGCTTTCCGATCCATTCCTGCCAATAGTATATACATGAGGATGCTCGCAAAAGATCAGGTAGTTGTTTGTCCGGTCAGGATTTCTGTTGCTATGGTTCCCTCTTTTTTGAGACACCACTTCCTTAAAAAGCCTTTCCTGGTAATCCCAGGCTTCTTTATAATCCATTAATCCCAGATCCTTAAATATAACCTTTGTTTTCATAAACTTTATCGTAACTATTCTCCCTTTGGGATAAGTTATAATCAACTTCAGGTTTTAGCCTAATGCCCTTAGAGCTTTGCTCTCCGCTCTTTCAACCACCCCGTCCCTCGCTTAGGCTCGGGACACCCCTCCTTTCCAAGGCTACCGTGTACCCATAAGTTTTTCATTAACTTGCGGCAATTTACAAACTTA
>CAZEWS010000112.1:10494-10784 GCA_964515985.1 uncultured Rikenellaceae bacterium | reverse complement strand
ACAAGAGATGATACTGGTTGCTGGATACTTGATTATAATTTAACTGAAACCTGAAATCTGAAACCTGAAACCTGAACGTTTGGTTGGAACGAAGTGGAAACCAAACTTCACGAACAGGTTGTGGGAAGGCATGTGGGAGTGAGTAAACTTGAAACCTGAAACTGAGAACAATATTATTATGAGGCGAGCTTTATTGGCCATATTATCCCTTTTCATTAACCTTTCAATTTGTTATGCTACTCATAACAGGGCAGGAGAAATAACCTACCGGCAGATATCTGACCTTACGT
>CAZEWS010000112.1:2995-10321 GCA_964515985.1 uncultured Rikenellaceae bacterium | reverse complement strand
TTCTATAAAAGGAATAAGTACATTATCAATCATACCTTCCCTGGACCGGGAATTTATGAAATTGTGGTTCAGGACCCTAACCGGAATCATGGTGTCCTGAATATTCCAAACTCTGTTAATGTGGTCTTTTGCATTAAAACAACCATGTTAATTAATCCTGCAATTGGATTTAACAATACCCCGGTACTATTGAATCCGCCCATTGACCAGGCGGCGCTCGGCAGCACTTAAGGTATACGTAAACGAGCATACGATGAGGAAGGAGACAGTCTGTCTTATAGTTTGGCAATTTGCCTGAAGGAAAACGGCGAACCAATCGAGAATTATACTTTTCCGCCGTCAAGTGACACATTATATGTTGATCCGTTAACCGGTGATCTGGTTTGGGATTCCCCTATGGAGACTGGCAACTTTAATATTGCCATAAATGTCGAGGAGTGGAGACATGGAATAAAAATTGGAAATATTGTCAGGGATATGCAAATAACAGTTTTTGAAATTGATAACAACCCACCGGTTAACCCTGAACTTAATAATTTTTGCGTGGAAGCTGGAACCTATATCGAATATAATATTACAAGTACGGATGAAGATAAGGACCTGGTGACACATTCGGCAACAGGAGGCGTCTTTCTCTTTGAGAATGATTCGGCAGAGTTTCTTAATACAGACTCCGATTCCGGTTATGTAACTTCTGTTTTCAGATGGCAAACAACATGCAACCATGTACGTGAACAACCTTATAGTATTGTAATAAAGGTTGAAGACAATAACGAGGAGTTGAGTCTTGTGGATATTGATAATTTTAACATTAAAGTTTTGGGTTCTGCACCGAAAAATGTGATTACCATACCAACCAATAACTATATCCGGTTACATTGGTCACCCAGCATTTGTAATAATGTAACCGGATACCGGATTTACAGAAGAATTGGGAGTTATGGTTTTGTGCCTGATACATGTGAGAACGGTATTCCCGGATATACCGGATATGTACCTGTTGGGGAGACTACCGGTTTAAATGATACAGTATTTATGGATAACAATAATGGGGAAGGATTATTACAGGGCACAGAATATTGTTATATGATCGTGGCTCTTTATCCGAATGGAACTGAAAGTATCGCTTCCGGTGAAGTTTGTTCCGTTTTAATGCAGGGAACTCCTGTTATAACAAACGTTAGCGTTAAACATACAGACCGGTTAAATGGCTCAATTTTTCTGGCATGGGCAAAACCCAAAGATCTGGATACCATTCCTGCCCCCGGACCATACGAATACCGGATATATCGTTCACCCGGCATTTGGGGAAGTAACTTTTCGTTGGTTCATACTTTTCAAACGGTCGACCTGGAGGATACTACTTTTGTTGATACACTGATCAATACCACCGATTTTGGATTTACATACAGAGTTGAACTATATAACGATGAAGACGGAAACCGGTTTGTAATAGGTAATCCGGATGAAGCTTCTTCTATATTTTTACATATTGAACCTGCTGATAATGAGTTGATTTTATGCATCAGGAAAAATGTGCCCTGGATCAACACCGATTATATTATCTACCGCCAAAACAGAGCCACCCTTAATTTTGATTCGTTGAGTGTTTCAAAGGATACGGTGTACCATGATATAAATCTGGCTAATGGAGTGGAATATTGTTATTTGGTAAAAAGTATTGGTACTTATTCACGCCAGGGAATTGTCGATCCGCTCATTAATTATTCACATGAAAATTGCGGGGTTCCCTACGATGGTGAGCCTCCCTGTCCTCCTGAACTCACCGTTTTTTCAAATTGTGATAGTTTATATAACGAACTAACCTGGACAAAACCGGATCCGGAATGCGGGATTGATGTAGTAAGTTATAAAGTTTATTATAAATCTAAGCTGGATATGGATTTGGGAGTAATTGGAACCAGGAATTCCCCTGAAGATACAACCTTTATCCATTATCCGGAGTTGACCATGGCAGGTTGTTATGCTGTTACTGCAATCGATTCGTTTGATAACGAAAGTGCCTGGTCAATGCCTTTAATTTGTGTTGATACCTGCACTTACTTTGAAATTCCAAACGTTTTTACGCCCAACGGGGATAATATAAATGATATTTTGAAGGCAAAAGCATATCCGTTTATTGAGAAAATCGATATGAAAATATACAGCAGGGCAGGGAATCTTGTGTATCAGACTGACGATCCTGAAATTAACTGGGATGGGAAATACAACAATAATTATGTGTCTCCCGGCATTTACTATTACATATGCGATATATATGAAAACAGACTAACGGGGCTTGAAATACGAAATATTTCCGGTTTTGTGCATGTAATAACTGAAAAAGGAGCAAAAGCACCAGGAGAGAAATAAGTAATTCAATAAAGTGTTTTAAAATGATCAGGTTTTTAAATATAGTTCTCTTACTTGTTTTCACTGTCGTTGCAAATTCCTATGGGCAGATTAAACAAGAGAATTATCTCAAAGGATTGGTAAACCTGGAAACTAAAAAATACCAGGAAGCAATTGAGCAATTTACTGAGGTAATAAAAGATGGTAATTACCATTATCAGGTCTTGTTAAAAAGGGGAGAAGCTTACCTGGAAACAGGAAATTATGATTTGGCAATTGAGGATTTTCAATCGGCAAATAAACTAGAAGCACGAAGCGGAAGTTTAGGATTGGCACGGGTCTATGGTCTGTCAGGTAAACCGGGGTTGGTTGTTAAATATCTGGAAGAACATCTTAAATCCTCATTTAAGGAACCCGAGAAAAGAATAAAGCTGGATAAGGCCTTCCAATCGATAGATAGATCGAGAGAATGGATGAGCCTTTGGAGAAAGGATTGGTATTCGCCCGACGAATACAGGATTCAGGAAATTGAATATCTTATTCAAAATAAAAGTTATAAAGAAGCAAAGGTTTTGTTGAATACGGCTCTGGCGGAAAATCCCAGGGATGGAAAATTATGGGCTCTTCAAGCCACGGTAAATACCGGAATCAACGACTATAAAGCTTCCCTGGAGGATTACGATAATGCATTGAAATATGACAAAGATAACCGGGAATATCTTGTTGACAGGGCTGAAGTATTGATCAGGATGAAAGAGTTTAATGACGCTTTGAAGTGGCTGAATCGCGCTATATATTTATATCCTGATCAATTAAAGCTCTATAATAAAAGATCAATTTTGTATCGGGAATTAGGAAACTATCCAAAAGCCATTAAGGATATCCAATTCTATCTTAATTATTATTATGAAGATGAGGAGGCCTGGCACCAATGTGGAATGGTGTATGTAGATCAGAACAAGTATTTGTCAGCTCTTGAATGTTTTAACAGAATTGTCGAAATCAATCCAGGTAATCCACGAAATTTTATTGCCAGGGCTGATGCTTATCTAAAAACGAGGACATACAAATATGCTATTAATGATTATTCGATGGCTTTGGATCTTGATCCCGGAAATTATCAGACCTACCTGAACCGTGGTATAGCAAATGTTCTTACCGGTAATTTTAAAGCTGCTTGTTATGATTTTGACAGATCAAGAAAACTTGGCAACCGTGAAGCTGAAATAAAATATAACAAGTACTGTCAATAAAAAAAATAGCTATCCCAATTCTTATTATGACTCTTGTAACAAGAGCTAATTAGTGTTTGTTTACAGAGTCACATTTTTTTTCGAAAAAAGCACCTAATAACAATTTCCAAATAACAAATAAAAATCAAATTCAAATTTCAAAATCCCGAAACTGTTTGTCCCATGGGGATACCTACGGTAAAAGTTTGGTATTTATAGATATTGGGGTTTATTTGACATTTGTTATTTGAGATTTGGAATTTCATAGTTAATGTATAGACAGACTCTAATTAGTCCTTTAAATACCACCTGATTTTTATTGGATAGGTCGGTAAAATGCCATTTTCCCTTTTACAACATTGTTAAGCTCAAACTGGCTGATTCCAACTTTTCTTCCTGAGAAACCGGTGTTCTGGTGTGCCAGTTCATATACACCTTTCCTGATTACTTTATATACAATGGCTGTATGATGTGGCATGGTTTCCTGGTAAATCGTGTTTCCTTTTCGATATTTTAATTTTACGCCTTTAAACTGGATGATATCACCCGGAAAAACTTCATCTTTACGTGGATTAATTTGCTTACCGAAGACATATTCACCATCCCATTGTGCATCATTTCGTGTAAGCGCCTGATATGCCAGATCCCAACATTCGCCCCGGTCGACTTTCTTTCCGATTACACTGTTTACATATTCAATGATCTTTTGGTTTAATTCAGGGATGTTTTCCTGTGGAAAGGTGATTGATGTATAACCAAGGAGAAATACCGGTATTATCCAAACAAATCTTCTCATTGCTATAATCCCTTTATTTTCCTTAAAACTTTTTCGTATAATTCTTTGGGATTAAGAGGTTTTAAAATATAATCGGTTATACCAACTTCTTCAATTTTCTGCTGGATGTCAACCATGACCGATGCCGTAAGCGCTATGATAGGAATGTTTTTATTTTTTACATTTTCTGAGGTATGGATTATTTTAGATGCTTCATATCCGTTTAACTCCGGCATATGAAGATCCATTAAAACCACATCATAATTTTTTTTACTTATCATGTCAATGGTTACGTTCCCGTTTTCAGCATGATCAACCTTAGCTCCCCATTTTTCAAGTAATTTTTTTGCTATAATAAAATTAATTTCATTATCCTCCGCTACCAGAATATTTGAACCTTCGAGTTGTTTATAAGATTCTTTTATTTCAACCGGTTTGTGCTCAGGCTTGATTTTACTTTTAGGAAAATTAAGTGAGAAGTAAAATTTCGAACCTTTTCCAACCCTGCTTTCAACAAAGATCTCACTGTTTTGTAACTCAATAAGCTTTTTTGTGATAGCCAGCCCAAGCCCTGTTCCACCGTATTTCCTTGTTGTATCTGTACCGGCTTGCTTAAAACTTTCAAAAATATTTGCCAGTTTATCTTTTGGAATACCAATCCCGGTATCTGAGACCGAGAATTCAATTTCTACATTTTCGGTTGTCTTTTGTTTAAGGGTTAAATCCACGGTAATGGATCCCTTTTCGGTGAATTTTATCGCATTTCCGATCAAATTTGTAAGCACCTGGTTCAATCTTACAGGATCACCAACGATTGAATCGGGCAATTCAGGGTCGATATTAACTTCGAATGTTATGCCTTTTTCTTCGGTTCTGAACAGAAATGATTGTTTAATACCATTGATTATTTCTTTTAACTTAAAATCAGCCTGTTCGAAAAATACCATCCCCGATTCGATTTTGCTGAAATCAAGAATATCATTAATCAGTACCAGAAGATTTTCTCCGGAAAATTTCAGGGCATTAAGATATTCCATCTGATCAGACCGGGGATTTGCCTGTATCAGAAGATGGGTCATGCCCAGAACGGCATTCAGCGGAGTTCTGATCTCATGACTCATGGTGGACAAAAATTGCTGTTTCGCTTTGGCTGCTTCTTCGGCTTTTTGCTTGGCGATAATAAGATTTTGCTCTGCCCTTTTCCGGTCGATCGAAAGTCCGGCCTGATTGGAAATAAATTCCAATAGTTCGAGGTCGTTTTCATCAAAGGCATCCTCATTATCATAATTCTGGAGACTGACAACCCCAATAACTTTATTCTCAGCACGTAATGGTACTCCGAGCCAAACCTTGGAAGATGTTCCGACTAACTCGATCTCTCCGGCTTTCTCCAGTTCTTCAATATCTTTCGTACGTAACAGAACAGGTTTTCGCTTTTTTATTACATAGGCTGTTATTGTTTTACCTGCCGGAAATGTCTGAAAACTGTCTTTTTCATCTTTGAAAAAAGGCAGGGTCAGGGAGTCCGTTTTTTTGTCATATAGAGCGATAAAGAAGTTTGTGGTATCCATGACTGTACTGAGCTCTTCACGGATGATTTTAAAAAGCTCATCCAGGGTTTGGCAGGTTATTACGGCATTGGAAATATTATGGATCATTTGCCGGACACTATCAGCTCTTTTTCTTTCGGTTATATCACGGTATATGGCATATATTCCAACCTGTTTATTGTTAACAATGATAGGAGTGCTCAGAATCGAAACATCTACCGGCGTACCGTTCTTATGCTGCCTGATTGTTTCAATAGCCACTTTCTTTCCTCCGGACATTTCTTTTGTTATCCCGACAGCTTCTTTCCTTTGGTCTTCGGAGGAAACAAGCTCATCAATATTTCTGCCAAGTGCTTCTTTTCTTGAATACCCGAATAATTGTGTAAACTCATTATTAATTTTCTCCAGGTTCCCTTTTGTATCGCACTGAACGATTGCTTCCGGGGCGCCCTCTATTAGTTGCTCCAGAAAGGATTTTTCCCTCTGGATCTCCTCTTCAGCTTTTTTCCTGCTGGTAATATCCATCATAACACCTCTGAAACCTACCGGTTTGTTCTTCTCAAAAAAAGGCTGGATATATGCCATTGCTGGTAAGGTCGTACCATCCTTCCTGACAGCGGTTACTTCCCTTGCAGTAAGTTTCTGACCTTTAATCCTTCTCAATAAATTAACCCTGGTTCTCTTTGCGTCCCTGGGAATAAGTAACTGGTCAAAGTTTACTCCTTTTTTAAGATCTTCCTGGCTGTATTGAAAATTTTCAAGCGCATAACTATTTGCGAACGAAATATTTCCATTCATATCGGCTTCACAAATCATTTCAGGAAGTAGTTCCGCGAATTCCCTGCTCCTTTGTTCGATCCGCTGTAGTTTTTCTTTGTTTTGTTCCAGCTCGGTATAGTCTTCATATATGGCAACGATTTCACCGGAAGGCAATTTGTAAACAAAGTTTTCTCTCCATCCGGATATCCTGTTGTCCTGATAAAAGGATAAAGGTTTCTTTTCGGGTTGGTTTGTCTCGTTAACCCTTTGCAGAAGATCGAATAATCCAAATTCCTTAACCCCGGGAAAAATATCCAGTATTTTTTTACCAATGAGTTTTTCCTTTTTTATTTTTTCTGTTTTCTCAGCAGCCGGATTGAAATCAACAAACACAAAATCCTTACCATCTTCAACAGGCTTATAAACCGCCACACAGTTACTCATATTCTCAAAAATTTCGCTGTAGGGATATTCAGTTTCGCGTAATGTTTTTTCAGATTCTTTCACTCTGTTATATCGTTGATGGTGGTTAGTAAGCAAGGTTCTCCCTGTAACATAATTGTTTCAGCAGAAAAAAGCCCGGTGCGGTTTTCACCTTTTTTGGTCTTAATGGTAACCTCAAAATCATGTACCTTGCTTAATTTTTGCAGTTTCCCGA
>CAZEWS010000112.1:1286-2754 GCA_964515985.1 uncultured Rikenellaceae bacterium | reverse complement strand
AAAATAAAAAGAACAATGGTTTTAAACATTTTGATGGAATTTAATAAACATTAATAATCCCCTTTCCTTTACCTGTAATCACTCCAATTATCCTGGCTTCACTTACCCCGAGGTTGTGAAGATCCCGGACTAAATTTTCAGCGTGTTTTTCGGGAAGAAATATTAAGAGACCACCGGAGGTTTGAGCATCTGAAAGAATGATTTGTTGAATTTTTGCCACTTCTGCACCCCACTTGATCGATTTGGTAACAAATTTTAAATTGTTATATGTTCCTCCGGGTATGATGTTGGCTGAAGCAAAGTTATAAGCTTCTGGAATAACCGGAATTCTATCAATGTATATTTCAGCATCAACTTTACTCGACCTTGTTGTTTCAAGTAAATGGCCAAGTAATCCAAAACCGGTTACATCGGTGCAGGAATTAACAGGGTAGTTCATCATGATTTGAGCAGCTGTTTTGCCGTGGTTATTATGCCCAGTCCAATAGGCTTGGTTAGTAAAATAACATCACCGGGTTGAGCATTTGCATTCGTTAAAATTTTCTTTGGGTGAACTTTACCTGTAACCACCATGCCGAATTTTGGTTCATTATCTTCGATTGAGTGACCTCCAAGGATACTTATTCCAGCTTCTTTGGCTTTATCATTAGCGCCTTTAAGGATGGTTTCCAGGACTTCAAGCGGCAAACGATTGACCGGAAATCCAACAATATTTAAAGCAAACAGTGGTTGAGCTCCCATGGCATAAATGTCACTAAGTGCGTTTGCCGCTCCAATGGCTCCAAAAAAATATGGGTCGTTTACCATTGGGGTGAAAAAATCGATCGTTTTAACAATTGCGGTATCTTCATTTAATTTATAGACTGCTGCATCATCGGAAGTACTTACTCCAACCAACACATTTGGGTCGTCGGGAATTGGATTATTCCTGATAATCTTTTCAAGAACCGGTGGTTTCAATTTACAGGCACAACCTAACCCATGTGTATATTGCGTTAATTTAATTTTTACCGGAGTAGAAGGAGTAAAATTACTTGTATCTGTATTTTGAATGATACGTTGATAAGCCTCAACAATTTGACCGGTTGCCTGATCTATTTCCCGGGGGGTTGTGAATCTGCCTGTAGAAAACCTTATGGCGCCTAATGCTTCTTCATATGAAACATTCATGGCAGTTAACACACTTGAAATTTCTGTTTTATCTGAATGACAGGCTGCACCAGCGGATGCGGCAATGTTTTCGAGTTCTGAAAGGAGAGTAATGGCGTCAATATTTTTGAAACTGACATTCAAAGTATTCGGCAGGCACAAATCAGGATGCCCGTTTACCCTTAAATCTTTAATTCTTTCCGATAGTTTTTGCAGCAGGCGGTCTCGCATTGATTTAAAAAAAGAATGGTTTTTGTTAAGGTCCCGTTTTGCAATTTCACATGCTTTCCCAAACCCTACGATTTCCAGGACATTTTCG
>CAZEWS010000112.1:0-1242 GCA_964515985.1 uncultured Rikenellaceae bacterium | reverse complement strand
CACGTAAGTTTTGCTCGTGGTCAGCGCCGTGAATTTGTTTTTCTAACCGTATACCTCTGCGGATATAAAGAGCACCAATTCCTTTGGGGGCATAAAATTTGTGTCCGGCAACAGAAAGAAGATCGACATTTAATTCTTTAACATCTACAGGTATTTTCCCTATCGACTGAGCTGCATCGGTATGTACAGCTATTTGATGTTTCCGGGCAATGCTTGCTATACTAACAATAGGTTGAATGGTTCCTACCTCATTGTTCGCATGCATTATGGTGATTAAAATAGTTTGTGGGGTAATCGACTCCTCAACCTTCTTAACATTCACTAATCCTGTTTCATCAACCGGCAGATAGGTTATGTCAAACCCTTGTTCTTCAAGATATTTACACACTTCCGTAACGGCAGGATGTTCGATGGCGGATGTAATGATATGATTGCCTTTCGACTTATTGGCAAAAGCAAGCCCTTTAATGGCATAATTATTAGATTCGGTTCCGCCACTTGTGAATATAATCTCATCAGGATTGCAATTGATCAATGCTGCTACTTGTTTTCTGGCGTTTTCAACAGCCTTTCTTGTCTGAGCGCCAAACCAATGAGAGCTGGAAGGATTACCGAAATAATCCCCCAGGTAAGGTCTCATGGCTTCAATAACCTCTTCATGCAAAGGAGTTGTTGCATTATAATCAAGGTAGATCTTTTTCATTTCAGGTTTCTATTTTTTTTGTTACACAGAGTTACACAGAGTAGACACGGAGTTTCACGGAGATTTTTAATAAAACGTATTTTCACTCCGTGGTACTCTGTGCCATCTCCGTGGTTCTCCGTGTCCAATTATTGTTAGTTCATTGCGATCTTTTTTTCATTTTGTAGCTACTCATTTATTAAACCTACTTGCCTCAGGATTTCACAAAATATTAATTATTTAAAAATTAGCTATGGTGAGATAAAGGCTTTTTCCTCTTTAATCGCATCCTGTAAGGGATTCATTATAAAAATAATCGACCCCAGCGGGGTCGTATTATTGTAGAGAATTCAACCCCCTGATCACTACGACTCCAGCGGAGTCGCATAATTTCTTTTTTCGTAATATCTGCAATATTCTCTTAATCCACACTCATTACATAGTGGTTTCCTCGCCTGACAAACATACCTTCCATGAAGAATAAGCCAGTGATGGGCAAGGGGGATGATATTGTCAGGTATGTTCTTAACCAGTTGTTTTTCTGTGTCCAATGGTGTTTT
>CAZEWS010000111.1:0-10797 GCA_964515985.1 uncultured Rikenellaceae bacterium | reverse complement strand
TGAAGTTAAATACCCCGGTTATCGGATTTACACTTCCCCCGATGAAAACAATATACTTCCAGAAGATGAAAGCGTAACAGAAGTAGAAGGACTTTATGATCCTGAAATTGCTGAAGTTGATATGGAGCGAAAAATTGAAATGGCTAAAAAGGTTGAACAACTGGCAATGACTGACGAAAGGATCACGAAAAGTTCCGGTGCCGGTTTTTCAGAAGGTGACAGTGAGATTGTCATAGCGAATTCAAACGGGTTACTTAAGAGTTACAAGTCTACTGCTTGCTCATTTGGAGTAAGTGTTGTAGCTGAAAAAGGAGAGCAAAAATCTACCGGTTATGAATACTGTCGCCGCCGTTTTTTCTCCGACCTGTTACCGCCTGAAGAAATAGCCGAAAAAGCAGCCAGGGATGCCTATGAACTGCTTGATCCGAGAATGGTAAAAACACAAAAAGCTGCGGTAATATTTGACCCGGATGCTGCGCGGTCGATCCTGGGTGGAATCCTGGCGGCTCTGAATGGTGAACGGGTTATTCAGGGAGCAAGCTTTCTTGCCGGTAATTTGGATAACAAAATTGCATCCGACCTGCTGACCCTGATCGATGACGGAACACGACCAAGAGGATTGGGAAGCAAACCGTTCGACGGAGAAGGAGTACATACGCAGAAAAGAATCCTGATAGACAAAGGAATTTTAAAAGGATTCATGTATAATACGATTATTGCCAGAAGAGCTGGTGTAAAGAGCACCGGTAATGCATCACGGAGAGGCTTCAGGAGTCTGCCTGGAATAGGTCCCCATAATTTGTATATGGCTGCCGGTAAAGATTCAAGGGAAAAGATTATAAAAGCTACTCAAAACGGCTTGTTGCTGAAAGGAGTAACAGGTTATGGAATAAATCCGGTAAACGGTAATTTCAGCGGTGGTGCTTCAGGATTCTGGATAAAAAACGGGAAGATAGTGCATCCGGTTAAAGGATTGACCATTGCCGGTACAGCAGACGAGATGCTGAATGGGATCGATATGGTTGGAGACGACCTGGATCTGAATCGCAGTTTTACAGCCCCAACCTTTCGTATCAGGGAAATGCAGATTGGTGGAGAATAGGAGACGGGGTGACAAAGATGAAGGATGATTGATGAATGATGAAAGAAGAAGGAGGAATGAGAATTTCGAATATCGAATATCGAATATCGAACGTTTTGCGCAGCAAAACCTCACGCCTGTCCCGTTTTTTCGGGGAGTGGCATGTGTGTTAGATTGTGGGAACGAGTAATTTCGGATCGTGAATTTTGAATTTTTATGTTTAACCTGTAGATAAATATCAGGACAAGACACGTTTTTTAAGAATAACCCCGACAGGGTTTGAACCATTTCGTAAACAGAATGTCTCATGAACAGGTTGGGCGATGGATCGAGGGAGTGAATAAACCCTGTCGGGGTTGCAATAGAAAGTTAACGGAGCTATTTTGTAGTTAGTCCCTGTGAAATTTTTAAAAACGAAGTTTATTTCACGGACCAGGCATTAAATTTTTAATTCCTTTTCAAAATTTCATGTATTCCCTTTCGTCGATTATTTCCTTCAGGGCATAAACCACTTCCCAGACTTCCTGAAAGGTGTTATACAAAGGCGCCGGAGCTACCCGGATGATATTGGGTGGCCTGAAATCAGAAATGATCCCCCTGCTCTTTAACGCTTCATTAATCTTCCGTATTTCAGTATCTCTTTTGAGTGCAATGTGCCCTCCTCTTTTTTCCGGATCTCGCGGAGTACCGATGTAGAAATTGTAAGGATCTTTTACCAGGATCTGATCAATAAGATAGATGAAATAGGAAGTAAGTTTGGTTGATTTAGCACGGATTTGTTCAATACCTGCTTCATTTAATATTTTTAACGAACCTTCCAGGGGAGCCAAGCCCAAAATACCGGGTGACGAGATCTGCCAGCCACCGGCACTACGTTCATGATCAAATTCCAGTGACATTTCAAACTGTTTTCCCTTTTTGTATCCAAACCATCCGGCCATTAAAGGCTCTTTCTCAAAATGCTTTTTATTGATAAAAATAAAAGCAGATGACCCCGGGCCACCGTTCAGGTATTTATATCCGCACCAGAATGCAAAATCGACATTATCTTTATCAAAAGCGTGAGGAACGACCCCTGCTGAGTGTGAACAATCAAATCCAATTAAAATTTCATTTTTGTGAGCTTCCTGAGTAAGTGTAGCAACATCCAGAAGTTGACTTGTCGTAAAAATTACACTCTGAAACAGTGCCAGTGCAATATCCTCATCCATGTATTTTATGATCCGGTCTTCCGAAAGAGTACCATCTCTCTCAGCCTGTACCATAACCAGGTGAAAATCGGGATCAAGCCCATGGAGTTTCAAATGACTTTTAATGGCATAAATATCCGAAGGAAAATTTATTCTTTCTGTAAGGATCTTGTTCTTACCTGGCTTTGGCTTGAAAAATGTGCTCAACAAGGCATGAAGATTTACGGTTGTACTACCTGTAGCGATAACCTCCCCTGGCTCTGCTCCTATAAACGGGGCTGCCAGTTTTCCGATTTCTTCAGCATAATAAAACCATGCCTGATCTCCCTCAAGCCAACCATTTATTGCCTTTGTCTTCCATTTCTTCAGGTTATGGTGTAATGTCACTTCCGAATCTTTTGATAACAGCCCAAGTGAATTCCCATCCATGTAAATATTGTTTTCAGGAATATAAAACCTTGTCCGGAAAGTTTTATTAGGGTCAGTTGCATCTAATTTCCTGGCAAATTCAAGATCTGTTTTATACTGAATCATTGGATTATATTAAATAACTTTTTAGCGAAAGATACTCAATAGTTAGGCTTTCCTGTTCCGGTTCAAGGAACCAATATTTCCTGATGAACGATAGTAGTTGAACCGGTATTCTTCTTTAGCATTTTTACCCCGGGCTTGCCCCGTGAAATGCTGCTTCGCAGCAGTGGCTCTGCCACTATTTCACAGGGCGAGCCCAGGGCTACTATTGTTCGACCCCGCTGGGGTCAGTCTCTTTCGTTAAATCCCGACATATAAAAAATTATCTGTCATCCAAATGGAATAGTTTGGTTTTCTTTTCCAGGGTTCGGATTATTATCCAACTAACAAAACCGAAAGCAAAAATGATAATCCACATTAGTGTAGGGTAGGGCTTCCCCTGGGAAAAATAATTCCTGGCAAGATCAAAAAGGGTGAATCCTGCCAGTATGTTTCCAAATCCATTGTATTCTCGTTTAAATACGTTTTTCCATGAAAAGAGCAATTCGCCGGGAATCCATTTTTTAAAATTTGGAATAAATGCAGGTGTTTCCTCTGCCCATTTGAGGTATTCTTTACCGAACTTATCCCGTAAAAACATTTCCTCGGCAAACATAATTCTTTCATAGTATATCCAGAAGACCAGAACAAAAAAAACAATAAGCCAAATGTATTCAAGAAAAAGCGCTAGCCCTAGCCAAATGATAAAATTCCCCATATAGAGGGGATGCCTGATCACTGAGTATATTCCGGTTGTATTCAGAACATTTGCGCGTTGCCTTGAGATGTTTCTGCCCGATGTATGTTTTGGGGTATGACCAATGGTGTAAATGCGAATTCCTAAACCGGTGAAACTAACAGCCAAATAAAACAGATCCTTTATCGGAAAAACATTGTAGGAAGAATAATCTTTAAAGCCGAGGACAATAAAACCAGCTAAAAGCAGAAAAACCGGTAAATATCCTCTTCTTTTGAAAAGCCAGTTGCCTGTGCGTTCGAATTCTTCGATTAAAGCCATAGAACTTTACGGTAATTTTTAAAGGTGTAGGGTTAAATGTAGTAAAAAAAAATTAAAAGCTCCATTTGAATCTAAGGAAGGCAAGGGTCATTTTTTGGGTAATGCCTTCACTGAATTCCCCCCTGAAATGTTGAGCAATAAAGGAAAGTCCAAGATTGTCAGAGAGAGAGTATGTAAGGTTTGGTCCAAGGAAAAACCCATCCATAGAAGGGAAATACATACCCGAAAGGCTTCCGCTAAAAAGCGGTGTAATAGGGTAGGAAACACTGGCGAAAAAAGTGTAATCGGTAAAAGAAATGGTTTTAACGGATAATGGCATATAGTAATATTGCTCAAAGCCGGAAATATCAAGAGTGGCACTATTATAAAGTGCCTCAAACTGGATCATAAGGGAATTTTTGAAGGTATAATCAAGACCCAGGGAAGCAATAAGAATGCCCGATGTGTCGGTGAAGTTTTCCTTTGGATGAAGGTATGTCATTTCACCGCGGAACCCAGCTCCTTCAATATCTCCTGCCCATCCAAAACCCAAAGTCCAATCTTCACTGTTTAATAATCCACCCAGGATCTGGAAATCATAAGACCACTGGTTGAACTGAAATTTACCCGCTGCAGTAATGTTTTCATTGGCATCAATTTTTACGGCTGCTTCCATAAGGGATGAAGCGCCTGTATAGTATTGAACCCTTAGCGCATCACTTCCGGGTTTCTCCTCATAATCGAAATCGAAAAAGGAATAAGTATTGAAAATATCGTTGGGATTCCACACGAAGTTTTGTCCCCAGTTGATCCGTTGCCGGCCTGCCCTGATCTGCAAATTTCCCGCTGTAAAGTCAATCCACGCCCGGTCGATGGTTGAATGAAGCAGAAAGCTTTTTCCTTCGACCAGGTTGGTTGACAGATCGAACCATCCGTTTTCCCGGTCGATCAGGTTAGCATAATTTGGTAAATATTTAACCAACTCTCCGTATATAAACCGGTTCCTAACCTCAATTGCTGTCGTAAAGAAATTGGAAATATACCATTTAAAATTCAGCCGGTTATGGATCAGGTTATCGGTTATCCAATCATCGTCGAATTCTTCGAACATTACACTTTGCATATTACTGGTATAACCCGAGAGGGTGATATTCCGGTTGGTTTCCTGACTTAACATTAAATAAGGCAGAAAAATCAGAAGTATAATTGTTATGCTCTTTCTAAGCATAGTAAGTAACTATTCTCCAAAGGAGTCCCTTGGACAGTTTTTAAGAGGCTCTTTTTTGTTATGCGTTATAGGTTATAACTTATAACATTCTATCCTTTTTCATCCGAAACCACCTTTCCGTCTTCAATGGTGATTACTCGTCTGGCTTTTTTTACCACCCTGGCATCATGGGTTGAAAAGATGAATGTTATATTTTCTTCTTTATTAAGATTTCCCATGATGTCAAGCAAGTTTTCGGTGGATTTTGAATCCAGGTTGGCGGTCGGTTCATCGGCCAGGATGAATGTTGGTTTCGAAGCCAAAGCACGGGCAACGGCAACCCTTTGTTGTTGTCCGCCGGAAAGCTTGCCGGGGCGGCTATTGAGACGGTCAGTCAATCCAACGGCTTTCATAAGTTCCCGGGTTCTTCTATCCCTTTCTGCTTTGGGCCTCCCCTGCAAATGCATGACAAATTCAACATTTTCCTTTGCCGTTAGGACGGGGATCAGGTTATACGATTGAAACACAAAACCGATACTGTTCATACGGAAGTCGATTAATTTCCGGGGCCTTAAATTCCAAATATTCACTCCGTCAACCATTACTTCACCCGAAGTTGGCCGGTCAAGCCCTCCAAGCAGGTTCAAAAACGTTGTTTTCCCTGAACCGGAGGGTCCAACTATAGCGGCAAATTCACCCTTATCAAAACTAATATCTATACCATTAACGGCTATTACTTCAACTTCACTACCGTCATAAATCTTTGTCAGATTTTTTATTTCAATTATACTCATTTTGATATATTTTAACGTTTATTAATTTATTCGATTCGTAATGCTTCTGCCGGATCGTTTCGCAGGGCTTTATAGGCTGGGTAAAGTGCAGCAATTACACCAGTTAATATGACAAGCAGGGTTGTGTTGATCATCAGTGATAATTCCAGATCAGTATAAACAAACGGATCATAGCCCAATTCAACATAACCCTCTCTCCACATCGATAAACTTATGGCGTGCGTTTCAAAATATTTAGATATCAGACCTCCTGATAAAACGCCAATTACTCCGCCCGTAAGACTAAGAAAAACTGTCTCAAGAATGATCATTGAAAAGACCTTCAGCTTATTCATTCCAATGGCCATCAGCATCCCAATTTCTTTCACCCTTTCAAGCACTACCATTAACATGGTATTGATGATCCCAAATAACAGTGCCAGAAGGATAATGATGATGAAGATATTCATGTATATATCCATGGCCTCCGTCAGGTATTTCATTTCCGGACTAAGTTCAGTCCAACTTAATACCTCCAGGTCAGGGATCAGGGGTTTAACACTTTGTTGAACTTCCTGTGTAAAATCAGCATCACTTACCCTGATAGCCATTTCATGACACGCATTTTCCGGGAAGCTTAATAAACGCGCCATATCGGAATACCGGATAAAAATATTTACTTCGTCGAATGCAAAATTATCGGTATCGTAGATTCCGGCGATACGAAACGCACCTGCCGTTATGGTTTTATCCATATCCTGCAGAGTAATCACCACTTTGGACCTGATTTTAACATTTAATTTATCGGCCAGTTTTTTGCCGATAACAACAGGGTTTTTTCTGATCCCTTCAAAATAAGCTCCATCAACGATCCTGGCACTGAGATTGGTGACCTGCATTTCATCGTTTGGTTCAACACCAACAATTTTTACTCCATTGGCTGTTTCAGCAGAAGCAACCATGGAAAAGACAACGATCCGGTTGCTTACTCCCAATACATGTGGAATTTGCCTGATATTGCCTGAGATATTATGAGCATCAGGAATGAAGCTTGAGATATCCGTCGATTGGCGGAAATCCGGGTGGTGGATCTGAATATGTGAAGTTTCTGTTTCAATGACCTTTTTGATCCGCTGTTCAGCCATCCCCTTAAAAAAGGCGGTAGAAAAAACACCTGCACATATACCGAGTGTGATGGCTGTTATTACCACTATACTCCGAACCTTATTCCGCCAGATATTTCTCCAGGCTACTGATAGAATCATGATATTTAAGATTTTAGAATTTTAAATTTCTGGTAATCTTGCACTAAGCCCTGATTGCCTCACGGGCAAAGGTTATTGTTCTTTTGTTATTTTATTTTACCTGATAAAAACTATTATAATAACTATTCCATTATTCCATTATTCCATTATTCCATTATTCCATTATTCCATTATTCCACTATTCCATTATTCCACTATTCCATTATTCCACTATTCCACTATTCCACTATTCCACTATTCCACTATTCCATTATTCCACTATTCCACTATTCCACTATTCCATTATTCCACTATTCCATTATTCCACTATTCCACTACTCCATTATTCCATTATTCCACTATTCCAATATTCCATTATTCTGCTGTAGGCATCCCTCGGTACATTTTTTTTCTTTCCATAATGTACTCTTTACCCTGATAAACCTAAAACAAAATCTAAATTCTAAAATCATAAATCTTAAATCTTAAATTCCTCAGGCTCTTAGCGCCAGATTAACCTTCATCGTCCGGGATTTATAAACCGGATAAATAGCAATCAACGCAGTTATCACAAATATTGTAATAACCTGGTTGTAGAATACAGATGGCATCCAGGAAAAGTACAATAAAGGTTCAATGCCCATTTCAATCATTATTTCAGCAGCATCTGCGGGGAGCCTGATAGGATTATTATAATAATAACTGATAATGGGTATGCTTCCAAGGAAACCGACGAGTACCCCAAGGAAACCAATAAACAGGGTTTCGAGAAATATTATATTTCCGAGTTTAAAGCGCTGCATCCCAATGGCTACCATAACGCCCATTTCTCTTCTTCGTTCTGAGATCATCATCATGATCGTCCCCAGAATCCCAAAGCCAATGATCATATAAAGCAAAGCCTTCATAAAAACTCCTCCAGCCCTGTCGGCCTCTATCATCTGTACCAACTCAGGCTGCATTTCATTCCATGACATAACACTGAAAGGTGAAGAAATTTCATTTCTCAGTTCCTTCATAGCATCTGGCAGATCATATTGATTCTTTACCATGAGAACAAGTGATGTAAGAAGATTATAGGCTGAATAAAAATCCTGGCAATTACTTAATTCCATATATAAGGTTTGCCGGTTAAGTTCAGGCGAGGGAAAATTTAAAATACCTGCTATAGGATACTTCCCGGCAGCACTTATACCATGATATCCCTGACTCAGCAAAACGATGGTATCATTCAGCTCCAGTTGCAGATATTTTGCAAGATCAATGCCAACCAAAATACCCTTATCTCCCGGGTTTAAATACCGTCCTTTTTCAATCCATTTTTCAATACCTGTAACCTGGCTTTCTTTTACCGGATCAACGCCCAAAACCATGACGCCCTTAGTAATTTCTTCCGATGATGCAAGAGCGAAAGATTCAAGACGCGGGGTGAAATGAATAACTTCCTTTACCTGGCTGATTTTATCAATGAGTGAATCCGTTGGTTTAAAGGTGTTGTTGATGGTTTTGTTTTCCCAGTAATCCTCGGAATGAACCTGGATATATCCGGAATAGAATTTTACCACGTTATCGACCATTGAACTATATGATCCTTCTTGCATGGAAGTCATTACCGTGGAAAAAAGAACACCAAAAAAAACCGATGCTACGGTGATAAGCGTTCTTCTTTTATTCCTCCAGAGGTTTCGCCAGGCGATTTTGATATTGTTCATTTTAATTGATGTTTAACTTTTTGTGACAATTCTCCTCCCAAAGGGATCCCTCCGGGAAAAGGAGTCCCTTGGACAGTTTTTAAAGACTACCGTATCCGCTTCATGTTCTGAATTGAAAAGAAATCATCCCGAATTGGGTTATTAAATTCAATCTTGTTGAACTCCATTATGGTTTTATAGCCTTCTTTCTCAACCGGGATCATTTCAAAATATGTTGGTATCACCCGGTCCCCAACATTCTTAATTTTCGACAAAGTTTCCAGGTTGATCAGGAATCCGTCTTCATCATAGTATTCATTTTTGAGGATGAAGGATTCTTTTTTGCTTATCCAAGATATGATTTTACCCCATACAACAGGAGCATCCTCATTGGGAATTAGCTGGATTTTATAGCATTCATGACCCTGGATTGATTCACTTCCAATGATCTCATGCGTGTAATCCTTTACGATAGAGGATTCCTTCACTATATCATCATTTGTTATGTCAGAACCCATCCAGGATTGCATCATCATGGATGGAGGTATTTTTATCATCCGTTCAATGGACGGGACCCAGTTCCACATTTCTTGCTTGCGCTTCAGGAATACTTGTCCCTTTTCTTTTGCGGGCGCTGTGACATAAACAAGGGAGTAATCGGTTCCTTTCGACCAGGCTTTAAAGGAAAGGGATCTGTCCCATTTGGGCCGGATAATTTTCATGGTCATTTCTGAATAGCTTGAATTCCCGCGCATGAGTTTATCGGCTTTATCAATTACTTCCCTGGCGGTAATATTTCCCTGGGATTTTACCAATCCAAAACCACTAAGGAATAACACCGAAAGGAATATTATTAAATTTTGTCTTTTTGTTTTCATTTCTTATTTATTAGAGTCTATATACACAATTATTGAGAATCGCTTGTAACAACCTGAAAATGAATTACCAAATTTTAATTTTGTGTAGCTATTTATTAGGGTTTATGAAATATAAAGGTTAATTATTTTTTGCTCAACATCTTTAATCGGAAATTTTTTCGGATCCATGACATAATTCATGTACACACCTTCAATCATGGCTCCAAAAAATCTGGCCTCTGCTGCAGGATTTTTTTTACCCTGGTATTTGAAATAATTTTCCAGCATCTTGTATGACGGAATAAATAATCGCATTAGTTCCTTTTCTACCAACTTAAGAACCTGGGGCTGAACAATAATCCCGAAGTATAATTTCCAGAAATGGATATTTTTCTGCAAAATCATAAAGTTTTGCTCAATAAAATATTGCAATTCCTCTTTAGTAAGTATGTTGTCGCTGTTAGGATCGAAGTTTTTCAGAAGATTATCTATCCCGTTAAAAGCAATCGTTCGAATCAGGGCTTCTTTACTTTCAAAGTAGTTGTATATCAATCCTTTTGAAATACCTGCTTTTTCTGCTATATCGCTTATTGAAGTTTTATAAAATCCTTCGTTGGCGAAAAGCTCCAGGGCGGAATCAAGGATTAACGTCTTTCTGGATTCTCTTATTTCTTCGAATTGTTCTGGTGTTCTGGGTGACATAAAAAATTATTTTTATGACTGCCCGCTTAGTCAAAACAAGGCTTAATAAAAAGTGTAAAAATTGCACTAAAAAACACCTTTTGACTGAACGTTTGGTCAAAAATAAAAAAAGAATTTATAACTTCCGACTTTTTAATAAGAAATTTTTTATTTATTTTCTATGTTGTTGATTCTCAATATTTTTAAACTCTAACACATTAACACATAAAAACTTCTCTAACAATTTATCAATTGAACCATTTCTCAATCATAAATTTCCACTTGCTCTCAGCCCTTTGCCACATGCCCTCTGCCCTGTTTTCAGCAATTTCCCTAAGTGACAGGCAACAATTTTACAACTTAGCCCCGATGGCTATCGGGGCGATCTCATGATCCGCCTGGCGGAGAGTAATTTATCAATTAGCCGATCCCGCATCAGAATCAGGTCTCCGGTATCCGTGAACCTTAGTCAGGCTTATAAAAACTTTATACCTTTAGCTTTTTATTGTAACTTTTTATATCTCTTTAGGGTCTTATCATCGACTTCAGGATTTCATGACAGTAGA
>CAZEWS010000110.1:0-10800 GCA_964515985.1 uncultured Rikenellaceae bacterium | reverse complement strand
ACGTGCCCGGCACATCAGCCTCAAACACATATTGTCCTCAATGCAATAAAAAAATCATTGAAAGAAGAGGTTACCGTATTCTCTCAAACCACATAAGCAATAACAAGTGTACGTTTTGTGGTGAGACTATTCCGGGAGTATGGAATGATTAAGTTATTAGTAAAACCAGACCATGTATTACTGGAAATGGAATGCTGGAATAGTGGAAGAATGGGTGATTGGGTGAGACCTGCCAGCGTCTGCCCGCCTGCCTGCCCGCCGTGGTATGCGAAGGCGGAGCAGAGTCTGTGAAGGAATGGAGGTTGAGGTTGAGGTTGAGGAAAAGATAAAAGAGATAAGTTTTTAAGATAGAAATTATGCATCTTCTGGAAGATACTTATTTTCTATATGAAATTTTTTAACAATCTGGATGTTTTGTTGGAAGAGAAAGAAAGAAAAAACAGAAACAGAGGTTACATGAACGTATTCGGTGTGAAGGGTAAATTCTTAGTCACCAATCTGACAAAGGGATTAGTTTGGCTGATTATTATTCTGGCGACGGTATTCTTTATAAGGAAAGCAATTGATATTGAATACATTGAGTGGCTGGCTCCGGTTTACGGAAATCTGTTCTTCATTTATCTTATTTTCACTGTTTCGGAAGTGGTTTTTGGCATTATCCCTCCTGAGATTTTTATGCTTTGGGCATTGGAAACCACCAATCTTCCCAGGTATATTATCCTGATAACCAGTTTTTCCGTAATATCCTATTTAGCTGGAATATTGGGATATTGGATCGGATCCATACTGAACAGGACTAACTTATATAAATTCCTCTATAAGCAAGTATTGCATAAATATGAAAATGCACTGCACAAATTCGGTCTTTACCTGATCATTGTCGCTGCCCTCACCCCCATCCCATTTTCAGCCATTTGCATGTTGGTCGGTGCTGTCAAATACTCCTTCAAAAAATTCTTGTTGTATGCCGGTTTCAGGTTTATCCGGTACGCTGTTTACTCTTATATTATCTGGCAGACAAAATTATTATATTAAAATATTTTCTTTCCAGCCTAACTTTACCAGGTCAATTTTTTCAGGATCTGCTGTGCCAAGATGATGGCGTGTATCAGCAAGAAAGACATGTTTAACAGGTGGTTTTATTGGCCTTTCTTCACCGAAATACTCTGTTCTCCTTGCCTGCAATATCTGAACCCCAACTGAATCAATTGCCACAGGATCAAAACCCACTAACAAACCCTTATATGCCCAGGTAAATTTCTTATTATAGTGATGAGGGCCAATTCCATGAAACAAGGGGGTCAACATAACCAGAATATTCAACCGGGTTTTGCCCTTAACCATCGGAATATCCCATAAAGTAGCAAGATCGGCACAGGTATTCCCATGGTATGACCATGGTTTTCTGGTAAACATAATGTAATTCTTTATTAATGATCCCACACCCGACCAGTCATGAGTACGCATGGGACGGACATTGATCAGTGCAGTACCCTTAGTGAAAACCGGATCATCCAGGAGACCACTATCCCTTATGCTTATTTTATCCCCAGGTACACCAACTTCCATTACCCTGTTTTTGATGGCATCTTCAAGTTCCAAAGGAGTACGAAGACGACCCCATGCATTTGTTTTGATGCCAACAATGTCATCTGGTTTAATAAGGCTTTTCCAGGCTGCTTGTATTTCATCAAATCCGGTGAGTTCCTTCACGGCTTCGTCAAGCATATTCCGAATCACCGTCTTGTCGATGGTCCGGGAATCATCAATAACTTTTTCATCACGTATAAGAATAACCTTTGTTTTTTTTTCGGGGTTTCTTCCAAAAAGCTTAACCGGAAAATTTAAATACAACGCACCTGCCACAGTGGCAAGAGCAGAATTTTTCAATAATGTTCTCCTTGTAATAGTTTTTTTTGTCATGGTTATAAGATTAATAGTTTGTCTGTATTTTATAATTTCTTTTTCAGGAATTTCCTTCTCAAACCGCATCCCTCCCATTCCAATCTATGTCACGTTTTTGCCTGTTTTTCCAAAGATTGTCTTATTCATTATTTAATTTAAAGTAAAAGTAATCTTTTCATTTCCCTTCTGAAAGAATATTTATTCCGATCGAATTCGTTTCAAAAAACCAGTAATAGCCTTTTCAATGGGTTTTTCTTCCGATAAAGCCCTGATAAATGCACTTCCAACGATTGCACCATTAGCATACTGACAAGCTCTTTGAAAACTTTCCTGGTCAGATATTCCAAAACCTATAAGTCTCGGATTCTTTAAATGCATTTTTTCTACCCGCCGAAAATAGTCCCTGGTATTTGCTTTCATCAGGACATTCTCCCCGGTAACGGATGCGCTGGATACCATGTAGATAAAACCATCGCTTAAACGATCGATAATCCTTATTCTTTCTTCCCTGGTATTAGGGGCAATCAGCAAAATAACGCTTAGTTCATATTTCCTGAAAACAGGCAGGTAACAGGATTCATATTCTCTAATCGGCAGATCCGGCAATATGACACCGTCAATTCCAACTTTTTGACAGGTCTGACAAAATTCTTCTATTCCATACTGAAAGACCTGATTAAAATATCCCATTAGAATGAGAGGCATACTTACGATTTTTCGGATATCCTGTAATTGATTAAAAAGCAAATTTAAGCTCATTCCATTTTGAAGTGCAATTCTGTTACTATCCTGTATAGTTGGACCATCAGCCAGTGGATCCGAAAACGGGATCCCTATTTCCACTAAATCAACTTTTCCTTTTTCCAAATGTTTAATTATTTCCGGAGTGCTCTCAAGTGAAGGATACCCGGCTGTAAAATAAATATTCAGAATATTCCTTTTCTTGTTTTGAAACAGATTATAAATACGATTCATTTTCAATGTTTTTCATGTAAGTTGCCAAATCCTTATCTCCGCGACCGGATAAATTGATGACCAGTATATCGTTCCTGTGAAATTTTATTTTTCCAAGACATGCCAGTGCGTGGGCTGTCTCTAATGCAGGAATGATCCCTTCCAGGCGAGTAAGTTCGAATGCTGCTTTCAGAGCTTCGCTGTCTGTTATATGGACAGCTTTTACACGCCCGGATTTTATCAGAAAAGCATGTAATGGACCGATTCCGGGATAATCCAGCCCGGCAGAAATGGAGTAAGGTTTAATTATCTGTCCGTCATCGGTTTGCATTAAAAGAGTCCGGCTACCATGGATAATTCCTTCGGAACCAAGAACACTGGTAGCTGCCGATTTTCCGGAGTTTATTCCCAGTCCTGAAGCTTCAGCTACAATAAAGCTTACTTCCGGTTTTTCAAGAAAATGATAGAATGCGCCTGCAGCATTACTGCCCCCGCCAACACAAGCAATAATATGATCCGGATACTCCCGGCCGGTTTTTTCCTTTAACTGTTCCTTTAATTCAGCACTAATTACCGACTGTAACCTGGTAACAATATCCGGATAAGGATGAGGACCAACAACTGAACCTATAATATAATGAGTGTTAACAGGATGCCTGATCCAATCACGGATGGCTGAATTGATTGCATCCTTAAGGGTTTTGCTTCCACTTTCGACAGGGATCACCTTTGCCCCAAGCATTTTCATCCTTGCAACATTTGGTGCCTGCCTTTCTATATCAACGGAACCCATGAAAATTACACATTGCATATCCATAAGTGCACAGACCGTTGCCGTGGCAACTCCATGCTGGCCAGCACCAGTCTCCGCAATAATTCTTTTTTTACCAAGGCGTTTTGCCAGAAGAATTTGGCCAATGGTATTATTAATTTTATGGGATCCTGTATGATTCAAATCCTCTCGCTTGAGATAAATCTTGGCGTTGTATTTGAAAGATAATCGTTTGGCAAAATATAAAGGCGAAGGTCTTCCAGCATAATCCTTTAATAAAGACCGGTATTCCTTCCTGAATTCCTGATCGTTAAAAATTTTCAGGTAATTATTTTGCAACTCCTCCAGGTTTGGATATAACATTTCTGGTACATAGGCGCCACCAAAAGGACCATAATATCCATATTCGTCGACTAAATATTGCATGAAAAATTATTTAAAAAGGTTTCTATCAGATCAATATTTTTCAGACCCGGCATAATTTCAAATCCACTGTTAATATCAATTCCAAGCATTTTGGGATTAATTATGGTTTTAATTAGCGGGGCATCTTCAGGGGTGATACCCCCGCTTAAAAGAAAAGGTTTCTTCCCCTCATAGTTGTTCAGTATGGACCAGTTAAACCGGATTCCGGTTCCACCATAATCCCGGCTTTTCGTATCAAAGAGAAAGTAATCTGAGAAAGGCTCATATCTTTTAGTAACAGAAAAATCAAATCCTTCATCTATACGAAATGTCTTCATCACAGTTGCAAGATCAGTTGTTCTTTCACAAAATCCGGGAGACTCATCTCCATGTAATTGAATGATATCCAACTTATATTTGTTGACTTTTTCTTTTATAAAAAGATAATCGGCATTCACGAATACACCCGTCTTTATAATGGAAGGTTTTAAGGAGCATATTATTTCCAGGTTTGGAAAAACCTCAACAAACCTTGGTGATTGTTTATAGAAAATGAACCCCAACATATTTACCTTCAATTTTTCCAGGGCTTTTATATTTTCCGGTTCCCGCATTCCACACACCTTGATCTTCATTTTTACACCGTTTTTTGTTCAAATCCTTTAATCTGTTCAATAAAACTGCCGCAAGATTCCGGAGGATTACCGGTACGCATAAAGAACTCACCTATTAAGAATCCGTTATATCCGGCTTTTTTAAGTTCAGGTATAATTGCCGGATCATTTATTCCGCTCTCGGATATTTTAATATATTCTTGAGGTATTAAAAGAGCCAATTCAAAAGAATTTTTTACATCCACAGTAAAATTATTCATATTCCTGTTATTTACTCCAATAATATCAATGTTTTCATTTAGC
The DNA here is from genome assembly GCA_964515985.1 of uncultured Rikenellaceae bacterium. Classification (GTDB taxonomy): domain Bacteria; phylum Bacteroidota; class Bacteroidia; order Bacteroidales; family VadinHA17; genus CAZEWS01. Next base: position 5,847 of record CAZEWS010000110.1, on the reverse strand, counting down.
TTATCCAGTTGTTCTGCAGAATGGATTTCGATAATGACCTCCAGACCAATTTCTTTTGCCAGATTTGCCAGACATTTTAATTTTTGTTTTTCCAGGCATTCAGCGATCAGGAGCACAGCATCGGCACCAATTGCTTTGGTTTCAATAACCTGATATTCATCCAGGATAAAATCTTTTCTTAAAACCGGACAATCCACTGATTTCCTTGTATTAACAAGGTCAGTGTTGCTTCCGTGGAAAAATTCATGGTCTGTTAAAACGGATATGGCAGAGGCGCCTGCATTCACGTAACCCCTGGATATCCGGACGGGATCGGCATGCATATTAATTATGCCTTTTGAAGGGGATTTTCTTTTAAACTCAGCAATAACCCCACACGATTCTTGTAGTAAAAGGGATTTTCGCAATGAAATAACAGGTCTGGCATACAACTCATAATGCTTGAGTAAATTTACCGGAATACGCTCCTTTAATTCCCGGATTCGCATTTTCTTTGTATGTATAATTTTATCCAACAGGTTCATATTCCTTGTCTTTAAAGTCTTTTATTCTGTTCCTAATTCCAACAATTTTTGAAATACCTGAAAAGCCCTGCCGCTTTTAATAGAATCTTTCACCTCTTCTTTACAGGTATCAAAAGCTCGTTCCGGGTTAAAGCATTGAACAGCCATTGCTGCATTAGCAATAACAATATTTTCCTGAGCCGTCGTTCCATTACTCCTCAAAATGCTGAGGAAAATATCTGCTGCATCTTCAACACTTTCCCCTCCAAAAAGTTCCTCAGGGTTCAGAATGGTAAAACCTATTTCCTTAGGATATATAATTTCTTCAGTTTGATTATTAAATTTCTTAAATGCACCTGTAAGGGATAATTCATCATAACCATCCAATGAATGAATTATAGTATATGATTTTCCTGATCCCTGAAGAAGGTAATGATACAATCTGGCCAATTCGAGGCTAAAAACACCAATTAACTGGAATGGTGGCTGGCATGGGTTAACCAGAGGCCCTAACATATTGAAAAAAGTCTTTACTCCCAGTTCTCGTCTTATGGGTGCTACTGTTTTCATAGCAGGATGAAAAAGTGGAGCATGTAAGAAACAAATATTGGCTTGTTCAATCTGCTTCCTCAGAACATTTTGATCATTGGTAAATTTATAATCGAAATACTCCATTAAATTGGAAGATCCACAGGATGAAGAAACTCCATAATTTCCATGTTTGGCAACTTTGTAACCTGCACCCGCTACAACAAATGCGGTGAGTGTAGAAATATTAAATGTATTTTTCGCATCACCACCCGTGCCGCAAACATCAATGGTTTCATAATCACTCAGATCAACCTGCAAGCAGAGTTCAATCAAAGCATCCCTGAATCCGGCTAATTCTTCAACCGAAATAGCTCTCATCAGGTAGACCGATAAAAAAGCAGAAATCTGGGAATGATTATATTGGTTTAGTGAAATATTCATCAGTACTTCTTTCGCTGTTGTACGATCCAATACTTTATGTTCGAATAAATGATTTAAAATGGTTTTCATCTTTCTATTCATTTAAAAAATTAATAAGCATTTGTTCACCTTCCGGAGTAAGTACTGATTCCGGATGAAACTGTACACCCACAACCTTATATTTTTTATGGCGGATGGCCATAATTTGATTTTCATGGTCAACAGCCGTAATTTCCAAACAGGAGGGAATTGACTCCCGGTCCACAATCCATGAATGATACCTGCCTCCCATAAATTCATTAGATACATTCCTGAATAAAGGATCATTTCTTTTTAAAACCCTGATTACCGTGGCTATTCCATGAAACACGGTTTTCATATTTATCAATTTTGCACCATAAACCTCAGCGATTGCCTGTTGACCAAGGCAAACTCCAAATATCTGTTTCTTCGGGCCATATACTTCTATCAATTTTTTCATGATCCCGGCGTCTTTTGGCAACCCGGGTCCGGGTGACAAAAAAACGATATCGTATTGATCAATCATATCCAATTCAATTTCATCATTTCTGACAACCTTTACCTTCTGGCCGGTTATTTCCTCGATATATTGTACCAGATTATAGGTAAAAGAATCATAATTATCCAGAACTAAAATCCGTTTCATCTATATCTCTTTTGCTAATGTTAATGCCAATTTTAAAGCAGCCAGTTTGTTATTAACTTCCTTTAATTCCTTTTCTTCGTGCGAATCGATAACAATTCCGGCACCTGCCTGGTAATAGAGCTTTTGTCTATAACTTAGAAATGAACGTATGATGATGGCGTGATTCAAATCTCCGGTTAATCCGATATAACCTATGCCACCTCCATAAAATCCTCTTGGTTGATTTTCATATTTATTGATCAGTGTCATGGCTCTATGTTTCGGTGCCCCTGAAAGGGTTCCGGCCGGAAATGTATCGGCCAGGATACGAACAGGATTATAATTTACATCCAGTTCTCCTTCAACCATTGATACCAAATGTATTACATGACTGTAAAATTGAATTTCCTTGAAATTAACCACACGTACATTCCGGGTATTTCTGCTCAGATCGTTTCTTGCCAAATCAACCAACATAACATGTTCAGCATTTTCTTTCGGATCTTTTATCAGTTGTTTAGCGATCTCGGTATCCTTAATATCGTTACCAGTACGCCGGAAGGTGCCGGCAATCGGGTGGATCTGTGCTTTATTTTCTTTAATTACAAGAAGCGCTTCCGGAGAAGATCCGAAAATCCTGTAATTTCCGTAATCAAAATAGAACAAATATGGAGACGGATTAATCGATCGTAATGAACGATAAACATTAAACTCATCTCCCTTAAAGGCTTGCGAAAACTGACGGGAAAAAACGATCTGAAATACGTCACCCATCTGGCAATGATGTTTTCCTTTCCTTACTAAATCTTTATACTCTTCATCATTAAGATTTGAATACTCCTGACCAACCGTTTCAAATGGATAGGATGGAAAATTTCTGCTTAGCACCATTGTTTCTATTCTTTCCATTCCTGACGCTTCTCCTGGCAGATAATTTTCAAGTAATATCATTTCATCATTAAAATGATTGATTATAATCAGATATCTGAATAAACAATAGTGAATATCGGGGATTCCTGGTTTATTACCCTTTGTTTCCAGTTTAATTTTCTCAAAAAACCGAACACTATCATAACCCATGTAGCCAAAGAAACCATTATACTTCCTTGCAGGATCCTCGCCTTCTATATTAAAGGATGAAATGAAACGGTTAAGTTCATCCACAACGGTGTCTTTTCCAAATTCTACCTTTACCACTGGTTCCCTATCAGGTAAAGAAATGATCAATTTCTTATCCTTTAGAATAAAACTTGCAAGGGTTTGCATACAAATAAAGGAAAGGCTGTTTTCACTTCCATGGTAATCTGAACTTTCCAACAACAGGGATTGACCAAATTTATCCCTGATTTTAAGATAAATGCTAACAGGAGTAATTGTATCGGCAAGCATTTTTTTAATTCTTGACTTAATCTTTATTTTATTTGTTTCCATTTTTTCTTCAATAAAAAAGGCTTGCCGTGAGAACGACAAGCCTTAATAATTTGTTTATAAATGATATTAAATTACTGGTCTACCTCACTCGTTTCGAACGGATCAGGTACCACCACCAATTTATATTGTAATTTGTTAAAATCATTTCAAATTTTATCGTTTCAAAAGTAAGAAAATATTTTAGAAAAAAAAATAAATTATTATAAGAAAAATTCGGTCTCAAAAAAAGGATTCGGAGAGTCGTTCTGCAGTAAAACGATTTTCCAAAGCCGTTTGTGCAGTATGGTTTTGAAAATAACCAGTAAAAGAACGATACGATATTTAACCCCGATAGGGTTTATTCGCTCCCATTTACCCTGTGAAATACTGCTCCGCAGTAGTGGCTCCGCCACTATTTCATAGGGTGAACCCAGTGAAATAATGCTTCGCATTAAATCTGCGATTTATTTCACAGGGCAAGTTCACGAAATAGTTGCACCCCTGTCGGGGTTTTAAAAACTATAGATAAATTTTACGAATACTTCATCCTTATCAATCAATCGAACAAACATATTATCTCCTTTCCCTTCCAGTACCCTTACTCCTAGCATGATTTCAGCATTATCGTTTGGTAAATAAGTAATACTTGGTGAATAAATTAAAGCATAACCGGATGAAAGGTTTTTCCAGTCGGAAACAATAAAAGCTCCGGTAACAGGATTGAGTTTTAATTTATCGTCAAATAGTTTTTTCTCAAAACTAAATATGAAATAATCATTCAGGTTATCCCGCCCCATTTCATGAAAAAATCCATGAAGAAACTGTAAATTCACGTATGACCCGTCCCTGAATGTATAATCTGCTCCAATAAGGTATTTCAGATATATTTCCTTATCCAGTATTGTGGAATCCGGTGGAAATATACCCAACGATGAAAGATCAACGGTCATGGTAAGTTTTTCATCCGGGAAAAATGCTCCAATTTCACTCCAGATTCCAACACTGCCAATAGCTCCTGCCAGGTCAGCTCCCAAAATGTTCATTCTTGGGTAATACAAAAATGATTTGAGGTTTACACCTCCAATAAGATCGACAGGTGTAATGATATTCATATCCGGAACAGGAAGTCCGGATCGTCCGTAAACATAACTCACTGAAACATCATAACCCAGAAGAAAACCTCCTAGTTTTATCCCATAGTTGCCAGACTCACCCAAGTTTACATCCGGCAGGAGCAGCGAATCCCTGAAATCTTTCAACAACAACCCGGCAGGTAAAGAAATATCCTGACTAAACGCAGACGTAAGTTCGCCTACAGGGAGTGTTGCCGGCCTGAAAAATGGGAAAAAAGCTCCTTCAATAAACCAATCCCTGATATAGTAAGTCATTTTTATACCATCCGAACCATGGTATCGTCCAAAATCCCAGATATCTTCCAGATCATACGGATCCAGGTTATTCGTAGGATTGATAACGTCACCTCTCCCCCACGCCAAACGTTGTCTGCCAATCCTGATATCAAGGTTCTCTGTCAAAAATCCATACAGGTCAACATAGGCTTCACGGATATCAAGATTATAAGGCGATGTTAAGTCCTTGCAGGATAATTGACTAATATGGGTGAGACCGGGGAAACCAAAGCTTCTCAGCCAAACTTCGGAAAAAAACCTGGCTTCGCCTTTTTTTCGGCTTTCCAATTGAATATTCAACCTGTTCTCATTCCACGACCATTTATTTTCGTTTTGTGTCAAAAAACGCTGGTCAGTGCTGAATTTTCCCATAATATTCAGCCTGGAATTATCTTCCTGAGCGGTTAGTATTCCAAAGTTTGCTGCCATAATTAAAAACAGGATTGTAAAAACATTATACCATTTCATAAGTGCCTCTATATTTAGTTATTTGTAACTACTCAGTTCTCATGAGTCGATTTCTTATATTTAGTAACAATTCAAATTGTTATACGTTATAAGTTATTAGTTATAAGGTTATAAGCTGCTCTATCTTCATGAAACAGTTTATTGCCATCAAGTCTTGGTATTTGATTTAGGGTGTGTAATAGATTAACTGTAGTATTATGCTTTGAATAAATATTTCAATTTGGTAAAATCAATAAAATTCCACGAAATTAGAGTTACGACGCTTAATAAAACTAAAGCCTGCCAGCCGAATACAATTCGGCTCTACATTAAATGGTTTTTGGCCTGCCCCGTGAAATGCGACGCTTGCCCTATGAAATTTGAGGTACGAAAACATTTCATCAGGGAAGGAGCATATTTCACTGGGGTTTATAGTTTTCAGTTTTTAGTTCAATTATAATCAAGTATCCAGCAACCAGTA
>CAZEWS010000109.1:5425-10911 GCA_964515985.1 uncultured Rikenellaceae bacterium | reverse complement strand
CCTTTGTTATCTATATGGTTTTGCAAGGAGAATTCCGTATTAATTTTAACAATGACTCTGCACATGTTAAATTGGGAGAATCTGTTCTTTTACCTGCCAGCTTAGAAAACATAACACTTCACCCTTTTGAAGAATCGAAAATTTTAGAAGTCTATATAACCTAGTGTTATGACAATTTAATTATGGAACTTATTATTAACAAAATCACAAATTACAATCAACAAATTATTCACCCTGTGAAATGCTTGCCCAGTGGAATTCTGAAAGAACATTCCACAGGGCTGCTTCGCAGCAGTGGCTTTGCCACTATTTCACAGGGCAAGGGCTGAGGTTCAACTCGTTGAATTGCTTCGCATCCTGATTCCTGATTGCCCTGCCTGCCGGAATTGTATTTCTTCACAATAAAGGTAACGGTTTTAACTTTTATTATCAGTACATTTACTAAGAAGAAAACAAACAAGCAAGTATTGAATAATCTGTTAAGAATGGAGCAGAATGTTAAGTAGAGCAAGTTGAAAAATCCCGAAGAGTTTTACGAAGTAAAACCACTATGAATAACCCCGTATGAAATGCGGGGCAAGGACAAGAAATATAATCACAACCCTGATAGGGGTTGCAGGAAATATATCATTGTAATCTACCGGTTTCACCAGTGGTTATTCAAAGCCTGCCCGACAACTGGCGGGTTTTACCCCTTTGGGGTAAGGATGTAATGGTTCAATTACGTGAAGTTTTAAAATCATATTAAAATGTAAAAACAAAAAGCTTTGAGTAAATTCTGATACATTTAACTATCTATGAAATATATATTTAATCAATACCCAATCCTTACTGTTATTATAACTTTAGTTATTTCAGGTTCATGTACACATACTCCAACCCCAATTGAAAAAACCGTTGTTTTATCTTCAAAAACTTCTAAACCACCCTCAGAGGACTCAAAATTTACAGGTATTTACAAAAGTTATCATACTGATGGCTATCTCTACTCGGAAATAAAATTTGAAAATGGATTAAAACACGGGCTAGCTAAAAGATATTATCCTGACGGGAAACTGCATTCTGAAATTTATTACGAAAACGGGAAAAAAGTTAATTTGTCCAAATGGTTTTACACCAGCGGAGAGGTATACCGGGTTACACCCTATAAAAATGGAAAAATTGATGGAATACAGAAGAAATTTTTCAGGGATGGAACCCTTCAGGCTGAAATACCTTATGAAAACGGAAACAGGAAAATAGGATTAAAAGAGTATGACAAATATGGTGATCTTCTGAAATCGTATCCAAAAATAGTATTTACTGCCACTGACAATACTCAAATAAATCGCATATATCTGCTAAGATGCTCACTTTCAAACAAATCAAGTAAAGTTAACTTTTATCTCGGAGAACTAAATGACAGTATTTTTGTCGTTGACGAAAAGAATTATTTACTGACTGAAAATGGAATTGCTGAAATAAAATTCATACAAAAGCCCGGATCTACAGGAAACAGAGTCGTCAGGGTTATTGCAGTTTATAATACACGAACGGGAAATAAGAAAATCCTGCCGGGTAAATTTTCTCTCCCTTATTCGAACTTATTTCATTAAGAATTAATAGTTTAACTAATCAGAGTATTGAAAGACAAAGAAACAGAATGTTATAAGTTAAATGTTAATTGTTATATGTTAATTGACAATTGTTAGATGCCGGGTGCCGGGTGTTTGGAAATATGAAGGATGAAAGATGTTGAATAATTGATGTCAAATGTCATATGGCAAATGTCAAATGTTGAATGTAATAAGTGCAAGTTAATACTATTAAGGTAAAGTAATGTAAGAGGAAATAAAAGTCAGAAATATATTATAATCATCGCTTAACCAGTTTCAACATTGAAGAAAAAAAACCCCAACATTTGACCTCTGACTTTTGACATAAAAACCCTGTAGAAGGGGAAGGGAATTGAATAATGAATATCCAATTTCGAATTTTGAACGTTTTGCGCAGCAAAACCTCACGCCTGTCCCGTTTTTTCGGGGAGTGGCATGTGTGTTAGATTGTGGGAACGAGTAATTTTGAATTTCGGATTTGCTGGAAGCAGGAAAAACAGGCAGGCAGCAGTCGATGAAATTGCTAAATTACTCTCCGCCAGCCCTGTGAAATACTGCCTTGCAGTAAAGGCTTTGTCTTTATTTCACAGGACCAACTGGCGGATCACGAGATCGCCCGTCTGAATGAAAGTATTCCCGCCCGGATGACTCCGGTCGGACGGGCATTCTTTCGGGCAGGCTAACGCTAAGTTGTTACATTTATTATATATGATTATCAAAACAGCCCAATATCATTGTAGCAGTACAAGCATTGAGCAATGCCCTAAACCGGTAATGCCTGAATATGCTTTTATTGGCAGGTCAAATGTTGGAAAATCCTCTTTGATAAATATGATCTTAAGCAGGAAGGGGATAGCAAAAACTTCCCGGACCCCCGGAAAGACTCAATTAATAAACCATTTTTTTATTAATAATGAATGGTATCTGGTTGACCTTCCCGGCTATGGGTTTACCAAAGCAGCATACGACAAAAAAAAACAGTGGAATAAAATTATTCAGGAATATATTCTCAAAAGAGAAAATTTATTATGTTTATTTGTTCTGATTGACTCTCGTCATTCCCCCTTGAAAAACGATATACGATTTATGGAGTTTTTGGGTAAAAATCAGATACCATTTGTAATCGTTTTTACCAAGATAGATAAATTATCCGCTTATGCGCTAAAGAAAAATATACTAAATTATAAAAAGGAAATGTTAAGGTTTTGGGAAACCCTGCCTCAAATTTTCATAACCTCTGCAACCAGGAGAACAGGGGAAAAAGCATTGCTTGATTTTATCGAAGAAACAATGGAATATTGGAATAATGGAACGTTTGAGCGAACTTGAGAGCGAAAACCTCATGAGCAGGTTGTGGGAAGGACTGTGGGAGCGAGTAATATTGGGAAATTGCCTGCCTTTTATTGGAAAGGCCTTTAAAAAATAACATATTAATTAAGAAATGCTCTGTTAGTAATAAAATTAGTTAATAGTGTTAAATAAGTCGCAGGATATTCATAAATTTACCAATCTCAAAATTTCATTTTTTCAACTCTAATTTATGGTGGTATGGACATTAAAACTCCTCTAAAATTTTTTTCCGGAAGATCTTCCAGGTATCTGGCAACAAAAATCACAAAAAGTTTTGGCGTAGAACTTGGTAAAAGTTCTGTACAGGAATTCAGTGATGGGGAATTTCAGCCATCATTTGAAGAATCTGTCAGGGGATGTAGCGTATTTATTATCCAATCAACTTTCCCGCCAACTGATAATACATTTGAACTTCTATTGATGATAGATGCGGCAAAAAGGGCTTCAGCGTACAATGTTGTAGCTGTTATTCCTTATTTTGGTTTTGCCCGGCAGGACCGTAAAGATAAGCCAAGGGTTTCTATTGGGGCCAAGCTGGTAACCGATTTGCTTTCTGCTGCAGGTGTTGACCGTGTTATGACAATGGACCTGCATGCCGACCAAATACAAGGGTTTTTTAATGTACCTGTTGATCATATTTATGCTTCTTCCATATTTGTTCCATATATAAAAAGTCTTAACCTCGAGAATCTTGTTATTGCAGCACCTGATATGGGAGGCACAAAAAGGGCTAATGCTTACTCGCGGTTTTTAAATTGCGAAATGGTGATTTGTTATAAACTCAGAAAGAAAGCAAACTATGTTGGCGAAATAAAGGTTATTGGAGAAGTAAAAGACAGAAATATTGTTATTGTCGATGATATGATCGATACAGCAGGAACCATTTCTCTTGTATCTGAAATGATGATGGCGCAGGGAGCCAGAAGTGTTCGGGCTATTGCCACTCATCCGGTTTTATCCGGACCTGCATATGAGTGCATTGAGAATTCACAGATCACTGAAGTGGTGGTAACCGACTCTATTCCCCTGAAAAAAGAATCAAATAAAATACATGTCCTCACAATTGCAGAAGTTTTTGCCGATGTCATAAACAAAGTATATAACTACCAGTCGATAAGTTCTAGTTTTATCGTTTAAAGTTATTATATTTGCACCCCTAAAATAAAAACTGAAATATCCATGTGTGATGGGAAGTCAGGTGAGTATATATGAATCAAATGATTATCCTGACTTTAAGTAGCACGATCAAAATTTACTTAAATGGAAACAGTTGAATTAAAAGGAGTCCTCAGGAAAGAGGTTGGGAAAAAGTTTTCAAGAAAATTAAGAGAAAAGGAAAAAGTCCCATGCGTAATATATGGTGGAGAGAATGTTAAACATTTTAGTGTACTGGAGAAAGAGGTAAAAAGCATCATTTATACAGAAAAAGCATATCTGTTAAAAATTAACCTCGACGGAGGGAACTATAATGCAATCCTGCAAGACATCCAATTTCATCCGGTTACTGACCGGATCATACATATGGATTTTATTGAAATCTCAGAGGATAAGCCTGTAACCGTCACACTTCCGGTAAAACTAACCGGAGATTCATTAGGAATTAAGGAAGGTGGCCGGTTAAGGCTAAAGCGCAGAGGTTTGAGAGTGAAAGGGTATCCAAAAGACTTACCAGATTATCTTGAAATTGATATTACCAACCTTGAAATTGGACAATCGATAAAAATTGGTGAATTATCCTATGAAAACCTGGAAATTTTAGATCCATCCAGACCAATGGTCGTAGCTATTGTTTCTTCACGACTTATTGCAAAAGGCATGAAAGCAGCTATTGAAGCTGAAGAAGCAGCAGCCGCAGAAATTATTGAGGAAGTGCCTGCAGAAGAAGCAGCGGAAGCTCCTGCTGAAACACCACCTGAGGCGGAGGGAGCCCCTTCAAAAGAAGATACAACTCAGAAAAGCTAGAAAAATTTGAGTTTTGAAATATCTTGTAGTCGGTTTAGGAAATATTGGAGAAAAATATCACACTACACGTCATAATATCGGCTTTAGAATATTGGACGCCTTAGTACAAGCGTCCAATATTGTTTTTGAGGATAAACGATACGGGTTCGTTGCCGAATATAAATATAAAGGCAGAAAAATCATTCTGTTAAAACCAACAACATTTGTGAATCTTAGCGGCAGAGCCGTTAACTATTGGTTGAAAAAGCAAAAAATCCCTGTTAAAAATTTACTGGTGGTCGTGGATGATCTATCCTTGCCTTTCGGAATCCTTCGTCTGAGACCTAAAGGTGGGGATGCCGGGCACAACGGATTAATTAATATAACGCAAATACTCGGTTATCAGGATTATGCCAGGCTCCGGTTCGGTATTGGAAGCAACTTCCCTCCAAACAGCCAGGTTAATTATGTACTTGGAACCTGGAGTGAAGAAGAAAAAAAGAAACTACCTGAACGCATTGAAGTTGCTATGGAAATCATTAAATCGTTTGGGACAATAGGGGTCGTCAGAACAATGAACCTTTATAACAACCGGTAATA